>CAZGOQ010000027.1:0-11957 GCA_964527315.1 uncultured Oscillospiraceae bacterium | reverse complement strand
ATCAGATCCTTGAAAATATTCAAAAGACGGATGGCGTTGTGGCCCATGAAGGAATCCACGCCCAGAACATCCAGAATGCCGGTATTCAAGCCCCAGCCAAAGTGGACGGAACTGTCCTCGCCGCTGCGAGAGATGTCCAGAATGGAATTTTTGGAAGTAAAACTGTCGCCGATCAGCTCGTTATAGAATACCGACCAGTCTACCGCCGCCGCGCCGATGCATTCACTGGGATGCCCGCTGCCCTGCTTTAAGAGATAGAGTTGCGCATAGACGCCGGGAAAGCCCTTTCGAACCAGAGGCGTATGAGGCTGGTGAATGCACATAGCGATGTCCACACCTTTGTCGGTCAGCGCTCTGCGGGCAGTCATATGATAATAATCCGAAGGATCTACCCGGTAAAGGTTGACATTGATTACCTGCACTGCGGGATTGACCAGTCGGGCGCCCAGGGCAAAAGCGTTGAGGTTGAAGGTTGCGCCTGGATGGGTGGCCATGGTAGTGGTGTAGCCCACCAGACCGGTTCGGGTCATGGAACCGGCCATGACGCCCATTAAAAACGCCGCTTCATAGAACTTTGCATAGTAGGTCATAATGTTCTTTTTCGGCTGGGCGAAATCGCAGTTTAAAATCGCGGTGTCCGGGTTTTCGATGGAGAGCCGCAGGGCGCCGGTGGACATATTGGGGCTGGTTGCGAATAGGATGTCCGGTTCCTCACGCATCAACTCGGAGAGAGCATCATAGGAACTTTCACCGCCGGGGACATGATAGCGGGTCAACACCGATATTTTATCTCCCATGGTGCGCTCCAGCCGCCGCCGGGCTACATCGTGATCATAGGTCCAAAGGCAGTGCTCCGGGGTGGATTCAAAGGCAAATGCGACTTTGAGTTTTCTTGGCTTTTTGGAGAAGAAGGAGAGGGAGTTTCGGACAGGTTCAAATTTGCGCTCTACTGTATTGACGGTATCCGGATCCTTGACAGAAACCAGCTTAAACTGTGCTTCGCAGCTTTTGACCTGCTCCCGTAATTCAGAAAGGCTCCGCTCAGGGGAAAAACCATAGACATTCAAATATTCCAGGAACGCGTCCCCGGAGGTAATGGGAAGGCTGCCGAAGCCCGCTTCCTTATAGCAGACCCGAAAGGATTTAAAGCTGGTGTTCAGCAGTTCCGCCGTTGGGGTTTCCGTCTCCGGGTGTTCCTCTTTCCATGCTTCGATCAGGTTTATCAGCTGGGTAAAGCTGCCATGATGAGAAAACCACAGATTATCAAAGGTGGCCATCCGGTCAAAGTCCAAAAATTCATAATAAATGGAGATCATCTTATTCCGCTCATCCCGCTTGGGGATCAAACGGGTGACTTTGGCCTCAATGCCGACGGCACCCAGATATTTCAGGACGCTGACCCGTTTGTTGCCCTCCTGTACAAAGTAGCGGTTGATATATTCATAGACCTTGATGGGTTCCCGAATGCCTTCTCGGATATGGGATTCATAGAGTTTTGTCCATTTTGCGCCGAATTCCGTATTTTCTGGCAGCAAAGGCATAAAGTTTCCTGCGAAGGCATTGCTCCGGGCAGCAGTGCGTGTACCAAGGATCTTATTGATCGGAATTTCAGTGGTGCCTAAATTGACCTCTCCGGTGATCTCTACGCTGCCCAGTAAATCGTCCAGAATATACAGATAGCCTCTGGTACTGGAATTGCTATGTTCTGAAACAAAGCGGCGGCCCATGGCCCTGGCCTGCTTATAATTGCTGCTGCTGTCATAATCTTCCATGACGATCCCTCCAAGAGCATTTTAGAAAGCTTTATCGTTAGTATACCACAGGAAATGAATAAATGGAATTGTAAAAGATGTAAAATTTGACCTAGTAAAAGGCACAGCGGATTGCTGTGCCTTTTTGGCTATGTGGGGCTACTCGGAATCTGACCGGGATTCGGAGGATTCTTCCTCCGGTATGTCGATCTTCGCCGCAGAGAGCAGGCGGCGGAGGATCATCTTGAAATCCTGAATGGTTGGGTCGAAAAAGCCCATGCCATAAAGGCCAATGAGAATCATGCATGCCACAGGGCAGAGGACCATGCCCAGCACGCCGCCCAGCTTCATGCCCACATAAATACTGATCAGGCTGAGCAGCGGACTAAGACCGGTCTGGTTGCCAACTATCTTTGGTTCCGCCAGTTTCCGGAACAAAAACAGCATCAGAGCTAAAATCAGAAGGAACAGCGCTTTTTTATAATTTCCAAAAATCAGCATGATGATCGCCCAGGGGACCAGAACGACGCCGCTCCCGAAAAACGGAACAAGATCAATGATGCCGCAGGCCAATGCAATCAGAATAGAATAGGACTGACCATATATCAACAGCGCCAGAAAGATGATCAATGCCACCGCGCCGGAGAGGATCAGCTGTGCCCGCAGATAGCCGAACATGGCCGAACCCATTGCATTCTTCAAGTGGCGCATATGAGGATGGATGATATCCGGCACCCACTTGATCAGTTTGTTCTTCAAAGATGGATAGTCCGCCGTCATGAAATAAGCGCCGACAATAGAGAACAGCAGAGAGACGACAAAGCTGGCAAGCCCGGTGGTGAAACTGCCAACGCCGGTAACGACATTGGGCGCCCAGGAGGAGACCTGATTCCGGACCCAATCCAGAATACTTTGCAGAATATCTATCAGATATTCCTCCAACTCCGGAGATGGTAAATGGACTTTGCGGTCAAGAAGACTGGAAAGATTGTTGATGGTGTCGGTCACATCAGTCTGGATGGTGCTCCAGCTGCCGATCAGATCCGCGATCTGGGAGAATAAATAGTATCCCGCATAGACCAGAATTCCGGTGGCGGCCAGCAGGAGCAGCACGACAAAGAACATAGACCAGAAATTCCAAACTTTACCCGCCTTTTTTGCCATCTTTCGCACCAGCGGCGCCAGCACAGAAGCTGCGACGTAGGACAGCACAAAGGGCAGAAACAGCTTCAGCAACGGCGGTAGCAGCAGAATCAGGAACAGCAGGACGGCTACAATCAGGATCAGCCGGAGGGCAATTCGCAGCAGCAGCTGCTTCAGAGAGATAGTTTGCTCCATTTGTGTCACCTCAATTTCGGTATATTGGTCATATGATGAAGTTGACGGCGCGATCGTCAATTTATGCGCTTACATTGGAGCGCAAAGATGTTATAATTAACGATTTGAAGTTATTGTATCACAGACACATGCTTCACCAAACTCTCGCCGACACGTTTGCTGAGTGAAGCTATTGTATCATATACCAATCAAAATGGAATAGCTGTTTTTTAAATTTTCTGAAAAATTGTGAACAATTGTGTGAAGCGTCAGACGGGAATCGACAAAATATCTGGAATTTCATTGCTTTTGCCATTTTTCTGTGGTATAATCTGAACCCATAAAACGGAAAAGAGGAATTGGAAGTGCTACAGAAAGTTGTATGCCTGCTGCTTGTGCTGACACTGAACTGCAATGTGTTATTTACGGTTGGGTATGCTGCCGACGAGGAAAATGCCTTGCTTTTGGGGACCGGAAACGGCAGTATGACCGCATCGCCAAAGCTGGCGCAGACCAAATATCAGAATTTTATTTCCACTGGGGAACCGCTGCGGACGGCGGAAAATCAGAGAATGGTTCAGATCGTTCGACAGCAGATAGGATTAAACGGCGCGGATCTGGGATATACGGAGGAGTGGTGCGCCAACTTTGTGACGGACATTGCCCACGCGGCCGGCGTTCCCTCCAGTATCGTTCCATGGGAATTTTCCGGAAGGGCTTATGTACCATACCTTTATACATATATGACGCAGTCCTGCGGCGCGGTTCCGGTTGCTGTGCGGGATGCGCTGCCGGGCGACATTATCTTCTTTGATTGGGATGGCTATGTGCTGGACCATGTGGCGATTGTGGTATGGTACGATTCGGAAACAGATGAAATCACGTACATTGGAGGAAATCAGGGAACGGAAAAAACGCTGCTCAAACGAACAGTCTCAGAAGTTACCAAAAGCGCCAATGACCAATACATTGCGCGGATTCTGCGGCCGCAATACCGATCCTCAGACAGCGGGGAACCGTCCAGAATGGTTCGTATTGAGATTCAAACAGAGGGCGGCGGAACTGTTTCCGGTGCAAAGGACTATGTGACCGGAACAGAGGCATCCCTGACTGCGTTGCCGATGGAGGGATACTCCTTTGCGGGCTGGTATGACAGCTGCGGCAATCTGGTTTCCAAAGCGCAGACTTACCGCTTTTCCGTTACAGAGCATACCAGATTGACAGCGCTGTTTCAGAAAGTCTGCACCATCCGTGTAAAGGCGTCCCGTTCCGGCAGCGTTACTGGCGCAGGAACCTATCCCTATGGCACAGAGGCGGTGTTAAAGGCGCTATCCGTTGAGGGCCATGACTTTGTAGGCTGGTATGATTCGAACGGTGCAATGTTGAGCCGGGAAAGCGTTTTTTGTCGGGTCGCGGATGCAAACGTCACGGTATATGCGCTGTTTGAAGGGGATCGCTTCTGCGATATTTCGCCGGACGCCTGGTATCAGGAGGATGTGATGGAGGCGGCGGAACTGGGCATTGTAACGGGAACGACGAAGATCTGCTTTGAGGGAGATACGCCCTTTACCAGAGCCATGGCGGCGGTTATGCTGAAAAGAGCCGTTGAGGATCAGACCATGGAGCATAGGAGCGCCGGTTTTGCAGATGTACCGGCAGATGCCTGGTATGGGAATGCCGTCAACTGGGCCGTGTATAGCGGCCTGATCCAGGGGAGGACAGAAACAGAATTTGCGCCGAACGCGGCGATCACGCGGGAGGAATTTATTGCGATGCTGGTGCGTTCCCTGCCGGAGCAGGACAGACGGCAAAGCGGCGGAGCATTGAACTATACGGACGTTGATCAGATCAGCTTTGCCCGGAGGGAATTGGAGATTGCTCAGGCGATGGGGATGATCAGCGGCTATCAGGACGGAACTCTGAGACCCCGGAGCGCACTGAGCCGGATCGAAGGAACGGTTTTGATTATGCGGTTTATACGGCTGACGGGGCGGCTGTAAGAGAAGGAAAGCCGATTATTTCAGATACCAGCGGGCCTGAAGGCCGCTGACATGGAAGCCGAGCTTTTCATAGAGCGCCAGCGCGGCGCGGTTGTCGGAGGCCACGCTCAGGGTTATCTTTGGCCCTGGGCAATGCTGAAGCAGGCTGTAAGTCAGCGCGGCGCCCCGGCCGCGGAATTCCGGCAGAACGGCCACGGCGGCCAATTCATTTTCATGCAATTCGCCCATGCCCCAGGGAGTCCCATCAGGGCAGAGCGCCAGAAATGCCTGCTGCTGCTCTCGGACAATCCGTTGGAGATGCCGCTGATCATAGGTGATCGCGCCGGAGATATTTCGAAAGCACTGGTTATATACGGAAAGATAAACCTGATCATTTCCGGCGGTGACCTGCGTCAGCGGAACCAGCGGCTGTTCCGGAAGCCAGCGCTTTTCAACAGAGAGCAACAGGACATCAAAGGCGTGTCTCAGCGGCAGATGGGGGGTCTCCTCACTGCCGGTCAGAAAACAGGTTTCCGCGCCGCATTGGCGGCAAAAGGCAGCGCTTTCCTCAATCAGCAGGGCCAGCTGACGGACTGTGCGCAGATAGATGTACGCCTTTTTTGAAAAGGGGATCTCGCTCAAAACCAGCGTGGCGGTGCCGCCCTGAGAGAGAAATACAGGAATATTGTTCATAGAATCACCGAAAAAAGTATACCATGAATTTTTGTGCCAGGCAACGGCAGAAATTTGAGGTTGCGCTTTTTAGGCACATATGCTACAATAAATTGATTTCAGAAAATGCTGGAATGGAGGGACGCAACTTGATGTTCAGGAATTTAATCGACATAGAAGACCTATCGCTGAATGACTGGAATGAGATCTATGCGCTGGCCAGCCAAATCATCTCCCACCCCAAGGATTTTCGGGATGCGCTGCATGGAGATGTGATGGCCAGCCTTTTTTTTGAGCCTTCCACCAGAACGAATTTTTCCTTTCAGGCTGCGATGATGCGGCTGGGGGGCAGTGTCTTTGGCTTCGCGGATCCGGCTTCCTCCTCCACATCCAAAGGGGAAACCCTGAAAGACACGGTCAAAATGGTGGGCAGCTATGGGGATATCATCGTCATGCGCAGTCCAAAGGAGGGGGCCGCCAAGGCCGCGTCCCTCTATTCCGAGATCCCGGTCATCAACGCCGGAGACGGCGGGCATATGCACCCCACCCAGACCCTTGCGGATCTGACCACCATTGCGGCCCTTCGAGGCGGGATCGGGGATCTCAATATCGGCCTGTGCGGAGACTTGAAATACGGCCGTACCGTCCATTCTCTGGTCAAGGCGATGGCGAAATTTCCGAACATTCGATTTTTCCTGATTGCGCCCCGGGATCTTGCGATTCCAGCCTATATGATCGACTTCATGAAAGAAAAAAGGTTAAAGTTTGTGGAGGTCACCAATCTGGAAGCAACCATTCCACAGCTGGATGTCCTGTACATGACCCGTATTCAGCGGGAGCGGTTTACAGATCCGCTGGAGTATGATCGGCTCAAGGGCGTCTATATTCTGACACGATCCAAGCTGCGTGCGGCAAAAAAAGATCTCCTCATTCTGCATCCGCTGCCGAGAGTGGACGAAATTGCCCAGGATGTGGACGATGATCCGAGAGCGGTTTATTTTGATCAGGCCCGGTATGGTATGTTTGCCCGCATGGCACTCCTGATGAAGCTGACGGAGCAGGGGCGGGAAAAGCCCCGGGCACAGGAAATCGGAGAAGCGCCCCTGTGCCATAATCCAAACTGCATCACCCAAACGGAACTGTATCTGCCGAATCTCACCAAAGAGGTTTGCGGAAAAATCTGCTGCGCCTTTTGCGATAAAGAACTGTAAACGGCTTCAGGATATAAAATCTTGTGGGAAATCGGAAATTTTACTTGACTTGTGTAAAATTTGCGGTATAATAACCTCCGTAAGATGCGGGTGTAGCTCATCTGGTAGAGCGCCACCTTGCCAAGGTGGAGGTAGCGAGTTCGAGCCTCGTCACCCGCTCCACGCCGTCGCGGACTTCGTATCGTTCGCGACGGCGCTTTTTTATTCAGGAGGTCATCCTATGGAGCGAATTTTAGAAGATTTTTTGGAACTGGTTTCCTACAGCGTCCCTTCCGGACATGAGGGGGAAATCCGGGAGAATTTAAAGAAGAAGCTGGAGCGGCTGGGCTTTGTGACGTATTTGGATGATGCGTTTCCGGAGACCGGAAGCGGTAACCTCTATGGATTCCTGCCCGGCAAGGGAGAGCCGATCCTGTTTGCGGCCCATATGGATACGGTCGCGCCCTGCCGGCAGAAAAAAATTACGATAGAGAAAGACGGCAGGATCCACACCGATGGAACCACCATTTTGGGGGGAGACGATGTGACGGGGATCGTGGAACTTTTAGAAGCGGTGCGCCAAATCCAGGCGGAAAAACGCACTCACCGTCCCATTGAAACGGTCTTTACCGCCAGCGAGGAATTTTTTGTGGAAGGGGCAAAGCGGCTCGACTATAGCCGCCTTCGTGCGAAAGCGGCCTATGTGCTGGATACAGACGGGGAGATCGGACGGGCGGTGCTGGCGGCGCCGACCGGGATTCGTATTCGGATATACCTGACCGGAAAGGCTGCTCATGCGGCATTGCAGCCGGAACATGGCATTAATGCAATCGCCATGGCCGCTGCGGCCATTTCCGGTATGCGTCTGGGCAGGATTGATGAAGATACTACCGCCAATATTGGAATCATTCAGGGCGGAAACAGCGGAAATGTTGTCCCGGAGACGTGCTTTGTGGAGGGAGAGACCCGCTCCCTGTGCCACCAAAAAGCAAAACAGCAGCGGGATCATATGCTCGCCTGCTTCCAGGCAGCGGCAAAACAATATGGCGGCGCCTGCGAGAGTGCGTCGGAGATCATATATGAAGCCTGGGAGGTGCCGGAGCAGTCGCCACTGTGCCGCCGTTTCGAGCGTGCTGCAAAAGAAGCCGGCCTGATGCCAAAATTTGAAAAGGCCTGCGGCGGCAGCGATGCCAGCGTGTTCTCGGCCCACGGGATTTCCTGTCTGGTGCTGGCTACAGGAATGCATGAAATCCACAGCGTCCGGGAATACACCACGATGTCGGAAATGGAGACAATGGTCCGTGTAGTCAAATCGCTGATGATAGACGATTGATTCTTTCGGAAGAAAGAAGGGGGGAGATGGATGGTACGGGGCAGGTTTGCGCCCAGCCCAAGCGGCAGGATGCACCTGGGCAATGTTTTTTCCGCTATGCTGGCCTGGTTGTCTGCCAAATGTCAGGGCGGGGAGATTCTGCTGCGGATTGAGGATTTGGACCCGGCTCGGAGTAAGGAGGAATACGCGGAGCAGATTATGGCAGATTTTCTGTGGCTGGGGCTGAAATGGGATGCGGAGGCAGAACCGCAAAGCCGGAGATCGGAAGTCTATGACCGCGCAATCGAAGCGCTCCGCGATTCCGTCTATCCCTGTTATTGCTCCCGGAACCAGTTGCACGCAGCTTCCGCGCCTCATGCGTCAGACGGTCGAGTGATCTATGGAGGAATCTGCCGGAATTTGACCGAAAGTCAGCGCACTGCAATGAAAAAAACGCCGGCATGGCGGCTGATGCTGCCAGAACGGGAGATTACCTTTGTGGATGGCCTGCAAGGCCCGGTTTCCATGCAGCTGCAAGGAGAGTTCGGGGACATCATCCTCCGGCGCGCCGATGGGGTTGCGGCCTATCAGCTGGCAGTGGTGGTGGATGATGGGACAGAGCAGGTTTCAGAGGTGGTGCGCGGACGGGATCTGCTGACTTCTACACCGGTGCAGCTTTATCTCTATGAAAGGCTGAAGCTGATTCCGCCGAAATTTTATCATGTGCCGATGCTGCTGACGCCGGACGGTAGGCGGCTCAGCAAGCGGGAGAAAGATCTGGATTTGGGATATCTGCGAAATAAATTCCGGCCGGAGCAGTTGATCGGTTTGCTGGGTTGGCTTTGCGGTTTGCTGCCCAAATGGGAAACGGTGTCCCTCCAGGAGTTGGTCCCTGAGTTTTCCTGGGATAAAATAAAAAAAGCGGATATTTTTCTGGACACAAAACTGCTGCTTCGCGTTTAATCTTCCCCATACCGGGTAAAACTGGTAAGGGAGGTGCTTTTATGGTAAAAGGAATTACAAAACAGGTCGTTGTGGTGCGGTGTCCGGACACCAGATATTTCGATCAGGCGATTTTTATGGTTCGGGATAATTTTTTGCCGGATACAGATAAGCAGCAACTGTTAAAGGAAGCCTGCAAAGCTGCGGATGGGTATATCCGTCAGAATGTGGAAAAACGAAAACGGATTCGTTGGAACGTGATTGGTCCGGCGATTGCCGCAGTTGGCGCAGTGCTGGCGCTGGCATTGATCTTTCTTCTATAGAAGGTAGGGCGCGTTGCAACATGCGATTTTGCAACGCGCCCTTGCAAGAGTTCCGGTAAAAAGCTCCGACTTCTACCATGACCGGGGATCATAGGAGAAAAATTTTATCGTACAGGTACTCGATCCGCACTTGTAATTTGCATCTTTTTTGCTTTCGGCTTTTGCTTTTGCGACAGTCGCTCCTTTTTGACAGTGGGGAAAAAACGTGGTATAATTTTGTATCATTCGAGGGGCTTCTTTGTTTTTCCGGTCAAAGTACAACGGTTGAGAGGTGAGCGTGATGGATGCCGGAGATATGGTGTTTGACATTGAAAAAGATCCCTATAGCTATGTCATGCGGGTCGTGTTTGGACGGTGGAAACCCTTTATTTTGCACGCGATAGATACCGATGAGGTGACGAACTTTTCCCGTTTTTCCAAACAGCTGCCTATCACGCAAAAGGTGCTGACACAGAATCTCAAGGCGCTGGAGCAGGATGGACTGGTTTCCAGATCCGTAATTCCGGATACGCCGCCTAAAACAGAATACCGGCTGACACAGCGGGGAAAGTCTATTATTCCGCTGCTGGATGCGGTATACGACTGGGGCTGGCATGTCATGAAAGAGGAGGGGCTTCCCATTGATTCTCTGGGAGAGATGTGGCATGGTTATCGGGAAAGGGAGGACGAGATCATGCATCATCCCTTTGATAAAACAAGAAAAAAAGGATCCGGGCAAGATTGAAATTTTCATAGACGCCGGGTGCTTCTGCCGCAGGACGGCGGAAAATGTAATTTTATTTGGAAGTTTTTCAAAATATCTGGACAATTTCTGAAATCTCTGATAAAATGACAAAAAGAACTGTGAGAGGCGGGGGTTTCATGAAGTGTCCATTTTGCGGTTACGAAGAGAGCAAGGTTGTTGATTCCCGACATTCTGAGGACGGTGTATCCATTCGGAGAAGAAGAGAGTGTCTCAACTGCGCCAAACGCTTTACCACTTATGAAACGGTGGAAAGTCTCCCTATTGTGGTTGTGAAAAAGGATGGCCGCAGACAAACCTTTGACCGGAATAAGGTCCTGACCGGTATGGTGCGAGCCTGTGAAAAACGTCCGGTTCCGATTGGAGAATTGGAAGCAGCTGCCGCAGAAATCGAGCAAATCGTCCAGAATTCTCTGGAGCGTGAGGTCAAAAGTGAGTATATCGGTCAGTTGGTTATGGATCGGCTCAAACCTTTGGATGAAGTCAGCTATGTGCGCTTTGCTTCGGTTTACCGGCAGTTTAAGGATATCAACAGCTTTATGAATGAATTGAACAAAATCCTTGCAGAACGATAAAACAAGGGGACTGTGAAAAATCCCGGTGTGTCAAATTGAATTTACAAAAAAGTTATGTGGAATCGGGCATAATCCGATTCCACATAACTTTTTATCGAATCTCTATTCGGGCAAAAGGACTTTTTTACAGCCCATTTCTATGTTTCCATATAAGCTTTCCTGAGACAGAACATCCATAAAGCTGGCCGCATCGTAATCAAATGCCCGGGCCAACGAACAGACACATCTGGTGGAAATGGTCTTCCCATTCAGAATGCCCCGCAATACCGCCCGCGAGATCTGCGTTTCCGCGGATAAGCGTTCCAGAGTGTAACCGCAGCGAGCCATCTCCATCCTGACCCTTTGGGGCGCAGCCGGAAATTTCCTCATTTTGGTTCACCTCGCTTTTTTGGAAGCATCTGTGGCACATTCCATGCTGGTTTTATAGAGCAGATCAATGTGCTGCTTCATGTTTTCTGCCATGGCTACGCCGACCTCTTTGCTCGGCGCCATCAGAGAAATGCGCATCATGGGCATTTCTCCATCCCTGTAATCTAGAGAGGAGATCCAATGACCGTTTTCGTCCTGTGTGACGGAAGTGGTCAAAAAACTGTCTCTCTGAATTTGGTCTTTTTTCGCTTCGATGGCGCTCGTCACCTTTTTGACAATGGGGATTGCCAGGGAATCCTCCACATATCCTCCCTGCACGCGGCCTTTTTCCGTAATGGTGTAGCGGGACTGATTGATTTCTATATGTCCAGAGTTCAGAAGTTCCTCAAGGCTTTCTACAAATACAAAATAATTCAGGCTGTCATCCTGAAAGGCAACGGCATAGAGATCCTCCTGGGATAGGGGGATTTCCATTCGGTTGAGGATAAACAGGATCAGTATTTTCACATCCGTTTTATCGTGCAAAAACCCAATAGGATCCATCAAGTTCGCCCTCCTTTTGTCGCTCACATTATGTTTATTATACTGTAACGCCGGGAAAAAAACAAGCCCCGGTCAGATGGAGGTTTTGTCGAACGCCGTCGAATTCAGTCAGAGAATGTCGAGGTCAAAAAATCGGATGGAGGACGATAAAAAAATCTTGACAAAAAATCTCTGCTATGCTAATATTTAAAGGCTGACATTTCAGCCCTATGCGGGTGTAGTTCAATGGCTAGAATCCCAGC
>CAZGOQ010000026.1:0-22280 GCA_964527315.1 uncultured Oscillospiraceae bacterium | reverse complement strand
AAAAGCTGATCGAGGACAGAGGCACCTACTATCAGCTTTATACCGGCGCGTTTGAACTGGAGTAAGCGAAATCCGCATTGTGTCCAAACCGGTTCTCATAGAGATAAGAACTTTTGAAACAGGAAAAATCAACACGGAGAAAGGAAGTCCACTATGCGCAGTTCGATAAAAGCAGTATGCAGAAATCCTACCGATCTGTCCCGCGATATACGTATCCCGTTCTTTTGTAAAAAAGAACGGGACGTCTTGACAGGCTGGGGGATTTCTGGTAAAATAAAGAGCGGTTTGGTTCATTATGGCCTTGAAAAGGCAGAGGTGTTCCAAACTGCCTTTCTGTGCGCCTGTAGCTCAGTTGGATAGAGCGACCGCCTCCTAAGCGGTAGGTCGGAGGTTCGAATCCTCTTAGGCGTGCCACGTCGTCGCGGACTTCATATTGTTCGCGATGACATTTTTATGCCATCTCTCATTTCTTCCGTCGCTCCACCGCCACCACGGTCAACCGGTTTTCCCTCACGGAAAACCGGATATCAAGCCCCGCGAACTCCATTCCGTATACCCGGTTTGGCGTGCGCTGATAGGAAGGTCTGGGGTCGTGGGACAGCACCCCAAGCAGCGCTTTCCGCCGTTCCTCAGGAATCTGCTCTAATAAATGTTCGGGAAAATCCACCGTGAGCAGAAAATCATCCGCTTTCTCTGTAAACCCGCCATCCGCATCCGGATAGCAGTCAGCATAGGTGAGATAGGGCTTGATGTCGAAGATCGGCGTACCATCCATCAGATCCGCGCCTGCAACCGTCAGAACCGGACCGTTTGAAGTATTTGGCTCCACTGAGATCAGCTTGACGCAGCTCAGTCCAATGGAGTTGGGCCGGAAGGGAGAACGGGTGGCAAAAACGCCCATCCGAGTATTACCGCCCAACCTGGGTGGCCGGACAGTGGGAGACCAGTCCTCCCGGAGCGTCTTTGAAAACTGCCATAACAGCCAGATGTGAGAAAAGTCCTCCAGCCCCCGAACCGCTTCCGGGATCCGGTATTCCGGCGTAAAAATGATCTGCGCCCGCAATTCCTCCACCAGTCCGCTCTGCCTGGGGATGCCAAATTTCGTGGGAAAGTCGCTTTGAATGTGGGCGATGATTTTCATGGGTGCAGTGTCCATAGCTATCCTCCTTAACAGGCGTGAGGGTGCTCAGCGTGACCAGACCGTCAAATCTTTTGGGCGTAATAAAGCTTTAAAATGACCCGAATAATACAGATATAGAGCATACTGGCAATGATGCAGATAGAGCCGATGGGATTGAAATAACCTGCAATCACGCCCGCCAGCAAAAGTCCGATCACGTCAAACCAGTAGGCATTGGCGCAGGAGCGAAGCCAGATCTGCATGGTTCGCTCATCATGGGTTTTGATGTACTGCTTTTTCAGCGTATCCTCGTTTCGCATGGCGCGCAGCTTCAAAACAATATTAAGTACAAGAACGGCTGCGAAAGCGGCGGTGATGCCGCCGATAAAACCGTTCCAAAAGCCAATCCAACGGCTATCGCCACCAATCGGCGTTATGACTTCAGTCAAACTCAAAATGACCAGCACAATCAAAAGCAGTGTGCCGATGGCGCTGATAATATTTTGCAGAACAAGTTTTTTTCGATAATTTTTCATGATAATTCCTCCTCGATTTCCGAAAAATCAAAGACCTCTTCGATGGTTTTTCCAAAATAGCGGGCAAGCTTATAGGCCAGCGGCAGAGAGGCGGTATACCGGCCGATCTCAATCGAGGTAATGGTCTGACGGGTGGCGCCGACCGCCAGCGCCAGTTCCTCCTGAGACAGTCTCTGCGCTTTCCTCAGCTGGCGAATGTTGTTTTTCATAAGATATCCTCCGAAATTTCGCTAAGTTAACTTTGCATTTTTAGTATAGCATGCTTTGCACAAAATGTCAAGCTTGCTTTGCAAAAATAATAAACCCCTTCCCCTTTCTCTCTTGTCATAACGACGCTGAAATTCGGGGTTGCTTTTTTCTCAAAATATCATTATAATAATGATATTCTTACGTGGGAAAATTTTCATGCATCAGGAGGAACACAGGATGAGTTATATATTGAGCTGCTGTTCTACAGCAGACCTCTCCAGAGAGCACTTTGAAGCGCGGGATATTCACTATATCTGCTTTCACTACCAACTGAACGGCAAGGATTATCCCGATGATTTGGGGCAGACCATACCATTTGACCAGTTTTATCAGGCCATGGCCAACGGTGCGGAAACCAGAACTTCCCAGATCAATGTGGACGAATTCGTGGACTACTTCACGCCTTTTTTGGAGGATGGAAAGGATATTTTGCATGTATGCCTGTCCTCCGGCATTACCGGCGTCTATAACTCCGCAGCCACTGCCAGGGAACTCCTGTCAGAAAAATACCCGGAGCGGAAGATCCTGATTCTGGACTCCCTGGGCGCATCCTCCGGCTATGGCCTGATTATGGATAAAATGGCAGATCTGCGGGATGAAGGGATGGACATTGAATCGCTTTTTGCCTGGGGCGAACAAAACCGGCTCCGTATGCACCACTGGTTCTTCTCCATGGATCTGACCTTTTATATCAAGGGCGGCAGAGTTTCCAAGGCCAGCGGCTGGTTTGGCACAGTGCTCAATATCTGCCCCCTGCTGAACATGGACAATCTGGGGCGGCTGATTCCCCGCTATAAGCTTCGCGGCAAGAAAAAGGCCATCTCCGCCATTGTGGACAAGATGGAAGCGCACGCTCAAGGCGGCTTGGAATACTGCGAAAAATGCTATATGTCCAATTCCGCCTGCTATGAGGATGCCAGAGCCGTAGCGGATCTGGTGGAGCAGCGGTTCCCAAAACTCAAAGGCAAGGTGGAGATCAACAACATCGGCACCACCATCGGCTCCCATGCCGGCCCGGGCACGGTGGCCCTGTTCTTCTGGGGCGACGAACGGATCGACTGAAACTGTCCCCGCCGCAACTGCGGCGGGGTACTTTTTGTTGAGGGTGTCTATGAATATTATATATCAGGACGAAATGATCGTAGTCTGCGAAAAACAGCCGGGGGTGCTCTCCCAAGCGGGAAAGTCTGGCGAAGAAACCATGTTGACTCTGCTGAAAGAGGAAACCGGAGACACTGTTTTTCCCATCCACCGGCTGGACCGGGAGGTGGGCGGTGTCATGGTTTACGCCAAAACCAAGTCCGCCGCAGCAGTCATGAGCCAGGCTATGCAGCAGGGCCGGTTTCGGAAAGAATATCTGGCCGTGCTCAGGGGCTGTCCCCATCCGCCTGAGGGGATCATGGAGGATCTGCTACTCCATGACCGACAGAAAAATAAATCTTATGTAGTAGACCGGATACGAAAGGGTGTAAAACCCGCCAAACTCGCCTACACTGTTTTGGAAGGCAGTGATACAAAAAGCCTGGTGCAGGTGCGGCTGTTTACAGGCCGCACCCATCAGATCCGTGTGCAGTTTTCCTCTCGTCAAATGCCCCTGCTGGGAGATGGCCGCTATGGCGGCGGCAGCGGAACCATCGCTCTGTGGTCTGTCCGGCTGTCTTTTCCGCACCCGGCGGACGGTAAACAGATGACCTTTTTCCTTCTCCCTGCCGCATTGGGTGGATACACGGTGTTTCCGCCGCTGGAGAATATGGCATAATGATCCCCCGCACCATCAAACGGTGGCGCGGGGGATCATGCTACATTCCCTTGGTCGAACTCATTGTAATTTTGCAGTCAAAGCGGTCAGTGCCGTCATCGCCGACGCCGTGGATATAGATAACGCCGTCCCGTTTGCCGCGATACAGTTCGATCGTCTCCCCGGCAAAGCATTCGCCTACATAAGAGATCAGCATTTCCTGCAAAAACACCCCATGAGGACGCTGTTCCAGTTCCGCCGCATCGCAGGCAAGATCCACATAACGGGTGTTGTTGATATGGCCGTTGATATCCGTATCACTGTAATAGAGCCGCCTGTGGTCATGAAGAGTCATATCCTCCGGAAATTGAATGCGGGACAGCAGAATCTCCTTCGCTCCCTCCGGATCCTGCCGGGGCAACTCCGGAAGATGTTCAAGCTGCAGTGGGCGCTTCGTCGTGCGATTGGCCAGCACCCAGATGGTGGATGCCTCGCCCACATGCTCTTCGCCCACAAAAAAATCGCAATCCCAATAAATTCTCGTTCCGACCGGGCAGCGGACGGTGGCCACCGCCCTGACCTTCTCGCCCCAAATGATTGGCCGATTGAGTCTTGTCCAGATACGCAGCACCATCCAGTAGCAGTTATACTTCTGCAACACATCATCCCGGTTCATTTCCAGCATCCTGGCATGGGTGGTGACAGCCTTTTGCAGCAGCACGAACAGCGCCGAAGGGCGATATTCATAAGCTGCATCCGTATCGGTGGAGGATACAAGGTATTCCTCCGTAAAATGCCATTGATCCATAGAAGATCCGTCCTCTTTTTTTCAATTAGTATAGCAAATCAGCGTCAAAAAATATATAGCGGAAATCCACAAAAAAACGAACCGGGAGCCTGACCAATCCGGCATGGTATCAACATCTTGTGCTGAGTCCGCGCAAAACGATCAGCGCTGGCTGACGGTATATTCCTCATCGGCGAAGATCATCTCGTCAATGTCCTGATGCTGCGTCATAAAGATCCCCCCTAAAAATGATTACTGAGCATTCTATGCGGCTGATGGAGAAATATGCGGTCTTTTTTATCATAATTCAAAAAAATGCTTTCCTCTTTTTTTCCTTCTTCCCTCTTGACATTGGCATCATCTATGCTATAATGTCCTTAACAAATGAACAATTATTCATATGTTAATTTGATACTCTGAAAGGATGATCCCTGTGAAGAAAAGCTATCAAATTGAAGTAGACTGCGCCAACTGTGCCAATAAAATGGAAGCCGCCGCCAATCGGGTCAACGGTGTAGAACACGCCGTTGTAAACTTCATGACTCAGAAGATGATCGTTGAATTTCAGGCAAGCCACGACCCAAGGGCAGTCATGTCAGAGGTGTTGACGGCTTGCAAAGCTGTGGAGTCTGACTGCGAGATTTATCTGTAACCCGGGAGGCTCTTCCATGAACCGAAAACAAAAAAAAATGCTGGCCCGCATTCTGGTGTCGGCAGGACTGCTTATTTTATGCAATCTGCTTCCCCCTGCCAGGTTTCTCAAGGCAGTGCTGTTCCTGGCTGTCTATCTGCTGATCGGATATGATATCCTGATTAAGGCCGGCAAGGGCATTCTGAATCGGCAGGTTTTTGACGAAAACTTCCTTATGGCAATCGCCACGATAGGCGCCATTGCACTGGCTATCTACCAGAAGAGCGGCGATTATAACGATGCGGTCGCCGTTATGCTGTTTTACCAGGTTGGGGAACTGTTCCAAAGCTGTGCCGTGGGCAAGAGTCGCCGAAGCATCTCAGCGCTGATGGATATTCGACCGGATTACGCTAATGTTGAGGAAAACGGCGATCTGCGGCAGGTGGACCCGGAGGAAGTCCCGGTGGGCAGCATCATTGTGGTTCAGCCCGGGGAAAAAGTGCCCTTGGACGGCACCGTCACAGAAGGGGTATCCACCCTCAATACCAGTGCGCTGACCGGCGAAAGTCTCCCCCGGGAGGTGCGGGCCGGCGACGAAATCATCAGCGGCTGCATCAATATGACCGGCCTTCTAAAGATACAGACCACCAAAGCTTTTGGCGACTCCACTGTGTCGAAGATCCTGGACCTGGTGGAAAATGCCAGTTCCCGCAAATCGAGATCAGAGAATTTTATCTCCAAATTTGCACGGATCTACACCCCGGCGGTCTGCTATGCCGCGCTGGCGCTCTGTCTCCTGCCGCCTCTGGTTCGGCTTCTGCTGGGCCTGTCCCCTGCCTGGGGCAATTGGATCTACCGGGCACTGACCTTTCTGGTCATCAGCTGTCCTTGTGCGCTGGTTATCAGCATTCCTCTCAGCTTTTTTGCCGGGATCGGCGGCGCCAGCCGGGAAGGTATTTTGGTCAAGGGTTCCAATTATCTTGAAGCCCTTTCCCGGGCGAATATTCTGGTCTTTGACAAAACCGGTACTCTGACCCAGGGTGTCTTCGAGGTCACTGCCATTCATCACAATCAGCTGGAACGAGAACAAATTTTGGAATATGCCGCGCTGGCGGAAAGCGCTTCCTCTCACCCCATCAGTAAAAGTCTGCAACGGGCTTACGGAAAGTCATTGAACCGTTCCCGGGTAACGGGCATTGAGGAACACAGCGGAAAAGGTCTGACCGCCGAGGTGGACGGCGTCAGTGTCGCCATTGGAAACGATAAGCTGATGGAACAGCTTCAAATTGATTATGTCAACAGTAATCAGACCGGCACCATTTTACATATGGCCATTGATGGTCAATATGCCTGCTATATTATTATTTCAGATGTTCTCAAACCCACTGCGAAAGCCGCCGTATCCGCGCTGAAACGCTGCGGTGCAAAAGAAATAGTGATGTTAACCGGAGATGCCCGCAGCACGGCAGCGGAGGTTGCCAATCAGCTTGGCATCCACACCGTTTTCAGTGAACTTCTTCCGGGTGATAAGGTCGAAAAAGTGGAGCGGCTTCTGGCCCAAAAAAACAAAAATGACCAACTCGTTTTCGTAGGCGACGGCATCAACGATGCACCGGTGCTCAGCCGTGCGGACATTGGCATTGCCATGGGCGCCATGGGTTCTGACGCCGCCATTGAAGCCGCCGATGTGGTGCTGATGGACGACGATCCCATGAAACTCCCAAAGGCCATCAGCATTTCAAAAAAATGCATGCGCATTGTCTATGAAAACATAATCTTTGCGCTGGGCATTAAGCTGATCTGCCTGATTCTGGGCGCATTGGGTCTGGCCAATATGTGGCTGGCGATTTTTGCCGACGTTGGGGTGATGGTTCTGGCAGTGCTCAACGCCATCCGCGCCTTATTTGTAAAAAAACTCTGAAGCTTTTCTCCTTTTTTCTCTCTTTTTCCACAGATTTCCTTTACATTTTGCCCATTCCCTGCTATCATAGTTCGTGTATTTTGACGCAAGAGGATTTTTTAGGAAAATGAGGGAAACACTATGAAACGCCTGTTGGCATTGCTGCTGACGCTCCTGATTTGCAGTGCTTTTTGCCTGCTCCCAGTCTCTGCTGCGGAGTCTGTCCATGAGTTTGACGCCCCAGCGGCGGAAAAAATCTCCGTCACTGCCTACGCCGCAATTTTAGTGGATATGGACTCCGGAAAGACACTGTATGCATATCAGGCGGATGAAACCAATTATCCTGCCAGCACAACAAAAATCATGACCGCCTATTTGTGTCTGAAATACGGAAATATGCAAGATGAGATTACCGTTTCCAGTTCTGCGTTCAGTGATTTGAGCCTAATGGCTTCCACAGGCGGTTTGGTGGAGGGCGAAACGATGACGGTCTATCGGTTGCTGCAATCTCTTTTGGTGGTATCCGCCAGCGAGGCCGCCAATGTCGTAGGCGAATACATCAGCGGCACCCATGAGGCATTTGTTGATTTGATGAATGAGGAGGCCCAGGCACTGGGCTGTACCAACACGCATTTTACCAACTGCCATGGCCTTCCAAATCCTGATCACTATACCACTGCCCAGGATCTATCCATCATCGCCCGAGCCGCTATGGAGTATCCGGAGTTTCGGGAGATTGTCGGCAGCGCCAAAATTGTGATGGAAGCGACCAATCTGCACGCTCAGCAAACTGTCACCTCGACCAACGGGCTTCTCCCCGGTTCCTCCTATCCCGCATATAGCTATCCATACGCCATCGGTATCAAAACAGGGCACACCTCCGTGGCGGGCTATTGTCTGGTTTCCGCCGCCGAGAAAGAGGGCATACGGCTACTCTGCGTAGTCATGGGCTGCGCCACCCGCACGGCCAGCTTCACCCAGACCACCCATCTGTTCGACTGGGGCTTTGACAATTATGATGCGCTGACCTATGGTCAGGAAGTGGCCGATCCTTCCCTGCCGGATCCGGAGACTACGGAGGATCCGCTGTTGGAAACGGAAACGCCGGAGGATGAGGATTTCTCTTCCATCGTCAGCCTTGCGCCAACGGTTCAAACCTTTTCCATTTCCCCGACATCCGCCGTTTCCCCGTCGGCCATCTCGCCGGCACCTTCTTCGGTATCTCCCGGCTCCGGTTCCACTTTGGTTCCGGTTTTCCTCTGCTTTGGGATCGCCGCAGTGCTGGTGGTACTGCTGATTGCTGCGGTGGCTTTCCTTTTGAAGCAGAACAAATAAGTTATAACAGGCTGTAAAAAGTCCGGGCATCTTAAATTGAATTTACAAAAAGATATGTGGAATCGGGCATGATCCGATTCCACATATCTTTTGATCAACTCTCTATTCAGGCGAAAGAATATTTTATAGCCCCATTTTTCAGTGTCGGAGGACGCTTACGTCCTCGTCCAAATTCGGAGAAAGTGGCATTTCCCAGCCGAAATGATCGGTATGGAGCAGTGTGTGGGCCAAATGGCCGCAAGGCTCGCTCATAAATTCTCTGTAAAGCGTCTGGATCTCCGGATTCTCATGAGAGAAACGAAGGTGGTTTGCTGAATCATAATCATAGAGTACCGCGCCCCGCTCGTCGGCTCTTTCCTCATTATAGTGAATGGGCTGACCACCTCCTCCAACACAACCGCCGGGACAGGCCATTACTTCCACAAAGTCATAAGATACCTCTCCCCGCCGGAGGGCGCGGATCAGCTTTCTGGCATTCCCAAGTCCGCTGACTACCGCTGTTCGCACCTTGGTCCCAGCCACATCATATTCTGCTTCCTTCCATCCATCCATACCTCGCGCGCCCAGAAAGCTCTTGTCAGGGTCTGGATTTTCTCCGGTCAATACATAAGCACAGGTCCGCAGGGCTGCTTCCATTACGCCGCCGGTGACACCAAAGATTACCGCCGCACCGCTCCCGGTACCCAAAGGCGAATCAAACTCTGTTTCCGGCAGCGCCGCCACATCAATCTGGTCTGCAGAAATCATCCGGGCGATCTCCCGGGTAGTCACTGAGAAATCGACATCCTTCCCCGCGCCTGCGTCATTGATATTCGGAATATCCACCTCCGCTTTTTTCGCTACACAGGGCATTACAGAAACACAGACGATGTTGTTCGGGTCTACCCCGATCTTTTTTGCAAAATAGGTCTTTGTCACAGCGCCGAACATCTGTTGGGGTGATTTCGCTGTGGACAATTCTCCTACCATGTCCGGATACTGAGACTTCATAAAGCGCACCCAACCGGGGCAGCAGGAGGTGAACATGGGCCACTTGTGTTCCTTGCCGTCCTGCATTCTGTGCAGAAACTCTGTTCCCTCCTCCATGATCGTCAGATCTGCGGAAAAATTGGTATCAAACACATAGTCCACACCGATGCGTTTCAGGGCTGTGACCAGCCGCTTTTCTGTCGCCGTCTCTGGCGGAAGGCCAAATGGCTCTCCCCAGGCCGCACGAACCGCCGGTGCGACCTGAAGCACAACAATTTTATCCGAATCATTCAACGCCCCATTCAGGCCAAAGATCGCCTTGGTATCGTCCCGGGAACGCAGAGCACTGACCGGGCAGTGGGTGATGCACTGGCCACAGAGAGCGCAGTCCGCCTCCTGAATACTCCGGCCGCCGGAAACCCCAACCGTAGTATGGGAACCGGTTCCCACCATATCCCAGATACTCAGAGTCTGTACCTTCTCGCAAAAGGAGACACAGCGCATACACTTGATGCACTTACTCTCATTGCGGATCAGCGGGAAGGTCTCGTCCCAGTTGTCCGCCGGATATTCATGGCGGAAGTGCATGGCGTCATCCATATTGATGGAATTGGCCACTTTTTTCAGTTGACAGGACTGCTCCCGATTGCAGGTGGGACAGTTGATCCTGTGCTGAGACAAGAGAAGTTCCAGGTTGGTTCGCCGGGCTTCCCGGACCTTTTGGGAGTTGGTACGGATGACCATGCCCTCACTGCATTGATTATTGCAGGCGGTGATGAGATGGTCAATGCCCTCCAGTTCCACCACACAGACCCTGCAGGCGCCGATCTCATTGATATCCTTTAAAAAACACAGGGTTGGCACCGGACAGCCCGCTTTCTTCGTTGCATCCAAAATGGTACTGCCCTTAGGTACGGAAACCGGGATGCCATTGATCGTCACATTTACCATTCGTTTCGCCTTCCTCCCTTAAAGATTCCGCAGCCAAAGTGATCGCAGCGGAGACAACGGCTGGCCTCCTGGATGGCTTCCCGCTCTGTCAGCGGACGCTCCATGGGTTCAAAGTTGTCCTTGCGATCCGCTGCGGAGTGCTCTGAGGTATTGATCCTGCCACAGTATTTATGGTCCCGCAGGGAAATCGTCGGGATATCCACTTCCACGGTAATATGATGGTTATAGCCCAAAAAGCTGTCAATATTGGCTGCCGCCACTTTTCCGGCCGCAATGGCCCGAATAGCGGTTTTGGGTCCAGTCACACAGTCTCCCCCGGCAAAGACGCCGGGGGCATTATCCACCGCTGTCCATTCTTGCGTGGCGATGACGCCCCGCTTGATGGGGATGCCCTCCTCCTGGAAATACTGTGTCTCGATGGACTGTCCCACAGCCACCACCACAATGTCGCAGGGAATCAGCTCCTGGGGCTGACCATTGCTGATCACATCCGCCCGGCGGTTATGGATCAGCCCCACCTGATTGGACTGTGTCCAAAGTCCGGTCACACAGCCGTTTTCATCCACTTCGATTTTTTCCGGCGCGTGGAGATCGAGCATCTCCGCTCCCTCCTCCAAGGCTCCCTGGACTTCCTCTGTCTGCGCCGTCATATCCACCATTCTCCGGCGATAGACGATAGACACCTTCTCCGCGCCGCAGCGGATGGCGCTGCGAGTACAGTCCATGGCCACGTTGCCGCCGCCGACCACACAAACCCTTTTCCCAGTGAAATCAGGAAAGATCCCGTCTCCAATGCTGCCCATCATATCTACTGCGGACAGCACCCCTTCCGCATTCTCATTGGGGATCCCGAGTTTTTTATCGTCATGGGCGCCAATGGAGATAAATACCGCGTCATAATCTTTCCGTAGCTGCTCCATGGAGATCATCCCCTCGCCCCGGCCGATGCCGGTCTCCATTCGGGTTTCCACGCCGGTGGAGAGAATGCAGTCGATATCCTCCTGAAGCCGCTGCCGGGGCAGTCGGTAACTGGGAATGCCATAGCGAAGCATCCCGCCTAAAAATTTTCGTTTTTCAAAAATCGTACACTGATGTCCCATCAGCTGTAAGTAATAGGCCGCCGATAGGCCAGATGGGCCGCCGCCAATAATGGCCACCCGTTTTCCGGTAGATTCCGCACAGGCTGGAGCCGGAACCGTCCCCGCATAATTGACAGCCGCCAGCTTCAGGCCCCGAATATTGATGGGCGCATCCAGCAGCGTCCGGCGGCACCGGCTCTCACAGGGATGCTCACAAATCATCGCGCAGGCCACCGGCAACGGGTTATCCTTCCGGATCAGTCGCACAGCGTCCGCATATCGTCCCTGCTCCACCAGCGCTACATATCCGGGGATATCCACCCCGGCGGGGCAACTTTGCATACAGGGGATGGACTGTGTCACAAGGCTGGAACAGTGATGGTTGTTCACATGTTCCACATAGTCCTCCCAGCAGCCGTCCAGACTTCTCAGCACCATTCTAGCCGTCTCCACGCCCAAAGCGCAGTCTGCGGAGTCCTCAATGGTGCGGGCCAGATTGCGTATCTGCTCCAGCGTCTCCATGGTGCCCTTATGGGACTGAACCTCATAGATCATATTGGCAATCTGGGTCAGTCCCACCCTGCAGGGGACGCATTTTCCGCAGGTCTGTGCCCGGCAGAGTTTTAAAAATGCCGAAGTGAGATCGACCGGGCAAATGCCCGGCTGGCTGGCAATGATACGCCGTTCCATGTCGGTATACAGTCCCTCCATGGTCGTCTGCGCTCTGGACGCTGACATAATGGTAAGCCTGCTCATAATTGTACATCGCTCCTTTTTCAAGACTTTCACAATCCTGCGTCTATGATATCACAAAAGTTTTTGCCTCGTCTTGCCATTTTTGCACAAACAAAAATTATTTTATTGTGATATTTAACAGAACTTCTTCTGCTTTCCCGCTATATTTGCAATGACCTCACTCCCGCATTTTTTCGACAGGCAGCGTCAAAATCGTAACCATTTGAAGCTTTTTCGTCATCTCAGTCTTGCAAGCACCGGAAACCTATGGTATGATGATATCAGCTTTCTAAGAAAAGAGGAAACGATTTTGAATTACGCGGAACAGGTCCTTACCGAAGTACGAAGAGCCATTGTCGGTAAAGATGATATGATTCTGAAAACCTTTCTTACCATGCTGGCCGGCGGCCATTTGCTGCTGGAGGATAAGCCCGGTGTTGGAAAAACCACCCTGGCGGTGGCCTTCTCCAAAGCCTTGCAGCTAAACTATAAGCGGATGCAATTCACCCCAGATGTCATGCCCACCGACGTGACCGGTTTTACTGTTTTCAACAAGCAGACCGGCGAGACCGAGTATCAGGAGGGGGCAATTCTTTGCAATCTCTTTCTGGCAGACGAACTGAACCGGGCTTCCTCCCGGACTCAGGCCGCCCTTTTGGAGGCCATGGAAGAGGGCCAGGTCACTGTGGACGGCGTGACCCATCCCCTGCCTCGGCCTTTTATGGTCATTGCCGCGCAAAACCCCTATGGCTCCTCCGGCACCCAGCTGTTGCCGGATTCACAGATGGACCGGTTCATGATGCGGCTCTCCATGGGCTATCCTGCTCCGGAAAGCGAGTTGGAACTGCTCCGTAGAAAGCAGACCAGCAATCCGCTTGACCGCATTGCCGCTGTGGCCGATCAGGAGATTCTTGCCGCCATTCAGGACAAGGTGGCCAATACCTATGCCTCCGATGATATTTTCAAATACATCGTCCGTCTGACGGGCGCAACCCGGAACCACCCCGATCTGCGTCAGGGAGCGTCTCCCCGGGCATCCGTGGCTTTGGCCTCTATGGCCCGGGCGGTGGCCTGGGTTCAAGGCAGAGATTACGTAATCCCAGCAGATGTTCAGTTTATTTTTTCCGATACTGTTGCCCACCGGCTGCTGCTGACCCGGCAGGCCGAGCAGGATCAGAAGAGCGCAAAAGAGATCTGTACCGCGATTCTTCATAAGGTTCCCGCTCCAAAACTCAAGTGAGGCTCTTATGCTGAAAAATCGAATGATTTATCTGGTCACACTCCTGCTTTTGGTGCTGTTCCGCATTGCCTATACAGGCTATGTGGCCGGAATGCTGTTGGTGATGCTTCTTGTCCTTCCGGTCTTTTCCTGGCTGATCAGCCTTCCAGGGGCGCTTTACACAAGAGTGTCCCTCTCTGCGCCGGATCAAGTAATTCGGGGCAGCGAAGCCGCCGTAACCCTGACCGTCCGGCAAAGCCGTCTATTCTCTACCGGCGCCGTCTGCGGCAAGCTGAAGGCCACCAGCATCGTCGATGGGAAAACCGTAAAGGTCAAACTGAAGCACGCCTATGACGGCTTCTTGCTGGATACCGCGCACTGCTGCCAGTACGAGTGCAGTCTGCGAGGACTGCGCATTCTGGATCTGACAGGTCTGCTTCCCATGCCGATCCGAAAAACAGATCCGCTGTTCGTCACCGTATCGCCGTTCCCTGTGGAGCCGCCGGAGCATCCGGACTGGTCCGTGGGCACGCAGCTGGTAGCCCGCCCCTTTTCCGGCGGCGCCAATCCCTATGACCTAAGGGAATACCGCCAGGGTGATACCCTTCGCTCCATCCACTGGAAAAAAAGCGCCGCTCTGGACAAAACCGTTGTCCGGGATACGCTGGAACCCTTCGAGCGCGTTGCATCCATCTGGATTGACTGGCCGGAGGAAGCGGAGAGCCGGGATTTGGCTCTGGATCAACTGGCCTGGTGTATCATCTACTTAAATCAAAATAATGCGGGACTCCAGCTTCACTGGCTTCGGAAAGACGGAGAAGAAGAGACCATAGTCGCCCCGCAGGGACATCTTGAATCCGTAATGCCGCAGATGCTGTCGCAAAAGGCAGGACATTGTTGTCCTGTATCCAGGCTGCAGCCCGGTGAGATTCTTTTGTCCGCCGGCTTTGGAAAGGAGGCCATTTCGTGAAATTCCTTCCAAAGCTTTTTCTCCATACGCTTCTTTCCGCCATGGGGGCCATTGGCACGATCCTGTGCCTGACCTCCGCTTTTTCAATCTCCATTTCCCTTCCGGCGGTAGTGCTTGCGGCCTTACTGGCATCCGCCCTGTTTTCCGCCTGTTTTATCTACAAAAAATTTTTCTGGTCGCTGATTCCTCTTGCACTTTTGCTGTTTTTCCTGGCCTTTTTTACGGATCTCTTCGCTGCATTATCACCCACGCTGATCCAGCTGATGCATGACATTATGAGCCGCTTTTCTTCGGCTTATCCTAATATTTCCTTTTATATTCCCGCCTTACCGGATCCGATCATTCAGCAGAGCAATACGCTGCTGTTTTCTGTCCTGGCCGTGCTGCTCTCCCTTTGGATCGCCTGGGGCGTCGGCTACCGCTCCTGCATCATCTGTATTGCCGGAACGATTCCTTTTTTGCTTCTTTGCGTTGTAATCAACGATACGCCGCCGGCTGCTATGCCTCTGGTGATCATACTGACCGTGTGGCTGACCGTATTGATGTCAAAAACCCGCTCGGAGGAAGCGCCCTATATTGACGTAATCCGAACCGTTTTGACACTGACTGCGGTATTTCTCGTGCTCACCACCATTGGCGTAACCTATCCCAAAGACGATACCAGTACACGGGACCTGCCGGAACTGGTGCAAACCATACTGGACAGGCTTCCCGGCCCCATACAGAATATGCTGTCCCGGGACGGCAGTGCCTCCACCTCCGAGGATTTGGGTGCCGATACCAGCCGGACCCTGAATCTGATGGAGCAGGGCGTGCGGGATCGAAAGGACACGGTCATCCTGGAGGTCAGCGCCACGGAGGAAGGCCCGCTGTATCTCCGGGGTGCCGCCAAGGATATTTATACCGGCGCCGCGTGGGACTCCTCCGACGAAGCCTCCAGCACGGAAAGCGTCTACGCCCAGACTTCTCTGGGAACCGCCTTTGGCTCCGTAGAACAGGCTGCGGTCCATATCAGCAATCTCTATGACAGCGGCAGCGTCCTGTTTGCGCCCTATGGCTATATCAGCTGTACCAGTGCGGAACCCATTTCGAGCGATCTTCGCATTGATATCCTCGAAAGCGACTATACCGTTTATTACTGGCCCGGGATCCGCACGCTGGATCTCTCTGAGTGGGGTCATGAATGCGCCGAATATGACGACTATGTCATGTCCCACTGCCTGGAGATCCCTGAAGCCACAAAACAGGAACTTTATAATCTGGCTGTCCGCTGCGGCTATGACCCGAGTATGTCCACTGCGCAGACCATCGCCTGGGTAGCGGAGTTTGTCCGTTCCTCCGGAGAATATAAACTGGACGTCTCTCGACAGCCGGTGAATTTTGATTTTGCCCTGTATTTTCTGACCCAGAGCAAAGCCGGTTACTGTGTCCATTTTGCCACTGCCGCTGCAGTCATGTACCGGGCGCTGGGTATCCCCGCCCGCTATGCTTCCGGCTACCGGGTCGTTATCACAGAGGCTGGCGCTGTCACCGAGGTTACGGATCAGGATACCCATGCCTGGGCTGAAGTGTATCTCAGCGGGCTTGGCTGGATTCCGGTGGAAACCACGCCGGGCTTTGGCGAGACCTCCGCGTTGCCCCAGGTAGAGCAGGAGATCTCCACGCCGCCTGCCTCAACGCCGTCTCCCTCCATGGCGGCCACGCCTTCGCCCTCGCCCTTTGGCACCGGAGAAAGCCCCATTGCGCTGTCCCCCTCTCCCTCGCCGGTTGAGGAAAGCCTCCTCTCCGATTCCAGCCCAGGCAGGACAGACGGCGGTTTCTCTCCGCTGTGGCTGCTATGCATTCCCGGTGTGCTGTTGTTTCTGTTGCTTGCCGTCATCCTACGGCGAAGCCTACTTCGACAGCGGAGAAAAAAATTTTTCGCCGTAACCAACCCCAATCAGGCCGTTCTGAATCTATGGCAGTATGTCTCCCGGCTCAGCAGCTGGGGCGCGGAACTGCCTCCGGAGTTGGAAGTATTGGCGCTTAAAGCAAAGTTCAGCCCCCACACCATCACGCAGGAGGAACTGCAATTTTTCCAGACCTCCGTCCGCTCCATTGCCGTCCGCACCGCTTCCCGGCAGAGCGGACTGAAAAAACTCCGATTCAAATTTTGGAGCGTTTTAGATGATTAAAAATTCCCCCGGATGGGCGTCGTAAAACACTAACCTATGTTTTTGGAACAGGCCTGATTTCAATCACGCCTGTTCCACTTTTATTCACTCACCCACAGGGATGAAGCCCACAAGGTCATATTCCACATATTTGTCAGTAATGACGTAATCAAATTTTATTACAAAACTTACCTACAGACGCCTGACAAATCACAGGCCTCTTTTGTCTGTTTTTGTAAACATCATTTGAATCACGACGGGATTTGTCTGTTCCTTGCCAATCGCGTTGAAAAATAAATGTTTGCTCATGATGGTTTCCGTCCCTTTTCGCGCTTGACACAAAACGTGTAGTCATCTATAATGCGAAAGACTTGTAAATATTTTACAGTCCTTCGAGGCCGAATACGTCAGGGGGGTGGAAAAAACACGCATTCGACGAAAGATTAATACTATACAAGGGGGAGCATGATTGAACGTAAAACCAACAGACGGAAAGGAATTATGGCAGTGGGACACAAACCGCACTCTTACAGTGGAGGGAAACGTCAGCAGCGTCCGATTCCGCTACAAGGGCTCCGGTGCCATTCGTGTACCGGTCATGGACGGGCAAGCCGCAATTCCAGATGAATTGCTTCAGCTGCCGCATGATCTGGTGCTTTGGGCCTCGGATGAGAATGGAAACACCATTGATATGGCAACTGTCCCGGTGCGGATGTGTGACCGCCCGGCTTCTTACGCCTATACGCCCACGGAAATCGGAATCTGGGAGCATGTAAACGAGCGGCTAAAAGAACTTGAAGATTATGAGACTGGCTTTTCCGGGAAGTATTATCTGCCGAACATTAGTGAAGATGGCATTTTGACCTTTACGCCCAGTCAGGAAGGTATGCCGGAGGTTGCCCCAGCCATTGTCAAGGGGCCGCCCGGTCCCCGGGGAGCGCAGGGTCCTTCCGGTGCGTATCTTCCAAATGTAACCACAGATGACAACGGTCGAATGCTTGGGGTCGTGGACGGAAAGTGGGGCATTGTGGAAGGAGACGAAAGCGGAATCGCTGCACTGGCAGAAGAGAATGATCTTGTTGACGTGGAACTTGAGACAATCAGCCACAAGGCCTATCTCCGCTGGAGCGAACCGGAATACATCTCAATCTCAAATTCCGCCATGGCGCGTTGGGCGGGGACCCTGCTGGTCCGAAAGGAAGGCAGTGCGCCGGACAACTGGCAGGATGGAGAACTGCTGTTGGATTCCGCCCGGAGAAACGCCTATCAATACGACTATTTCTGCGATGAGGGCCTCACCAACGGGACGGAATATTTTTATCAGCTGGTTCCCTATACTGAAAACGGCATCTATCTCTGCCGGGCCAAAAACCGAGTCTCCGGGACGCCGAATATCGTAACGCTGCCGGGATGGCCCTGTGCTTCCGGCACGCTTGTCTATTCCGGAGAAGCCCAAATGCCAGGCTGGGTAAATTACGATCCGCTGTGCATGAGTCTGAGCGGCGATATCACCGCCACAGAGGTTGGAGAATATACAACGGTTTTCTCACTGGCGGAGGATTGCCAATGGCCCAACGGCTCCACAGATCCGTGCAGCGTGACATGGAGCATTCAGAAGATCCCGAGAGAGCTTTCCGTTGACGTCGGCCGCCCGGTACTGACTACAGCGGAATCCGCCGTTACCGTAACCGTCACAAGAGCCGGCGATGACGACCTGACCGCTGTCTCCAGCGAACCGGAACTGGTCAGCGTATCTGTCAGCGGCAATACTTTGACCGTCTCCGCCGTCAGCCAGATTCACAGTTCCGCCGCCATCACCATTTCTCTGGAGGAAACGGAACACTACCTCAGCGGTCAGCTGGTGCTGGGCGTGCTGTCGCTGTTCCCGCCTGCGGAAAATGAGACGCTGGAGGACTACAGCTGGGAGGAAATTTCCCTGATTTCGGAACGGGGTCTTGGCAGCGCATACTTCTCTCTGGGGGACTGCAAGTCTGTTTCTGTTATGGGAACAGTTGGAGAAACAGAGGTAAACGAAACCTTCTATCCCTGTATCATCGGCTTTGATTACATCAGCCGGGGTGACTACGTCAACCTGCCGGGCATCTTCTTTGACCTGTGCAGAATTTCCACAGAAGACGGCTTCCGCAGCGTTGCCCTGTGCGACACCGCCTATAGCACAGCCAGCACAGACGGCTCCCTGAAGCTGAATCTGAACCACAGCGAAGATACCAATCTGGGAGGGTGGAAGGGCTGTGACGCCCGTTATGACATCCTCGGGTCTTCAGATACGCCCAAGGGGAACGCAAGCGAAAAAACAGCCGTCTCCCCCGTTGCCAACACCCTTATGGCGGCGCTCCCGGAGGATCTGCGCTTGCAAATGAAACCCATGACGCTCTACACAGACAATGTGGTCGATCCCGTCAACAAGGTCTACAATGTCAACACATCAGTGGAATATCTGCCGCTGTATGCAGAAGGGGAGGTCGTAAATGAACACAACTACAGCAACTATGGTGAAATGACCCGGCAGTACCTTTTCCCCTATTTTGATACGGAGGAAACATACCTCCGGTATAACATCAGCGACCCGGAAATCCCGGTAATGTGGTTCTCCCGCAGCCCATCCAACAGAGATACCTATTCATTTTGCAATATGACCACCTCAGAAAAATTTTACTCTTGGAAGGCCATATACAGCAGCGGCATTGCGCCATTTTTCCGGATTTAAAGGGAGGCGCAATTATGTCTTCCACAATCATCGTTGCTTTGATCTCTGGTGGATGCAGTCTGCTTGGGACCTTTGCCGGAGCAATCGTCTCCAGCAATAAAACGCAGTACCGTCTGGAACAGCTGGAAAAAAAGGTACAGACCCACAACAATTTAATTGCGCGCACTTACCGTTTGGAAGAACAGAGTGCGCTTCTGGATGAAAAAATCAGGGTAGCAAATCACCGAATCAGCGACCTCGAGCACACATAGAAAGGAGTTTTCCATGACAAAACGAAACTGGGGATGTTGGTGGAGAGCCGCGGGGATCCGCGCCATCCGCACCATTGCCCAAACCGCGCTCGCAACCATTGGCGCCGCTATGGCGCTGGAAAGCGTCAAATGGCTATTTGTGCTCTCCACCAGCTTGATGGCGGGCCTTCTCAGTCTTTTGACCAGCATCGCCGGACTGCCGGAAGCGAAGGAGAAATCAAATGGCGAATATCATTGGAATTGACGTTTCGGAAAACAACGGAAGTCTGGACTGGGCAAAGATCAAGGCTGCCGGCATCCAATTTGCCATCATACGCAGTGGCTATGGCACAAGCCATGTGGACAACTGCTTCAAGGCCAATATGGAAGGTGCGCTGGCCCAGAATATCCCCATCGGGATCTATCACTTCAGCTACGCACTGAATACAGCGGGCGCAGAGAGAGAGGCGGACTTTGTGCTCCGTCTGCTGAAGCCTTATCAGCAGAGCATTACACTGCCGGTGTTTTATGATTTTGAATATGACACCATCCGCTACGCCAAAGAACAGGGCGTTACGCTGGGAAAGGCCGCCTTCAACGCCCACACGCTGGCCTTTTGTGATCGAATCAAATCCGAAGGATATCGAGCCGGCGCCTACTACAATCTGGACTTTCTCAATCAATATGTGGATACGGCGCAGCTGGCCGGGCTTTTCGTCTGGTACGCCCAATATGCCAGTACACCCAGCATTTCCGAATACGCCATCTGGCAGTACACCAGCAGCTTCTCCATCAGCGGCATATCCGGTCGGTTTGATGCAAATATCCTAAAGGACACGTCCCTTCTGGACGGCGGCCAGAATCCGGAGAAACCCGGTTGGAAGGAGGAGGAAGGCGGCTGGCGCTATGATCACGCGGATGGGAGTTATTCTGTCTCCGCCTGGGAGCAGATTGATGGAAAATGGTATTATTTTGACAAGGAGGGCTATCGCTTGGAAAATCAATGGGGTACAAAGGACGGACAAAGCTACTATTTCGGCGCAGGCGGCGCGGTGGTAGCAAATAAAACCCTAAAACTCGGAACCGATGGAAAGCTGGTGCCCGCTGGGGACTACTATTACCTACTGCGGGATGTACCGTCCGAATACCGAAGCACTCTGGACAAACTGATTGCCATGGACGTGCTCAGGGGCCGCAGTGGATCCGGAGATGACCTTGTTTTAGATATGTCGGAGGATGCAGTGCGGGTACTGGTAATTTTGTCCCGCGCCGGTGTCTTTGACGAAAGCTAGATCTATGGGTAAGAAAGCAGACTGTCAAAGATGTTCTTTGACAGTCTCAGCTGGGAATCGCAAAAACTGCGGTTCCCAGTTTTTTAGAAAATATTGAAGAGATAAGGCTTTTCCATGTGGGAAAGCTGGAGCAGTGTTGCACTAAGTTCTCTGCTGCGAAGCAGAAATTCTGCGCTGTCCTCTAATTGACAGGCTGCCAAAAGCGCCGGGTAGGTTGTGTCCACATGCTCCGATTCCGTATGCCGGAGCGCCAGGCCCAGAAGGTTTTCATGCTGCTTCCAGACGTCTTTCGCGCTATTGACGGCCGCCTCCGCTTCTCGAAAATCGCCATTTTCGCAGCTTTGCTCCGCCTGATGGAGCAGCGCCGCGCTCTCGGTACAGACCTCGTCCACCCGCCAGGTAACATAGCAGCAAAATGCCGCCATTGCGGCCATCAGGATCGCCGAACCCAGTATCTTTTTCATGTCGCCCCCGCCTTCTTTATCACATTGGTTTTTTTACCGGATGTGGCTGTCATCCAGAAGATCTCCTCCTGATGGAGGTTTTGACGGCTTAGCTGCCGCCGCAGCCAACTGAGATTCAACCCGACCGCGCTGAGATTTTCCTCCATAATCCGGCCATCGCTGATAACCGTTACCGGGAATTCCTGCTCCTGCGGTTTTTTCCCTGCATCACCGGCCGTCAGCGGTGCATACTTGGGATAGAGGAACGTGGTCAACTGGCCGTTGGTCTCCAGAACCGCATACTGCACCTGCGCAGCATCCAGAATATTATTCTGCCGCAGGCAAAAGCTGAGTTCATCCATTGTCAAGCGGTTTTTCTCCATAGCCGTCTGATCGATTACGCCATCCCGAATAATAAACACCGGTTTCCCGCAGAGGAAGGCCCGAAACCGAATGGATCGCATACTGGTCTCTGATGCAAACAGTTCAAGTGCTAATAGTGTGAGAATTGGGATCACACCAGACAGCAGCGGAATTCCTATGTCCTGCATGGGCACAGCCGCCAGATCGGAAATCAGGATCGCCACCACCAATTCCGATGGTTCCAGTTCTCCCACCTGCCGTTTCCCCATGATCCGCAGTGTCAGCACAATGATCAGATACAGGATTATCGTCCGAATAAACGAAATAAACATACGTATCACCCATTTTAATGTTCCCCCTCCAGCCATCGTTCATTCATACAAAATCTGCGATTTCTCCATTAAACCCATTGACAAATGTTTCAATCGTGTTACAATAGATGGCAGAATATTTGATACAATGCGTTGATGGAACAAAGCGCAGCATCCCTCTGAGAAGCGACCGGGGAACAGTGAAAGCCCCGGCAGAAGCGCTGCGTAGAGCCACTCCGGAGTTGACCGGGAAACCGGTACGTTCGTCCTCGTTACGGCGTCTGAGGCGTCTCTTTTGAGTCAAATCAGGGTGGTACCGCGCAAGTGTTAACTTCCGCCCCTGTCTTTCAGGGGCGGTTTTTATTCTCATCCGGCAAGTAAAATTTAGGAGGAAATTATGAAAAAATATGGACTCAACGAACTCCGCGAGATGTTCCTTCGGTACTTTGAATCCAAAGGGCATCTTCGGCTCAACAGCTTTTCTCTGATCCCGCAGAATGACGCTTCTCTGCTGCTGATCAACTCCGGCATGGCGCCCATG
>CAZGOQ010000025.1:0-22910 GCA_964527315.1 uncultured Oscillospiraceae bacterium | reverse complement strand
TAACTGCCTTTAGACCGTCCAGCTATTGTCCGGCGGCCAATTTTCTTTCTTAACCAAACAGTTCCATTGCCTTCTTGGCAAATCGGGTGCCATAGGTCTGGAACAGTTCTTTCGCTTCTTCCTCTTTGTCCTTCAGGCATACAGGGCCAAGATGGATAAAGGGCAGTCCCTGCGCGGTTCCGCTGGAATAAACCAGCGTGCCCTTCACCAGCAGCTGAGTCAATACAGACTGGATGGCAATGTCTGCGCCGCCCTGGAGGAAATTCGCCGTTGCATACGCGCCGCAAAGTTTATCCGCCAGCTTGCAGGGGCAGTTGTCCAGCCAGGTTTTCAGCTGATTGGCTTCCGCCGCATAGTAGTCCGGCGTCCCCACAATCACCGCGTTGGACTCATTGACGAAATCGATGTTCTCCTCATGATAAGAGGTGATTTCGGAAATGGGCAGCAGCTTCACTTCAATCGAAGCGTCAGCAGCGGCAATGCCCTTTCGGATTTCCTCCGCCATACCGGCGGTGCGGTTTGTGGATGTAAAGTAGACAATAGAAATTTTCATAATGTACCTCCAAAATAGATTACTTGTTTGCAAGCAAATTGACGATGTAATCCGCGATCTCCTCCGCGCTGGCCAGTTCTCCGGTTCCTGTACCGCCATAGGCCAAAACGCCCTCATGAGGCTCTATGAATTGATACTGCCCCAGGTCTTTGAGCTTTTGCATATTGCCCTGTACAATGGGATTGGTATACATGGCGTCGTTCATGGCCGGCGCGATTACCACTGGCGCACGGGTCGCCATCACAGTAGTGGTCAGCATATCGTCTGCAATACCGTTTGCGATCTTACCAATCACATTGGCAGTGCAAGGCGCGATCAAAAAGCAGTCCGCCTTTCTCGCCAGAGAGATGTGTTCCACGCTCCATACCGCCGGCTCCTTGAACATATCCCGGGTCACAATATTTCGGGACAGTGTGCGGATAGTCTGTTCCGTGATAAACGTCTCTGAATTTTTTGTCATGATGACGTCTACATTCGCGTGAAGATCTACCACCAGCTTGTTGAGGATCAGGCAGGCCTTCCATGCGGCAATGCCGCCCGTGATACCCAAGACCACGTTTTTTCCTGTCAGCATATTGTTCCTTCCTCTCACGGAATTTTATCTTGCGTTATATTGTATCACAGGAATGTCCAAAATGGAAATTCTTTTTCTGCATTTCCGCGCTATTCCGGGCAAAAACTACTGTAAACCGCCCCCGGCGTCAAGGTTTTCCCTGACAATGCCGCCAATTCGCTGACTGTTACAAACACATATCCCCGCGCCTGCATTTCATCCACCAACCGAAGTGCCGCTTCCACAGAACTGTGAGACATATCATGCATCAAAATGATATCGCCGTCTCCGGTTCTTTTCGCCATAGTCTGAAGCACCTGCTGAACATCGTGCCGGGCCCAGTCTTTGGGATCTACCGACCAGAGAATCACGCTCATCCCCTCGTCTGCCGTCTCTTTTTTTACGACTTCATCATATGCTCCGCCGGGCGGCCGCATGATTTTTGGATGAATGCCTGTGGCAATAAAAATCTGTTGGGCCGTGTTCTTCATATCCTGATGGACTTCCTCCGCCTTGAGTTTTGTCAGATCTGTATGCACTGTGGAATGCACGCCGACCTCATGCCCCTCCGCGACATACCGTGCCAGCGCGGAGGGATACTGCTTCATCCGATAGCCGCACAGAAAAAACGTCGCTCTGGCGCCCCTGGCCTTCAGTCCGTCCAGCAGTTGTTCCGTCAGCGCCCCGGAAGGGCCGTCGTCAAAGGTCAGCGCCACATATCCCACCGGTTGCTGTTCCTTTTCTTCTGGACTGACCGCCCGCACAGGCAGCGTCAAACACAATATGAAAAGCCAAAGCATCCAGCACTTTTTCATAACAAAACGCCTCCCTTCTCACATTCTAAAAACTATCATGTGCGAAAAAGATCGTTTTATGCCGTTTTCCCGGCAAAGTCCTCTGCCCAGTTCAGTTCCTTTTTACAAGGCCCTTTTGCTTCCATTTCCCAGTCAAATATCGAATAAAAACGATTGTCGTTCCAAGCAGCCATCCTACAGGAATGGAATAAAAAATGCTCCGATACCCGATTGCCGGGAAAGTCGCCATAATATTTGCCACGATCACACGGGTCGCCAGACTGGTAACAGAACCGGCCGTAGGGAACGCCACATCTCCGCTACCCTGCAAAACACCATTGGTGATATACATCACGCAGAAAATCAGGAAAAACCATCCCAGCGTCCTGAGATACTCTGCCCCAATGGCGGTGGCAGTCTCATTCAAATTATACCATCCAATGACATATGGTCCCGCAAAAAACAGCAGCAGAATGATCCCGGCACAGGTAATCATCGCCATGACCATCGTCTGATGATAGCCTCGTTTGATGCGTTCCATTTTCCCCGCTCCAATATTTTGCCCCGTGAAGTTGGACAGTCCCATATAAAACATCATGATTGGCACCATTGCAAAACTTTCCAGCTTCATGGCCGCTGTAACCGCCGATATCGTGTCAACGCCGAAGGAGTTGATGAGCCGCTGCATCAGCACCATGCCCAGACCCACAGAACATTGCTGAATAGAAGTAGGGATGCCCAGCCGCAGGCTGGTGAGAAACATTCCCCTGTCGAATCGGAACTGCCCCCGCTGAAATTGGGCCAGTTCAATTTTCCGAAACAGATATAGTCCCGCGAAAACAGCGGAAACGCCCTGTGCAATCACCGTGGCCCAGGCCACACCGGCCACCGCCCAAAACTGAACAAAAATAATATCCAGCACAATGTTCAGCACCGTGGAGATCAGCAGGAAAATCATTGTAGACCGGCTGTCTCCAATGGAACGGAGAATTGCCGCGAAGGTGTTGTATGCAAACTGAAACACCAACCCCACGCAATAGATCCGCAAATATAGCAGCGCATCCGGCAGCAGGACCGGTTCTGTCTTTAAAAGCCCCTCCAGCAGCACCCGGCTCAGTCCGATGCCCAAAACTGTGATCAAAACACCCGCTCCCAGAAGCGTAACGCAACCGGTGGAGAGATTTTTTTTGAATGCATCTCTATCCCTTGCCCCAAAATACTGTGCCGCCATCACGCCAACGCCGTTGGTCATACCAGTGGCCAGCGCCAGCAGCAGGAATGTCACCGGAAAGCTGATGCCAACGGAAGCCAGCGCATGCTGTCCCGCAAAATTCCCTACGATCATGCTGTCTGCCAGCGAGTAGATTTGCTGGAGCAGATTGCCGCCGATCAGCGGCAACGTAAAGGACAGGATCTGCTTCCATTCCTTTCCCTGAGTCATATCTTTTGCCATATGTGTACCTTCTATCGTATATTGATTCTTTGCCCCGATGGCAAAGCGGATCGGGCCGGACAAGCCAGCGTCGTTTCCCATCCAAAAGGGAGCGCATTTCGCGCTCCCTCCCCCGGATTATTTGATAATTCTCAGCCGCAGGACACCCTCCAGCGCCCGCACATGGTTCAGAGTTTCCTCCGAAACCACCTGTCCAAGATCGATCAGCGTATACGCATAATCCCCCCGGGATTTGTTGGTCATGTTCTCAATATTTGCGCCCTCATCGGAAAGCAGCGTGGAAATATTGGAAATCATTTTGGGAATATTCCTGTGAATGATGCCCAGCCGTTCCGCGCCGGACCGCGCCATCTCCACATTGGGCATATTGACCGAGTTGCGGATATTTCCGGTCAACAAATAGTCCCGCAACTCCTGTGCCGCCATAATGGCACAGTTTTCTTCACTTTCCGGCGTAGACGCGCCCAAATGTGGAATGGTCACAACGCCCTTCTTGCCCACCAGTTCATTGTTGGGGAAATCCGTGATATACCGCGACACTCTTCCGCTTTCCAGCGCCGAGAGCATATCCGCATCATCCACCAGACCGCCCCGGGCCAGATTGATGACCCGAACGCCGTGGCGCATGGAGGAAAGGGACGTCTCATTGATCATTCCTTTGGTGGTAGGCAGCAGCGGGGAATGGATCGTAATATAATCGCTCATCTCATAAATGGTCTTTAAATCCACCACTTTGACAGAAGCGTTCAAAACCAGCGCGTTCTGTACTGACAGATAGGGGTCATATCCATAGACATTCATCCCCAGCGATGTCGCAACATTTGCCACCTTTACGCCCACAGCACCAAGACCGATCACGCCCAGATTTTTCCCCAGCAGTTCCGGCCCGACAAATTTGCTTTTTTCTTTTTCCACCAGCTTTTCCACGTCTCCGGTGTCCTCCGGCAGATTCCAGCACCACTTGACGCCGCTGATCACGTCGCGGGATGCCAGCAGCAGCGCGCAGATGACCAGTTCCTTGACCGCGTTGGCATTCGCGCCAGGGGTGTTAAAGACCACAATGCCGTTCTCTGCGCACCGATCCAGCGGAATGTTGTTGGTGCCCGCGCCCGCCCGGGCAATGGCCCGGAGGCTGGGGCCGAATTCCATGCTCAGCATATCCGCCGAGCGAACCAAAATACCATCCGGATCCTGACAGTCATCTGTCAAGGTAAAATTCTGCTCTTCCAGCTGATTCAGCCCCAACGGGCTGATTTTATTTAAGGTTTGAATGGTGTACATGTGAATCGCCTCATTTATTTTGATGAAACGCCTTGATAAAGCCTCAAAGCATCTTTAATTCTTCCTGTCAAAGTCTTTGATAAAGTCGCAAAGCTTCTCTACTCCCTCGATGGGCATCGCATTATAGATGGAGGCACGCATACCGCCCACCTTTCGGTGTCCCTTCAGATTGGAAAAACCGGCCGCAACTGACTCCGCCACAAACTTGGCGTCCAGATCCGCATTGCCAGTTCGGAACGTCACATTCATTTCCGATCGGGAGTCGGGCTGTGCCGCAGCTGTAAACAGCCTCGACTGATCGATCACATCATAGAGCATCTGCGCCTTTCCGTGCTTAATCTTTTCCATACCGGCAATACCGCCCTGTGCTTCCAGCCAATCCAGTACCAGCCCCAGCATATAGATGCACCAGCAGGGCGGTGTGTTGTACATGGAGTCCTTTTCGATCATGATCTGATAATTCAGCATCAAAGGCGTGTAGGGCAGTTCACTCCCCGCCAGATCCTCCCGGATGATGGCCACTGTCAAGCCTGCGGGAGCCATGTTCTTCTGTGCGCCGGCAAAAATGATGCCATATTTGCTGACGTCCACCTGCCTTGAAAGGATATCCGAGGACATATCGCAGACCAGCGGCACATCCCCCGTTTCCGGCACATACTGCCATTCTGTTCCATAAATCGTGTTGTTGGCGCAGTAATAAAAATAGGATGCATCTGCGGACAGCTTCAGCTGTTCCTGCACAGGAATATAGGTAAAATCCCGGTCCTCCGAGGACGCCGCCAGAGAAATCTCTCCGTATTTTTTGGCCTCTTGATACGCAATGGACGCGAAATTACCTGTCACCGCATAATCCGCTTTTCCGGTCTTGCCGATCAGATTTAGCGGCACCATGGAAAACTGTGTGGATGCGCCCCCCTGCAAAAACAGGATCTTATAGTTCTCCGGCACCTTCATCAGTTTTCGAAGCTTTGCCTGGGTATCGTCAAAAATCTGCTGGAAGGCCTTTGACCGGTGGCTCATCTCCATCACAGACATTCCACTTCCGCCATAGTTCATCATCTCTTTTGCGGCCCGCTCCAAAGCAGGAAGCGGAAGCATACTGGGTCCGGCGGAAAAATTGTAAATACGGTCATAAGCTGCCACGGCATACTCACTCCTAATTTATCGTTCTCTCTTTATTATAATAAAGGCTCCTTCCTTTGTCAATGAAAGCCAGATTGGGGAAATACCCAAAGATACAGTTGAAAGCGTCGGTAATTTCGTGATATAATGTACAATATCGAGAAAGATTTCGGGCCTGTAAAAATTCTTTTGGAATGGGTTTCGAGGAGGATCGCAATATGCAAATTACATACCTGCGGAAGCTCCTTGACGCAAGGGTGCTCTGCGGCGAAGGCCAGCTGAACACGGAAGTGGAACATATCTTTGCCAGCGATATGATGAGCGACGTTCTGGCCTGTCCTGAACAGCTTCAATGTCTGGTGACCGGTCTGACCAACAGTCAGGTGATCCGCACAGCGGATATGATGGATATTAGCGTCATCGTTTTTGTCCGGGGCAAGTGCCCCTCTGAAGACGTGGTGAACATGGCCCGCCAGCGTCACATGATCGTGCTGGTCACGCCGCTTCGTATGTTTAACGCCTGCGGTCGGCTCTATGCCGCCGGTCTGGGCCAGCGATAGGAGGAACGGATATGGAAACTGTCAAGCTCACTTACATCATCGACGGTGAAAATTTCTCCGCCGCCGGAGAGGCCTCCACTGCGGTCAAACGGGTGCTGAAAAAACTCCGTCTGCCCTTTCCCATTGTGCGCCGTGCTGTGGTTTGTATGTATGAGGGCGAAATCAACATGGTCATCCACGCCAACGGAGGCGAAGCAGAATTAAACGTGGATGAGGAGAAGATCGTAATTGTCCTGAAAGACCATGGCCCCGGCATCCCTGATATTGACCAGGCCATGCAGGAGGGCTGGTCAACCGCATCTTCCAATGTCCGGGCCCTTGGCTTTGGAGCCGGCATGGGCCTGCCCAATATGAAGCGTAACGCGGATGATATGAAAATCGACACAACCATCGGCGTGGGCACTACTGTGACCATGACCATATTATTTGGCGGTGAGGATTCGTGAATCATTCTATTGTTTTAAATCGAGATAAATGCGTCGGCTGCACGCTTTGTGTCAAAGTATGCCCCACTCAGGCCATTCGCATTAACCGGGGCAAGGCGATCATTCACGACCGCCGCTGTATCGACTGCGGCCATTGTGTGACCGTCTGCTCTCAGCATGCCTATTCCGTAAAATCCGATACCTTTGATAAACTCAGTGAATACAAATATAACATTGCCATGCCAGATACAGCACTCTATGGCCAATTCAAAAATCTCTATGACATGAATCTGGTCAATGAAGGGCTTCTTCTGCTGGGTTTTGACGATGTGTATCCTACCGCCGTCGGCGCAGAACTGCTGGCAGACTATTATCAGACCCATGAGGAGGAATTCTTTGACGGGGAGATTCCAAAAATCACCTCTGAATGCCCTGCCGCCGTCCGGCTCATCGCCATGGAGTATCAGGATCTGATCCCCAATGTGGTGGAGAAGCTTTGCGCCTTTGAGGTCACAGCAATTCTGGCACGGAAAGAAACAGCGGAGAAAACCGGCCTTGACCCGCAGGACATCGGAATCTGCCTGATTTCCCCCTGTCCTGCTAAAAACACCCGGGTCTATCACCCTCTGGGTCTGGAAGAACGTGTGGTAGATTATGTACTGCCCATCAACGAGGTGTACTTAAAGCTGCTGAGTCCCATGAAAACCATAGAATCCCCAGGAAATCTGCTACGATGCGGCAAGCTGGGTCTGAGTTGGGGCCGAACCGGCGGACAATGCGATATGCTTCCCAATCGGGAGGCCCTGGCAGTAGATACTTCCGAAAGTGTCGCCAGCTTTTTGAGCGAATTGGAGGATGACAAGGTCAGCGAAGCGGAATATATTGAGTTGGGTCTTTGCACCCAAAGTTGCTTCGGTGGCTGTCTGATGGTGGAAAACCCTTATACCGCAAAACTCCGGATGCGAAAGATCACCGATCCAATCCCCAAAAAGCGGCTGAGTATGCCGGATTGGCTGGAAAAGCGGCTGGATTGGGATTTCGAACTGGAGGAAATCGACACGGAGATTGCCGACACCATTTCTCAGGCGCTGCAAATTGAAGCGGCAGCGGAGCGCCTGCTGAAAACGCTGCCGCGGTTTGACTGCGGCAACTGCGGCGCCCCCACCTGCCGTGCCTTCTCACGGGACGTGGCGGAAGGCTTTGCCGATGAGGGAGACTGCATTTTCAATATCATCCGCACAATGCGGGCAGGCCGCAGTTATGAGGAGGAATCCGATGAACTGGTGCCGCCTCCCTTTCGAAAACCGCTTCCCTGAACAGATTTGTCAACAGAAAATCAATATTCGCTTGCGAAAGGAGTATTTTTATGACAATACAGGAGTTAGTAGAAGTCCTGGGACTCAAAACCTTTTATATGGAGGAGGAAGACCGCGAGATCAAAACCGTATACTGCGGCGATCTTTTAAGCTGGGTCATGGGCAAATGCCCGGCGGATTCCGCCTGGATCACCATTATGTCCAACCAAAACGTCGCCGCTGTGGCCGTGCTTTGTGATACTGCCTGCACCATTCTATCCGAAAATGTTCAGCCGGACGCAGAACTGTTAGAGCGGGCGAAAAAGCAGGGTGTGACGCTGCTGGGCAGCGATATGGATGAATACCAGCTCTGTTGGAAACTGAAAGAACTGCTGGGATGAAAGTCTTTTACGATCTGCATATTCACTCCTGCCTCTCCCCCTGTGGCGCGGAAGATATGACACCCAATAATCTGGTCAATATGGCCGCGCTGGCGGGACTTCAGGTCATCGCCGTCGCTGACCATAACACCACTAAAAATTCCCCTGCCGCCGCTGCGGTAGGAGCCGCCGTTGGGGTCTTGGTGGTACCCGCCATGGAACTGACTACCAAAGAGGACATCCATGTGCTCTGTCTGCTGCCCTCTCAGGAAAAGGCAGAGGCGTTTCGCCAATATGTCTATGCGCGGCTCCCCCAGCGAAAAAACCGCCCCAAAGCCTTTGGCACGCAGTTTGTCATGGACGAAAATGACGAAATCATTGAGGAGGAGACCCAACTTCTGGCCTTTGGTTCCTCCATCGGCATCTATGAGGCAAACGCGCTTTTGGAGCAGTTTGACGGGCTTGCCATCCCTGCCCATATTGACCGGGCCAGCTATTCCATCATCGGCGTCATGGGCCTGGTGGACACAGCGATGGGCTTTACCGTCTATGAGACTACTCCAGACTGTGACCGGGAAGCGCTCATGGCGCAATATCATTTCTCCGGCGGCTTTCTCTCCAATTCCGACGCCCATGATCTCACCGCCATTCAGGATGCCCAACGCACGCTGGATGTGGACGAGTTGACCCCTGCCGCTGTGATCGCCACTCTCAAAAAAATGGGCAAACATTAGATGTCGCACGGTGGCTTGCACAAAAGCAGGCTGTCTCAAAGTTCTTTTTTCCATAAAATTATAAACGTTCGCTCGATAAAAATTCTGGAGAATTGCCTGTCACAGCAATTCTCCAGAAATTTTTAAACCAGCTTGTTTGGAAAATTTTAGTTTTGAGACAATTTCTTTTTCATCTCAAATTACTTGTCCACCTTTTCCTTCAGCGCCTTACCAGCCTTAAATACGGGCACGGTGGTAGCGGGAATCTGAACAGGCTCCTTCGTTCTGGGGTTCCGGCCCTGACGAGCCGCACGATGCTTGGTCTCAAACGCACCAAAGCCAACCAGCTGGATACGGTCGCCCTTTGCGAGTTGGTCGGCAATGACCTCCAGCATGGCGGAAACAACCTTTTCGGTATCCTTCCTGGTCGTACCGGCCTTCTCAGCAATTGCTACAATCAGTTCTGTCTTGTTCATACTTACAATCTCCTTACCTAATAATAAATTTCTTCATGGAGTTCCGGCGGATTTGCACCGAATATCCTCCAGAAAATCCTCACAGCGGGCGTGAAGAACTTCCTCCGGATCCATACCGCATTTCCGGGCCGCATCCACGGCCGCGAAAAGCAACTCGCCCAAGGCCTTTTGCCTGTCACCTTCGCCGGAAAGCGCTGCGACAGCGGCTTCTAACCGAGCCTGCGGATCCTCCAACCGGCCTACGCCCGCCTTTTCCGCCTTGTTTTGCAGCTTTTCTGCCCGCCAAAGAGCGGGAAGACTGCGGGCCACCGCATCCAACTCATCTGCCGGAATGGTCTGCCCTTTTTCCCGGCGCTTGATCTCGTCCCAGGAAAGGCCCTTCTCTCCGCCGAATAAATCCGGATGCCTGGAAATCATCTTTTTTACCACAGTGTCGCATACATCATCAATGGTAAAATGTCCCGCATCCGTTTCGATCCCTGCATGGAATACCACATGCAGCAGCACATCGCCCAATTCTTCCCGAAGATGATCTGTGTCCTTTTGATCAATGGCTTCACAGGCTTCATAGACCTCTTCCAAAAAATTGCGGCGAATGCTCTCATGGGTCTGGACCCGATCCCAAGGGCACCCATCATCTGCCCGAAGAATTTTTACAATCTGTACCAAGTCGGAAAATTGGAAGTTTTGCTTTCTATGAAAATTTATCATACTTTACCTTTCTACGCAAGCCTTTTCTTTTGTTTTTTCAAAAAAATTCGAAATTTTTTTGAAAAAACAAATTGGAATCAGCTTGCGAAATATGATCTGCCGTTTTTTCCAGTCTTAATCCTCATTTGTCGTCGGAGAAACATGGAGAATTCTTGCAAAGAATTCTGACTTCGGCAGCAGCTGGCAGTCATCCCAGGTGATGATCTTCATGGCATAAACCAGCGCCAAATAGACCAACACTGCTACTGCAACAGACACAAGCGTTGCCAGCGTCCCGGATGACAGAAGATCCAGAACCGCTTCATAGGAGAAATACGCCGCTGCGGCCATAGCCGCTGTCGCCACCATCGGCTTAACAAACTGCTTCAGGATCCTCGGCGGCAGATCCAACGCCCTGTGCATGGCTCCGATATTCAGGAACATGATAACCGCGCAGTAGGCGATCGTCGCAATGGCCGCCCCATAGATATGGATTGCTCCCATGCCAATCAGCGCGTAATCCGTGATCACATTCACCAGACCGCCAATGAGTGTTGTAAAAATCGGAAGATTCACCTTGCCATGGGCCTGCAAAATGCTGTTCGTCACCGTCACCATGCAGTTAAAAATCACCGCAATGCCCAGCAACGCCAGCAGCGGCCCCGCAATACTGAGCGTCGCTCTGTCATACTCATAGATCATTTCCTGAATGGGATAGGCCAGCACCGCCAATCCCGCGCCGCAGGGCAGACCGATCAGAGCCGTCATGCGGACGGCGGATTCTTCCGTCTTTCTGGCCCGGCGGTAGTTCCCCAGTGTCAGCGCCGCCGTCACCGTGGGAATTACACTGATGGCAAGAGGTTGTACCAGCGCCGAGGGCAACATATAAAAGGTCTGCGCTGCGGAATAGGTACCGAACATAGAGGTGGCTTCCTTGTAAGTCAGTCCAATGGCATCCTGCAGCCGCCCCTCAATGATGATTGTGTCCAATGCGTTAAAAATCTGCAGACCCGCAGAACCAATGGTAATGGGTACTGCCAGCTTTAACAGCTGTCTCAATGTGCTTCCGGTGGATTCTACCGGGTTGGCCATATCTGCATGTGTCAGCCGCACCTGTTTCTTCTGATACTGGAAAAACAGATAGACCGCAGCAAACACCGTACCGATGGTAACGCCCAAAATCGCGCCGCCGGCGGCCTCTGCGACGCCAAAGCCCAAATGCAAAATCACAAATACAGCGCCCAGACCGATGATCAGCTTACAGAGTGCCTCAATGACCTGGCTCACCGCCGTAGGGGTCATATACTGCTGGCCCTGGAAATAGCCCCGGAAGGAGCAGAGGATGCACACGAACAGCACTGCCGGTGCCAGTGCGCTGATAGCGTAGACCGCATCCGGGTCCTTCATCAGCCGCGCAAGCTGGGGCGCGAAAATCAGCATTGCCCCGGAACAGATCACACCGATTACCAGGAACAGTCGGAGACTGACCCGATAGATTTTCTGAACCTGCCGTTTCCGGCCCATCGTATTGGCTTCGGAAATCATCCGGGACACCGCAATGGGCAGACCTGTAGAAGAGATCATCAGCAGTACATTGTAGATGCTGTAGGCCACGCTGAAGTGTCCAAAGCCCTCGGTGCCGATGATCCGGTTCATAGGGATCTTATAGAGCGCACCAATCAGTTTGACCAACAGTGTGCCAATGGTCAAAATAGCTGCGCCCTGCAAAAATCCCTGTTTTTTTGCCTTTCCTTCGCTGCGGTCAGCCATTGGCCTGCTCCTTTCCAAACATCAGGGGGATCACATAGTCGTGGAATTCTCTCAATACCGACTGCAAGTCAATGGTGGTATACTGCCCATGGTCATAGAGGATTCTGCCCCGCACCATGGTCAGGCACACATCATGCCCGGAGGCAGCGTAGACCAGATTGCTGATGGGATTGTGACATGGGATCAGATGGGGTTGAGCAAAATCCAGCATAATGAGATCCGCGTCCAGCCCCGGCGCGATCATGCCGCATTCCGTTTCCCGGCCCTGGGCTTTCGCTCCGTTGACTGTCGCCAGCTTCAGGGCTTCCTGCGCCGTCAAGGAAACCGGGTCAAGGGTAGTGCCGTTACTGAGCAGCGCCGCCAGCTTAACGGCTTCAAAGAGATCCGCGTTATTGGAGGAGGACACACCGTCCGTCCCCAGCGCCACATTCATTCCCTTGTCCAGCATTTTCCGTACCGGCGCAATGCCTGAAGCCAGCTTCAAATTGCTGTTGGGGCAGTGGACCGCTGTAACGCCCCGGCGGGCAAACAGGTTCATATCCTCGTCTGTCAGATATACGCAGTGCGCCGCCAGAGACCGTGTATCCCAAACATGGTAAATATCCAGCAACTGCGCCGGTGTCAGACCATACTTGTCCAGACAGCTCTCCTGCTCGTTCTGCGTCTCCGACACGTGGACGTGCATTCCCAATTCGTTGTTGATGGCATACTCCGCCAGTGCGTGCCACACCTTATCATAGGAGGTATACTCCGCATGAATGGAGACCTCTGTTTGAATGCGACCATTGTCGTAACCATTCCATTTTTCATGAAGCGCCGCCAATTCCTGAGAGGGGCCATGGGTATCAAAGCAGTAGTCCTCGTCAAAGGCGGTAATGCTCCGGGAGATATTGCCCTTGATGCCGGACTCCGCCACACACTGGCAGATGTCGTCGGAGAAATAATACATATCCGAAACAGAGGTCGTTCCAAATCGGATGCATTCCGCCAATCCCAGCAATGTCGCCGCCCGAATGGCCCGGCTGTCCCATAGATCCTCCTTGGGAAAGATATAGTTGCTCAGCCAGTCCTGGAGATTGTTGTCGTCCCCGTAGCCGCGCAGCGGGGTCATGGGCAGATGCGTGTGACAGTTGATCAGACCCGGCATCAGCACCATGCCCCGGCCGTCAATGACCCTCTGTGCCGCATTCTCCGGCGGCTTTTGGGCGATGTAAGAGATTTTCCCGTCGGTCACGCCCACATGGGCTCCCGGAATGACTGGAAGCTTGTCCGACATGGTAACGGCTGTGATGTTTGAAAATAATATGTCCATAGAAAGGTTCCTTTCTGGGCTACAGAACCCGCACATACACGCACTGCTCCGCGCCAAATCGCTCTACCTGTTTTTCCAATCCATATCCCAACCGCTCCAGCAGTTTGCTGGAACGGATATTTTTCTTCTGAGTTTCGGAAACGATTTGCGTCAAATGCAATTCATCTCCGCAGTATTGTAAAATTGCTTGAATGCTCTCAACAGCATATCCATGCCCCCAGACGCTTGGGAGAAATAGATCGCTCAATTCCAACCTGCCCGGTTCGTGATAGGGCGCAAGATCTACAACGCCCAATAATTTGCTGTCTGATTTTCTTATTACCGCAAAATGCAGGTCCTTGGATGTAAGCCAATCGCAAGACGTTTTTTCGCAAATTCTTCCGGAAGCGGACCACCCAAAAATTCACGGACTGCCGGTGAAGTAAACAACGTCAGGGCTTCTTTCAAGTGAGCGGCATTGCGTGGTTTGATCTGACATCGTTCCGTGATGATTTCCTGCATAACATTCCTTTCTGTAAAAGCATAAATCGTAATTATCTTGTATTTTCACCCAAAAAGTGATACTGTCCCCTTAGTGTCACTGGCAACGCCAAAGGCGGTTGGCTGTCCCTCATTGATTCAGGGGGACACTTCTTGAAGGTAGCTCCCCAAACTTATGAAAGGGGGCTGCACCATGAATGGATATGTTACATACTCTGATTTCATTCAGATAGGCATATTGATCGTTGGTATTATTGACCTTTATTTCGTCAATAAAAAAGTAACCGCCCCGATCCCCAATCTTGGCGGTTACTCTTTAACTACTGAGAGGAGCCAACCGTCTGCCGGTGGCGCCCTTTTTCGCTTTCAGTATACCCCAAGAGGTTTCATTTGTCAAGGTTCCAAGGGAGCCTTGATTTTTTACATTTGTCTTACGCATTCATATATCAGCCCCGAAAACCGCTCTTTCGCGGCCTCCGCCGCGTCCAGAACCTCCTGCTCGCTGAGCGCCTCCCCGGTAATACCGGCAGCCGCATTGCAGACCAGCGAGAAGCCCAAAACTTCCATCCCGGCATGTCCCGCCGCCAATACCTCCGGCACGGTGCTCATCCCCACCAGATCGCCGCCCAAAATGCGGATGGCCCGAATTTCCGCCGGAGTCTCATAGGACGGCCCGGGGAAATACATATAAACGCCCTCTTTCAGTTCCATGTTCCGGGCTTTGGCGGCATCCCTGGCCGTCTGTTGAAGCCGAGGAGTATAGAGATGGGTTGCGTCCGGGAACCGTGGGCCGAATTCCTCCATGTTCTGTCCCCGCAGCGGGGAATCCATAAAGAACTTGATGTGGTCGGTGATCAGGCAAATATCTCCCACCTTCAAGTTGAGATTCACGCCGCCGCTGGCATTGGTAATGAGCAGCTTGTCCGCGCCCAGCAGCCGCAAAACCCGCAGTGGAAAACAGACTTCTTCAAAGCTGTAACCCTCGTAGGCATGGAGCCGTCCCTGCATAATGGCAGCTTTCTTTCCTGCCAGTGTGCCGAATACCAGCTGCCCTTTATGCCCCGGCGCGGTGGAAACGGGAAAGCCGGGAATTTCTCCATAGGAAATGGCAATCGGATCCTCCGCCATCTCCGCCATCTCCCCCAATCCGGAGCCAAGTACCATGGCGATTTCCGGCCGAAAATCGCCCAGCCGCGCTTTGATTGTCTCCATCGCCTTTTCATAATCCGAAAATTGATAGCGCATCTTATTCCGTCCTTTCCAACTCTCCCCCCTCAGAGGGAGCGGGTGGGGTGCCGATAAACTCTCTCAAAATAGATGTATCGGGCACCAATTCTGCATTCACTTCTGTGACTGCTGAAAGCGCCGCAAGCGCCGCATCCACCTCCGCCCGACAGGACACCTCCCGAGGCAAAGGCTCGATCAGCGGCAGAATAAAGGGCCGCAAAACACCCAACTCATAGCCCAGCGTAGTATCCACCACAGCGTGCGCTCCTGTTTGATAGGGTGTGATATGCAGCTTTTCGCTGGAAACCACATTGCCCCATAATTGCAGACTGTACTCCGCCGCAGCGCCCCGGAATTGATAATCCCGTACCAGCCGCCGCATCAGCCGCAGACTGCTGGGGGGACATACCAGCGTCCCATTTTGCGTGAAACCGGATTCCGGCGCGACGTAGACCCGACAGGCCTCCGGATGCTGCTCCGTAAACAGCGGATTCAGCGCGTGAATCCCTTCAAAAATAAACACATCTCCCAGAGACGCGTCCATCCGGACACTCTGTCCCTCCACACGGCTGTGGCTGGGAAAATCATAGACAGGCACAGCAATATCTTCTCCGGCGCAGAGCCGTGAAAAATGCTCGTTCAGCAGAGGAATATCCAGACAAAGTGGAGACTCCAGATCTCTCTGATTATCCGCCGTCCGGGGGAAATCTGCTGCATCCCAGGAACGAAAATAGTTGTCCATGGAAATCAGGTGCGCCGTAACGCCGCGTTCCGACAGCAGTTCCTTGAGGCGCAGGCCGGAGGTAGTCTTGCCGGAGCCGGAGGGGCCGGCAAGCAGCACCACAGGACTTTCCATTCGGTTCAGCAGTACCGCTTCCGCCGCCGTTTCCAACCCGGAAAAATAGTGTTCCTCACAATGCGCAATGATCTCAGCCGGATTCTCCTGAAGCTGTTTTTCGATTTCAAAAAGTTCGTAATTCAAAGACACACCTCCCGCTTTTTTTTGCAGATTTCCTGTATATCCCGGATATACTCCTGCGGATATTTGGGGTTTTGCAGCCGGCTCAGTTTTTGGCCGCAAACGATTTTCGTCACGCCGCCGGCCCCCACAGAGAGGATGGAGTGCAATTCCTCCATCATATATATATTGTAAAGATTGTCATGATCATTCCTGCTCCACCCCACATTTTCAAAGCTGCCGGTCATATATTTCTGCCGGTAGAGATAGTAGGGATGATATGCCTTTTCCCGGAGCATTTCTTCGGCGCAGCGCAGCATCGCTTCCACTGTCTCTTCTGTGGGAAGAAAGGTTTTTTCCTGATAATAGAGCGTTGCCGCTTTTTTCAGTGCCAAGGTGTGAACGGTAATATTGGTGGGACGCATTTCCATCACTTTTTCTATGGTATGCTGAAATCCGGAAAACGTGTCTCCTGGCAGGCCGGCAATGAGATCCATATTGATATCGGTAATTCCAACTGCCAACGCCTGCTCATATGCCCGGATAATATCATCGCCGGTATGGCTGCGTCCCATGCGCCTGAGTACCTCGTCCTCCATGGTCTGGGGATTGATGCTGATGCGGGTCGCGCCGCCGAGATGGATGGCCCTGAGTTTTTCCGGATCCAGTGTGTCCGGTCGTCCGGCCTCTACCGTAAATTCCAGGCACCCCGATAAATCGAATGTTTCATGCAGCGTTTGGAGCAGCCAGGTTATCTGTCCGGCATCCAGCGTTGTCGGCGTACCGCCTCCGATATAAACGGTTCGGATGCGCCGGGGATTTTTAGAAAGTCCCTCCGCCGCCGCCCGGATCTCCCGCTCCAGCGCCTGCAAATAGGGCTTGAGCAAATGCCGGGATTTTTCAATGGCCGCAGAGACAAAGCTGCAATAGATGCACCGGGTGGGACAAAAAGGAATCCCCACATAGAGGGAGATATCGCCCGATTGCTGTTTGCCCAGCGCCGCCATCGTTGCCTCCGCCGCATCCAGGCACAGTTCTCGCCGTTTGTCCGACACATAATAGCCATCCCGGAGCATCCTGTCCGCGCTTTCTCTTGTTCCGCCCTCCATCCAATGCCGGGAAACCAGCTTGGTTGGCCGCACGCCAGACAGCGCCCCCCAAGCCGGCGGCTTGTCCAAAAAGGTAAGCGCCGCCTTATAAAAACTCTGTCTGAGAATTTGCCGTTGAAGCCGTTCCGTCGCATTTGGGGTTTTGCATCGGGCCGTCCCGTGGGACGTCACATTGCTCAGTGTGATTTTTGCGGTAGCTGTGATCCAGAATTCCCCCACAGAAAGCGTTGAGATGATTCCATCCCCGTCAAAGGCTTCTTCTGTGTATTCCGGTTTCTCCTCCGGGAATAAAATCAGCGAAAGCTGTTCGATGGCATAGCGGTTACTGTGCCCGATCAGTCGGAGTTTCACTGGACTGCCGACAGCATGAAGCTGTTCGTTTTTCGCTCCCGCTCCAGGGTTGTGGAGCCGGTGTGCCCGGAAAGCACCGTATAATCTCCCGGCAACTCATAGAGCCGCTTGAGAGACTGGCTCATCTGCGTCCAGCTTCCGCCGGGAAAATCCGTCCGGCCACAGGAACCCTGAAACAGCGTATCTCCGGAGAACAAAATGTCCCCGCAGAGCAGGCACACCGAGCCGGGCGTATGGCCGGGAGTCTCCATAACCCGGAAAGTAATAGAATCCATCGAAACCATATCCCCCTCTTTCCAGTCTGTTACCGTTTTGGGGTCCAGTGTAATGGTTTCATGGAACACCGCCTCCAGTCCCAAATCCTTTCCCGACAGATAGATTTTTGGACTTCCGCCGCAAATTTCCCGCAGTTCCTCCACGCCGCCAATATGATCAAAGTGTCCATGGGTCAGCAGAATATATTGCAGTGTCAGACCGTGTTTTTTTAAACGATCCGCCAGAAACGCTCCGTCGTCACCGGGGTCGATCACCGCGGCGTTTTTTGTATTTTCATCCCAAACAATATAGCAGTTGGTCTGAAGTTCTCCAACTTGTACCGCTTCAATTTTCATCAGTTTGCCCCTTTCACAGTTTCTGGGTATCCACAATCAGCGTCACCGGCCCGTCATTGACCGATTCCACCTGCATATCCGCCCCGAAGCGTCCATGCTGAGGGGGATATCCCAATTCTTCGCAGTACTTCAGGAACAGTTCATACAGGTTCTCCGCCTTCTCCGGCGGCGCAGCGCCCAAAAAGTCTGGTCGGCGGCCCTTCTTGCAGTTCCCGTAGAGCGTAAACTGACTCACCACCAGTACGCCGCCCCCAACCTGTTCCAGTCCTAAATTCATCTTTCCGTTTTCATCGGTAAATATCCGCAGGCTCAGCAGCTTTTTGCAAAGCGTTCGGCAGTCCTCCTCTGTGTCTTCCGGGCCAACGCCCAACAGGATCAGAAATCCCTGCCCAATCTTTCCTGTGATCTCTCCTGCTATGGCGACGGAAGCGGATCTTACCCTTGTGAGTATCGCCCGCATCAGTGATGCCCCCGTCGAACGCTCCGTACGCCCTTGATGGCTGCCAGTCTCGTTTTGATGTTGTTGAGTTCCGCCGCGTCTCGTACCTCCACTGTGATGGAGATATTGCAGTTGCCCTTATGGTCGGACCGGGCGCCCAGTTCCGAGCACTTCAGCTTCAACCCGGAAATCACCATAGCGGCGTCCAAAAGGATGCCGTCCCGGTCTGTGGCCTCCAATTCAAAGGAGGTGGAAAAGTTCTCCATGGGCATCGCCGCCCAGGTGACCTTGACCCAGCGGCCGGCATTCTCCGGTGCGTCTGATGCCGCACCAGCCGCATTAGGGCAATCTCTCCGGTGGACGGAAACTCCAAAGCCCTTGGTAATAAACCCGACAATGTCATCACCGGGCACCGGTGTGCAGCAACGGGCAAACTTGACCAAACAGTTGTCCATATCCTCCACAACAACTCCGGATGTACTCTGCCTGGACTTTTTATGAATGGAAGTAATGTCCTTGGCCGCCGGCTCAACAGTCTCTTTTTTCTGAAAACGCAGGAGTTCTTCTTTTATGCGATTGACCGCCTTTACCGCCGTCAATCCGCCGTAGCCAATGGCCGCATACATATCCTCCAATGTGCCGTAGGACAACTTTTTGAGAATATGGGGCAGCAGGTTTTCATTGGTCACAATGGATGCGGACACGCCGATCCGTCGCAGTTCTTCCTCAAAACTCTGCTTTCCGTGAACGATGTTTTCTTCCCGGCGTTCTTTTTTATACCACTGCCGAATTTTCACCCGGGCTTGATTGGATTTGCACAGACTCAGCCAGTCCCGGCTGGGGCCTTTGGCGGATTTGGAAGTAATGGCCTCGACAATATCGCCGTTTTGCAGCACTGTGTCATAACCCACGATTCTGGCGTTGACCTTCGCCCCCACCATGTGATTTCCCACCTCAGAATGGATCGCGTAGGCAAAGTCAATGGGTGTTGAACCGGCAGGTAGCGAGATTACCTTGCCCCGAGGAGTAAAGACAAAGACCTCATCGTCGAACATATCAATTTTCAGATTGGAAATAAAGTCTTCAGCCTCGGAATCCTGCTGATTCTCCAGCAGACGACGCACCCATTCAAATTCCTCTTCGCCGCCCTCATCGGAAATCCCTTCTTTATATTTCCAGTGAGCTGCGATGCCGTATTCTGCGGTGTGATGCATCTCCGCTGTGCGGATCTGCACCTCAAAGGGGATCCCCTCCGAGCCAATGACGGTGGTGTGCAGCGACTGATATCCATTGGGCTTGGGCGTCGAAATATAGTCCTTAAACCGTCCCGGCACCAGATTATAAAGATCATGCACATGGCCCAGCACATTGTAGCAGTCCGCAATATTGTCCACGATGATCCGAAACGCATAGAGATCATAAACCTCGTCCAGCGTCTTGTTCTGGGAATACATTTTCCGGTAAATCGAATAAATATGTTTCACCCGGCCATAAATTTGAAACCGGATGCCGTTGTCCCGGAGCCGTTTTTCAATTTTTTCACGGATGGAGGCCATCATCTGCGCGTTGGCCGCCTCTTTTTCATCCAACTGATGGGAAATATCCTCATATCCCACCGGGTCAAGATATTTCAGAGACGTATCCTCCAGTTCCCACTTGATTTTCTGCATTCCCAGCCGATGGGCCAATGGTGCATAGACCTCCATGGTCTCCAGTGATTTGCTCCGCTGCTTGGCAGGCGTCTGGTATTGCATAGTTCTGGTATTGTGCAACCGGTCTGCAATTTTGATTAGGATGACCCGGATATCCTTGCTCATGGCCAGAAACATTTTCCGCAGGTTCTCCATCTGTTCTTCTTCCATGGACTGAAAGTTTACGCGGGTCAGCTTGGTCACACCTTCCACCAGTTCCGCCACCGTCTGCCCAAACAGCTTGGCGATATCATCATGACTGGAACCGGTATCCTCGATGCAGTCATGGAGCAGCGACGCCAGAATTGCATCGGTATCCAGTCCCATTTCTGCCACAATTTGTGCCACAGCCAGCGGATGGATAATATAAGGCGAGCCGTCCTTTCGAATCTGCCCCTCATGCTGACTCGCCGCATATTCGTAGGCCGCGTTCACCCTCTCCATGTCCACATAAGGCGTATATTTTTTAATCGCATTTTTCATTCCCGCATAATGTTCTGAAACGGATTCCACGACCGTCACCTCTCTTTCAAATGCTGTAGTTTGATCAATATTTCAGAATCCTCCAGATTAACCTTTTCCGTGTTGGGGGTCAATCGGATGAAAATGCCGTGCGCACGCTGTTCCATTTGCAGCAGGCCGCGCTCCGCCATCACATCCAGGCAAATTTTTGTTCGTACAAAGGATACCGGTAAATCCGCGCTGCGCGCAACCTTTCGCGCCAGGGTGGAAACCTGGTCTGTTACGCCGCCTTCCACACAGTTGGCCGTCAGATAGCGCCACAATGCGGCAAACTCCTGCCGGCGCGGAATCAGCGCGTCCGCCTCCACTGCTGTCACCGCATCGCATATCAGCCTGTCATAGATCTCCTTTTCCCGCCTCATTGCCTGACGGCAGGACCGATCCGGACGAATATCCGTTAAATTCAGCTGCACGCTGCGCATCCCGCGAAACTCGTTGATCTGCGGGGTAAACGCCACCTCCACCATATCTCCAAGGGCAACAGCCGCCCTGCAGGCGGTGGTGGAGAAGAAAATGCAGTCCACCTCCGTCCTGCCATTGCTGAGTTGAAGCTTTAAATGCTTTCCGCCGCCGACCTCCATCAGCTGCACGATTTGCATATGCTCCATAAACATCATCGGTTTTGCGAAGCCCGCTCCAAAAGGCTCTAATCGGTCAAGGGCCGCTACGTTTCTTGTTGTCAGCAGCGCTGGTGTGATTGCGCAGTCCAATTTCAGAGCGCCCCCGTCGGGATGGGTCTCACGATACGCTTTTGCCAACGCTGTGACTCTCGTCCGAAATTCTGCGATATGCTCCCGACGAATGGTAAAGCCAGCCGCCAACTCGTGGCCGCCAAAGCTTTCCAGCAGCGGTTCCAGCTGCTCCAACGTGGAAAACAACGGAAAACCGCCATAGCTTCTGGACGAAGCCTTTCCCATGTCGCCGGACAAGCAGATAAGAAATACCGGGCAGCCATATTCCTCAGCCAGTCGGGACGCCACGATTCCCACGACGCCCTGATGCCAGTTATCTCCGGCCAGTACAATCGCATCTTCCTGCACGCCCTCCAGCTTTCTAACCGCATCCTCATAGATTTCCGCTTCAATCTCCTGTCGCTGTCGGTTCAACCGGCAAAGCTGGTTTGCCAGAACTTCGGCGTTTTTCATATCCTGCGTCAAAAGCAGTTCCGCTGCCAGTTCCACCTTGCCCATTCGGCCCGCCGCATTGATACGGGGCGCCAGCGTATAGCCTATGGTAGAGGATGTAACCGTGCCGGGTACGATCTGACATTCCCGCATCAGCGCCTGCAGTCCGAAACGCCGGGAATTCTGCATGGCGGCAATCCCGCCGGTCACCAGCGTTCTGTTCTCATCGATCAGCGGCATCACATCCGCCACTGTGCCCAGACTGACCAGGTCGCAGTATTCCCGAAATATGCCCGCCTGATCGCCGGAAATCGCCGCCGCCAGCTTAAAGGCCACGCCAACTCCCGCCAGATGGGGGAATTCCATCTGTGCGTCTTTTCGATGGGGGTCCACCACTGCCAGGGCCTCCGGCAGTTCGGTTTTACATTCATGGTGATCCGTAATGATTAGTTCTATCCCCAGTGCACTGCAAATCTTTGCTTCCTCCACTGCTGTGATCCCGCAGTCAACGGTAATGATCAATTTCACATTTTTCTCTTTCAGTCCCAGGATGGCCTGTTCGTTCAAGCCATACCCCTCTTCCAGCCGGGCCGGAATATACCAAACGCAGTTTGCCCCCTGCCTGATCAGAAAATCAGTCAACAGACAGGTTGCCGTGATCCCATCTACGTCATAATCTCCATAGACCGCGATGACTTCTCCCTGTTCCATGGCCCGCCGCACCCGCGCCGCCGCCATCTCCATATCAGGCAGTTCATAGGGGTCTCTCAGCGGATTTTTCCCGGAAGTCAAAAACGTGTGCGCCTTCTCAGGCGTGTCATATCCTCTTGCTGCCAGCAATGCCGCCGCAAGCGGAGAAATGCCTGCGGACTGCAGTGCCGCGACCCGGTTCCCCTCCAGGGGCCGAACTTTCCAAGTGCCGTATTTCAATCTCAATACACATCCATTTTTATTTTTCTGGATATTATATCAAAAAACATTTGAAATCTCAACCTGTTTCCAAAGAGATTTGCCGCTGTTT
>CAZGOQ010000024.1:0-23283 GCA_964527315.1 uncultured Oscillospiraceae bacterium | reverse complement strand
CTATGCGGCCCTTAGCCCGGCTCTCTCCCAATGAGTTCGCTGTCCAATATGTTTGACAAACCTACAACCTTGAAATGACGGTCATTCCACAGATAGGGCAATAAATCACTCAGCCCTAAACGCAAAAAAGCGCCCACCCCGGTCAAGCATTTCTGCAAGACCAGGATGGGCGCTTCGTGTTTGCCTTATGAATCCCAACCGATGCCGCTGTATGGGCCGGATACTCGTTTGAGGTAGTCCTCAAGTCCTCCGCTCAAGACAAGCTGTGCGTAATCAAGCGGCGCGTTAAAAATGAGCCAGTCCATCTCCGACCGCTGATTCATCGTCGTTTCGATGCTGTTCTCCACAGCGGTGCAGTCGATGGCAAGCATATCCCCATCGGAGTAGTGTAGTTCCACGCAGCCGGTGTCGACATTGACCTCACAAGATGTCAGCCGTTTCATGGCGATGCCTCCGTAAAACCGTTTGATTTGCAACCAATCCTGTACGGCAGTTGCCGTTCATTTTTCGATTACCATTTTACGGGCACCCGGCTAAGTCCCGATATCTTAAGTTGAATTTATAAAAAGTTATGCGGAATTGGACATAATCTGATTCCACATAACTTTTTATCGACTCTCCATTCGGGCAAAAAGACTTTTTCACAGGCTCTTTTCTTTATTCATAGAAAAGGTCTGTTGCAAAATAGTCTTCTCAGAAATTTGGCCTGATAGTGAAGCGGGAGAAACCACAGGTTTTCGTGATTTCTCCCGCTATTTCTAATTTTTGGGGCGGGCACTTTCTGCATGAACCGCATTTTGCAGCGCACCCAAATTTACTTTTTGAGCATTACGCGCCGTAGGCCTCCACATAACGGTCATAAGCGCCCTGATAGATGTCCACACATTCCTCGATGCCCATTTCCTTGAGTTCGTCGATGAACGCATCCCAATCCTCATCAAAGTTATATTCGCCCATGACAAACTTAAAGATCTCGGTATCCGCATACGTGGAAAGGTCGTTCCAAATGTTGCTGTACCGCTCACTCTCCTCAATCGTAAGTTCCATGGCCGCAGGCAGCGTGTAGAGATCATCCGACGTTTCTGTCCACAACTCCATAGCGCTGAGGTTCAGGTCAGAGTAGGTGCCAAACACGCGGTCAAAGTCCTGCAGGGTCGCCACACAGGCCAGCGTATAATAAGTGGTACCGAAGGAAATCATGGGGAATGTGCCGTCAGTCAACCGTTCCAGATTCATCTCTGTGTCGATATCCGAATAGGTATCGTCCGAACTATCCCAGTTATCGTTATCCACAAGGCCATAATTGGCAAGACGAATGCCCTCCTCACTGAAGAAGAAATCAATCCACGAGCAGGCCAACTCTATATCATCGCAGCAGTCGGAGATAGCGATGTTTTTGCCCATAGCATTGGCGCCGATCCTGCTGTCGCCAAAGTGGAAGATTTCACCGGCTGTCTCCATGGGCTGCGCCATGGGAACGATGTCATAATCGGGATCCAGGGACTTTCCTGCCTCCAAATTCTGATCCATATTATCAGACATGGAACTCCAGACACCGGCATTGCCGCCCTGAATGTAGCTGTCCGCATTGGAGGTAAAGGGATCATTGGATTCCGTGGCAAAATCCTTTGCAATGATGCCCTCGTCATACCACTGGGCAATCATTTCCATATACTCCTTATACTCTTCGTCCAGGAAGCCGTTGCGAACCTCGCCGTCAACCACATACATATTTGACGTGGTGCTGGGATCATAACCAATGGTGCCCATGCCGCCAACAATTGAAGTGCCGGTCATCTGGGGGGAACCGGTCAGCAGCAGCGCCTTATCCGCGCCGCACTCATTGACAAATCCAAGAAGGGCGTCATGCAGTTCATCAATGGTCTCAGGAACATCCATGCCCAGCTTATCCAGCCAGTCTTTCCGGATCTGCATACCGCTCTGAGTCAAATAATCATCCGCTATGCAGATAACTTCGGGCATTGTTCCGTCCAGGGTAATCGCCATAGGCTTGTATGCGTCATAGTAATTGAGCACATTCCAGAAGTTCGGCAGGCTATCCTGATACTCCATCAAGTCAATTGCCACGCCGTCCTCGATCATCTGCGCAGAACTGGCATACTGGTCAGATGCGCCGGAGACCAAATCCGTAATGGCGCCAGACGCCACCATCAGTTGGAAGTTCGTCTGGAGGGATTCCGAGTTGACAATGGTAAACTTGATGTCCACTCCGGTGATTTCCTCTGCATACTTCATGGCCTGAAGATCATCATAGTCGTTGACGTTGAACATGGACATATAGCCCGGCAGTTCACAGAAATAAGTCAATACTTCACCATCTGCCAGCGGAAGAACCGCAGAATCTGCCACAAACGGCCCCTTTTCCTCTTCTACCGGGGGTTCCTCTGCCGCAGAACCTTCCTCTGTGGAAACTGCCGCAGGGGGTTCCTCCGCTTCAGGTACTTCCGAACTTTCGGGAACAGATGCTTCTGTCTGCGCAGAAGACACCGCAGAGTTGGAATCGCCGCAGGCTGCAAACAGGGACAGCACCATGATCATCGCCAGCAGCAATGCAAGTATTTTCTTCATGTGTAATCCTCCTATCATATTGGGTCTGATCATACCTGTTTATTATAACATATTCCCCGCCAATTGCATTAATTAAAAATCAACCAAAATGGTTGAAATGTTACTTTGATTTTCACTATTATGTACAAATCTCACTGATCACCCCATTTGTTTATGCGTTTTCAGTGTGTGTTTTGTGTGCTTTTGTTTAAAATGTTTCAAAAGCGTAAACCGCCGGAAATATCAGGATAACATTCTTGATTACTCTGACATTTCCGCCCATTGTATTGCATTTCCCGACAAAGTGTGGTTTAATGAAAAGAGCATGGGGAAAGAAGGCTTGAATATGCAGCAGCTAAAGGACGCATTGCGGCAGAAGACACTGACAAAGACCAGCCGCATCATCGGTGAATTTATTTTAGATCATGAAATGGACGCCTGTTTTATGACCTCAACAGAAATTGCCAATGCGCTGGCCATCAGCGAAGCCAGCGTCATCCGCTTTGCCCGGGCGCTTGGCTTCTCCGGCTATATGGACTTTCAGAAAGCGCTTCGAAAATCCCATACAGAGCGTATGGGCAGGATCTCTTCCGCCGTGGCTGTCCCCTATGAACGGCTTCAGGCCAGCATGGCCCACAATGCGGAGAACTACATTCAGGAATTTCTGATGAACACGGAGGCCAATATTACTTCCGTCATAAAAAATAACCCTGTAGACGCCTTTGACAGCGCAATTGATCTCCTTCTGCATTCCCATCGTAAATACATTGTTGCCTCCCGTGCCAACACCGGGGTCGCTTCCTATTTTAACCTTCTCCTGCGGCATCAGGTTCCTGATGTCATCCCGACCTGGGAAAGTTCTGTCAACGTCATCGACCATATGTGCGACATTGAGCAGGACGACTGCGTCATCCTGTTCAGCTTTCCCCGATATTCTGAGATGGATCGGCAGGCGCTCCAGCTGGCAGAAGATGCCGGCGCTAAAATCATCGTGATCACCGACCGGCCCAGCGCTCCCTTGGCTCAGTATGCTTCTGTGCTGCTGACGGTGGATGTAGATACCAACAGCTTCTTTAACTCCTATGTCGGTGTTCAGCTGGTCATGGAGATCCTGTGCGCCGGGCTTTCCCGCCGGGTAGGCGGAAGCAACGCGGAAAAGCTTCAATTGATTGACCGCTATATCGGTAAACTGGGCGTCTATTAACCCATTGTATTCTCTGCGTCTTCGGAACCGGCATATAACGTGATTACAGAAAAGTACGCGTTGCAAAATGCGATTTCTTTGGAAAGTGTTCGCGCAAAAAGTTAAAATTAGCGGGAGAAATCACGAAAACCTGTGGTTTCTCCCGTTTCAATATCCGGTCAAATTTCTGAAATCTATTTTGCAACAGTCCCTCTTTGCAATTCAGAAAAACCGTTTAATTTTCTGCACTCAAAATATTCTCCCAATCCTTTCGGCTTCTGCTCCGCAGAGCATCCAGAGATGCCTGCTCCTGCACCAAACTTCCTGTGCTGGAGTTTGTATACTGGTAGATACATGTGATCCCCAAATGGCACGGCAGAATCTGTTCCAGCACCCACATCTGTGCCGCCGCATCCTCCGCATTTGTCAGCGCTTGTGTCAGTGTCACAAGGATCTGCATTTTCCCCTGCTCTGTCAATGTCACCGGAACGCCGCAGGCCTCCAGTGTTTTCTGAATCTCTTCCGGTGTAAAGGAAACCTGATCGATTTGAAAAAGCGTCATCATCGTATTTGTCTCGATCTCCCTCGTCCCGACAATGGGGAATAGTTCTTTTATGTACTCCGCCCCCTGTTGCCCCATTGTTTGCAGAAAAAGCTGGGATTGAAGCGATTTGAGAGATTCCTCCACCCGGTCCAATCCATAGCCCAGCGCATCCAACTCTCCCCCGCTGTAACCATCAAATCGGTAAACGCCCAATGGTTTTAGTAACTGTTTCAAATCTGCGCCATAGCCCATTTACGCACCCTCCAAAGCAATGTTTTGAAGCACCGGTCTCTGCTTTTCTGTTGCTTTTACATCGGATGCGGGGCTTGTCAATGTAATATCACAGATCGTTCCGGTATTCATTGCCGCCGCAATCAGTTTATTGCGGTAAATGGTCTTTCCAATTTGATTCCCTGAGAAACACGCCCGCAGGGCCGCTTCAACCGACTCCCGTGCTTGGGCCAACGTATATCCTTCCGCCGTTTGGAGCGTTGCCTCTATGCTTACTTCCAACTTTGTAGGCGTCGATACTGTCACTGTAATGCCCAGTTCCCGCCGCTGGGCCATCTGCTCGTTTACTTCTGCAATCACAGATGCCGGCACCGTACCGCTTTCCGTGGAAACCACTACCCCCACTGTGCCAATGCCGTTTACTCTGGGAATGACCTCCGCATAATCCACTCCCTCCACGCCGAGTGCCAGTTTCTGGTAATACCCAATGTTCGTTCCATTGGAAAGTCCCCGATATGCCGCCAGGATTCGTTCCCGATAGCATTCGTCGGTTTCCTCCTCCCGTCCGCCGGTAAAGGAATCAACATTGGTCACCGTTTCAATCCCGTCCGGTTTTGTCTGCATGACCACAATCTGCCCCGCCAGAACGTTTCCGCTGTCTCCTGCTTCAACCGCCCGGGCTGCCACATCCGTCGTCAGATTTCCCGCTTTCAAAACACCATCCTCTGTCGTCTCAAAGGCCGTCCAGTTTTCTGTCAAACAGACAGTCCCCGTCGGAATGGACAATGGCTCCGTCAGTGCATTTGAAATGCCGAACCGAAGCGTTCCTTCCGCACATCTGGCTTTCGTCCGTTCAATCCCCCGCAGGGCGCCGTGTTTGTCGAGATTCTCCCCTTCCGCTGTCTGCAAAAAGGCCTGCCGGAATATATAATCGCTGTAATGATACAGACTTGCGATTTGTCGTGCCGAAGCGCGCAGCCGAACCGCCAGATCTGCTTCTTCCTGCATTTTGTAACCTGTCTGCTCCTGGAAAAAAGTCAGCATTTCCTGAAAGATTGCTTCCTCTGTCAATGGATCATTACCTCCAATTCCTCTTCGTTTCCCTGGACTTTGATCGTAACTTTGACAAACAGTGTATCTTCCTGTTCCTCCACTGCAGTCTCCGTGACCCGAAGTCCCATCGGCGTCAGCGCTTCCTGCGCATAGGTTTTTGCCAGCGTATTTCTGGCGTCCGCTTTAGCCCGATGGAGCAAATACAATCTGCTGCCCAATTCCGGAATGGGTGCAAACCCGCCGCGGCGGGCAGTTAAGCGAAACAGCGCCTGTTCCAGCAACCTCTCGCTAATCTCAAGCTGCACAAAACCGCCGGCTCCATCTGGCACATAATCCCCGTCTCTCAGCCGCAGTCTCATATGCTCAACTCCCTTCCATTGATATATACATCGCCGGTAATATGCACGCTGCCGTCATTTTTCAGTTCCAACGCACACCCCTGCGCAAACAGCCGAAGTTCACCTGGCTCCAGATCGGCCGTCGCTTCTGTTTCTGCTCCAATCATACAGTTTTCTTCTCCCAACGCCCCGGCCTTGATTACCAGTACGGACTGTCCTCTCTTTGGCATCCAGCACATACCGCCGGGGCCAAACAGCTTTGTGCCATACTGCTCGCTGCTCTCCGAAACCGTCGGTATACTGCCGCCCAGTGAAACCGTATCCAACTGGCCCAGGCCTGTTTCCTGCTCCGCAGCTTTGAATCTTTCTGATAGATACATTTGTTTCCCCCCCTTATCTCCGCTCCTCCATGGTCATCCGGCACCTTGTTCCATCAGAAGACAAGCTGGTTTCCACCTCTGAAACATAAAAATCTCCCTGAATGCCCAACCGGCTCAGCTCCAGCGTCACCCTGTTTCCAGGCTCTGAGAAAAACGGATCTGCCAACATAAGCCTGAGGACCCTTGCCTTTTCAGCCGATGCCCTGAGTTCCATCTCCGCCGATACCTTCCCCGCCCGACAGCTGTTCTTTCTGGGAATGGTGATTCGCCGTACCGCATTTCCGCCCATTGCCAAAAACTCCGGATTGGTCACAGCCGTTTCGAGTTTTGTTGCCGCATTTTTTGCAACCACCTTGCTATAAACACCATAGCGGCAGCTATTCCACTGCGCTGCTATGACACGTTCCGGATGACTGAGCGAAACGGTTTCTTTCTTCTTTTCTGATATCATCAAAGTACCATCCGCCGAACACCAGGGCTGAATATTTCCGGCCCAGAGGCAAAAGCCCGTCAACGCCTGCCATGCGCTGGTGCCGTAATCCACAGCATAACTCTGTAGAAAGTAGTCCTTTTCAAAGCTTGCTGTCACACCATAAGGGGTCACATAGTTGCGCAGAATATCGCTGAGCCGAACCCAATAATATTCCCGAAGCCCTACCTGATTGTCCATCAGCAGTCCAGCCATCCCCCTGCCCAGCACCGTAACTTCAAGCCCCCGCGCATCATAGACCACCTCATATTCATCCACAATGCCAAAAAAGCGTGTCACTCCATCGGACAATGCCCGGAACCGCACTGCCTTACGCAAGATCGATTCCCATTCCGCCCGGTAGCAAAATGCCACAGAGAAGCTGTCGCAGACCGCTCCATCTGTTCGGATCAGTGTCCACCGCAACAGTGCCGGCAATTCGACTTCTTGTCCATCACATAAATATAAAATCCCTGTCATGGCAACACCACCCGCTTCCCCGCCGTCAATCGGTTTGGATTGATAATCCAGGGATTGAGCGCCAGCAAGATTTCCACCTGAACACCGTATTGTTCGGCGATATCCCACAGGGTGTTTCCCTCCAGAACCATGCAAACCTTCTCTCCAGCGCTCGTCATGGGTTGTGCCGCTGTCACCCCATCCTCCTCAAAGGCAAAGGAATATGCCACATAGTTTGCCCTGGGTTCTTCAATCAGCGTCAATTCCGTAAACAACGCCTGCTGCAGTTCCACAACAGGATGAACCAAAAGACCGGCTCCGCCGGTTTCATATACCTGGATCAGATTGATTATGTCCGTGTAGGCGTTTTCTCCATAAAACTCCCCCTGCCCGCTGAATACCCGCCTGCTTGCTCCCATCTCTTCCAGACTGTAGCCGCCCCCTGGATATTTGTGTACTGCGACATCCCGCTTCAGTTCCAAGCGGCAGTCCGAGGGATTGTTCGGCCATGTAAAGCCATTAAATTGCATTGCCAGCACAGCATGATCCCTCCCCTCAAGAATATCGTCTGGCGTCCCGCTGAAAAAACATGGAAAACTCCTCCGGCGTCATATCAAATCGTCTTTCCGACATTTTTGTCTCTGCCGCAGAGTGTGCCGCCAATTTTTCCGCTCTTTGCATCTCAGCTGACGTCTGTTGCCCACTCTTTACGGTTTCCGTCCTTTTCGCCGCTCCGGCTTGAGGAACAGTGTGCTCTATCCTCTGCGGCGAGAGTATTTCCATTCCGTCCGCAAGCTGTTTTTGAAGGTTTTTCAAATAGGATGCATTCCCGCTGCGCTTCTGGCTGTTTTCTGTTTTCTCTTCTGTCTTGGCACATTCCTGACAGCGGGAGCCGGCCTGGGGACTGATGTTTGAAACAGTCCCTGCCGCTTCTGTTAATTGGTGCCGCACCGTTTCCAGATTTTCATACTCCTCCAACATTGTCTGCTGTTGTTTTAACACCTCTCCAATATAATCATCCATGGCGTCTCAACTCCTCAAACCGAGCAGGGTCAAACTGCGGATTTTTCTCTGTCTCATTTATGATCGCTTTTCCACAGCCGGGGCAGTAGTGTCTCTCTGCCTTCTTCCGGCAACTGGGGCAGAGTCTTTCCATGCTTTCCTGCTGATCCAGCAGTATTTGAGCCGCACAGTAGAGATAATCCCCTTCTGTCATCTCTTTGACCCGTTGTTCGGTGGGCAGCGCGGAAAATGCCCGCAGTACCCGCCAACGAATGCGTTCCATTGGCTCTGCTTTCAGCTGCGCCATGATCTGCTCCATGGACTCTTGCTGCCCGCAGTGGGGATCCTCCTGATTCGCCATGGCCCGATATGCCGCCATTTCCTCTCCAATCTTTTCCGCGCTCCAGGTTTCCAGCACCATTTTCCCGCTGGAAAAGGCCTGCGCTCCGCGAACCATCACGGCGCTTGCCAAAATGCAGGCCCCGACGCAAAGCCCCGCTGTCTCTTCCCCTTCCAGCATAACTCTTGCTTCTGCACGTGCCATCAGCAGTTCCCGAGCCGTCAACAGTCTCAGTGTGTGGTTTCCCCGGTCAATTTCCCGTTTTCCACCCAGAAGCTTCAGCAAAGCCGACTCCATCAGCTTTCCATCTCCAACCGGCTGGTCGCCGTCAACGCAACCTGTTCCAGTACCGTGCCGCCCAGTTCTGTTTTTTCCTCCAGCGATGTCCATTGGCAGCCGCTATAAACAATCCGTTTCCCGGGTTTTACGATTACCAGAGAAAAGTCCTCCAGGTCATAAAAATTGATGCCGTCCTTCAGCGCTGTATCTGTCGCATAAAGCCTGCTCAATTCCAGCGTATATTTGCTGATCCCCCGGATGGTCGCCACTGGCTCCATCTGTCCAAACGCTTCAACATTTTTGCTGGTTCTGGTAGTCACCGCCCGATAGGACTGCACTACTGCAACTTTTACTCCGTCCGCTTCCAAATAAATATCCGCACTGGTTGGGATCTTCACATCATCCATCGTATTTTCCCTCCCTTGTTTCTATACTGTAATATGTGCCGTCAGGTAAATTCGGCTGATCCCATGAACGACAACAAAAGAAAACGACACGTTGCAAATCGTTGGATCCTCTTCATCCATTTCCGCTGTAATGTCTCCATACCCATTGATGATTTCCCGCCGCAGCCGACTTTCCAATTCTACCGCCACCTGAGAGCAAATTGCACCTCTGGTTGCCTCATTATTCTTCTTGCGGACAAAGCGCCGCCGAAGCGAATTTCTGATTCCGGGGATCACATCATCCACGATCATGATTGTGGTCAGTTCCCGCCAACTGCTGTCCGCAGTGCCGTCTGTCGTTGTTCTTGTTGTTACTGCCCGAACCACGCTGACAATGCTGCCCAAACTCTCCAGAATCGTAACTCCGCCCTGGACCAGACTGTCGATTTCCGACTCAGAAAATCGCTGCGCGACCGCGCTTAAACCAAGCAGTTCCGCACCGTTCATCGGCGCAGCGGGATCCGTTTCTCCTGCCAGCGCACCCGCCAATGCCGCCGCGCCATAAATTCCCCCGGATATTGCAGGGGTCCAACTCAGCGCAGCAGTTCCACCAACCAGCACCATCCGCTCTGAATTCAAACTCTGTGCCTGCTCTGTCAGTGCCAATACGCTGTCTGTGTCCATCCCACAGATCCCGACACAGTAGTTCCCCTCTTGAGCCGCCTTTCGGATTGCTTCCGCCACCGCTGTTTGTAACGCACCATTGTCCGTATCCAGAATCATAATCGTTGCGGATTTCTCCGCCAGCAGTACTTCTGCCGCCTGGCCATAGCCATCTGCCGTTTTCGTATTCACTGGACAGAGCAGCACTGTTCCCGCTCCATTAAGAAATAATAATTTGACCAGATTAAGCGCTGTCTCTGATTGCGTCAGCAGCGTTTTTGCCTGACGTTCCGAGGTTAGCACCGTCAATTCACTGACTTCTTCCGCATATACCGCCGCCGCTACGGTTTTTCCGCCCTTGCTGTAAGACGCAGCCGTCGAAAGCTCATAATCGGCATAGACCCCCGGTCTTTCGTGATATACCATATTTCATTCCCCCATTGTGGTGTTCCCCGGCTCTGCGACCGGGGAACGTTTTTACATTCTATTTCAAAATTGTCCCTCGAATTTCAATGTCCTTGATGACTGCACTGCTGTCCCGCTTGACCACATGGGCCATCACACGGCTTACGGTTCGAATCTCCGTTGTAAAGCAGTCTCTCACACTGTCATAACCGCTTTCCCCCATGGTGATTTTTTCAATTGGAAACCCTTCCATACCTGTCAGCAGTGCCTCGAACACTTCTTCTCCAAAGGCTTCGCAGCCTGCGCCGCCCTTCTCCCTGGGTGTCAGCAGTTTGAGTCCAAGTTCTGCTTCCAATTCAACTGCAAAACGCTCCTGTCCCTGATCATCCGTTCCCAGATAATTGGAGACTGTGTTTTCCACTGTCTCAGTCCGTAAAATGTACACGCAGATTTTCTCTGTTTTCAACGGTCCGCTCAATTTCCAGCCAGTTCCTGCCTCTGCTGGATAGCCCGCCTGTTTGAGTGCCGCCAAAACCGCTTTTTTCAGTCTATCCATTCTCGTCTCCACACTCGATCAGCAATCCCCACCAGTAGATAGGCGTCTGTCCATATTGATAACATTCTGTCCGCCGGAACTCGTACCGCTTTTCTCCGTCTCGCAGCACCCTCGCGCTGGAGACGTCTATATTCGGTGGTCCGATGTACTGATAACTTCCCGGCGGATAACAGCCATCTGCCAGTCCAATTTTAGTCCGTGCCATTTGGTCTGTGCTGGAAACCGGATCCAGGATTGCCAGGACCGTTTGATCTCCCTCCGGTGTTTCCAGAATCATTTCCTTACCCAGCTGCTTCAGCTGGGTTCCAATTGCTTTCACCACCCAGTTCATGAGGGAACCTCAATAAACGCAAAGCCCTCATCCTTGAGCCAGGGGCTCAGCAGCGCCAGTGCCGCAGAGGTAAACCGGTCTCCTTCCTGATTGACCTTTAAGCTGACAGAACCTGCCGCAAACGCAGCAATATCCTCTTTTCCCTTGCCCTCCTGCCATGCTTTCGCTGCCAATGCCGCAGCTGCGATCCAAAACGCTTTCCCGCATACCTCCGGCGTTATCCCATCTTGCAGCCTGGCCCGCAAGCTGTCAAAGGCCGCCTGACACAGCATCCTGAGCAGTTCATCTGTCTCTGTCAGTCCGCAAATTGATGCCGCCAGTTCCTGAATCAGTTCCATCAGACCGTCAATGCGTTCACCGCATCACTCTGAATCTTGCTGAACCCGCAAATACTGGTAATTGCAGCCCGCTCCAACTGCCGGTCGATCAGCTTGTCATATTCCACCGTTACATCGCCCACGCGTACCAGTTCCAGGCCGTATCGCTTATCCAGTCCGATCAGCGTATCTGCCGGAACGCTGTCCGCACGGATCAGTCTTGCGCCCAGCGGTGTGATCATCGCGCCAGTTCCCTGAAAATTCATCCCTGTCAAAGGATTCTTCAGTTCCTCCACATTTAAAAGTTTCACAATCATCTCCGAGGACGCCACCAGCGTATTCATCTCATAAGGGTGAAATTTCGACCAGAACTTTACCAGCGTTCCGTAGTTCAGCGCCGCGCCGGCACCACCGATTTCCTCCCCATCCACAGCGTAAACAGCCGCCGCATTGTCATTGCCGTCTCCATTGAGCAGCACATCCACCGCATCGGCCATCTGCTGCATACTGATATATGCACCGATCTGTTTGAGCATCACGGAAAAGAGATCCAGCTTTTGGAACCGCACCGCTTCATAAGACGCCACCAGCATTCTGCCTCGCTTTTTCAGTTTTGTCAGATGATCCTTGACTTTCACATTGACCGCCGGGATTTCCGCCCCCTCAGCCACATCGGCCAGATTTCTCTCCGTCTCCGGTGTTTCGGTATAGATCGAGCGGTAGTCCATCGCGCTGATATCTGTCACTGTCGCCACAAGATTCTGAATATCCTCCTGGCCTTCCATGCCCTGCCGCACCATTCGCGCGACATATTCCGGGAACAGTACTGCGGAATCCGCCGTGGTGAAAAACTTTTCTACCGTATCCGAACCGGGGCCCTTGGCCCGGATTTGAAAGCGCTTGAGTTGCCGCTGAAACGCATCCATATGTTCATACGCCGTGCCGCGGTAGTTTGCGCTGGGATCCAACTGTTCCAGCACCTGGCTAAAACTCTTTCCTCCCTGTCCGTACATACCCTTTTCCAGTTTCAAATTGTCAAACGCCATTTTGCATTCCTCCCTCAAAGATAAAATGTAACCGTTTTGCTGATCGTGTCCACATCCACGACCAGCCGTTCCGGGCCGATATTGCCTACGGCCACACCGCCATTTCCATCCGCAGTGAACTGACCATAGCCTACTGTGGGCGTTGTTACTCCGCTGTACCCCAGCGTCACAAAGCCGCCCACCTGAACGCCTGCCAGACCATCTCTTTCCCAGACACATACACCTTGAAAGCTGTCATTGGCGGCCGCCTCTACCACTGTTTTTCCTGTTTTCATTTTGCACGGCGCTCCAACGCTTACGCCGTCCTCCATCATTGTTACAACCACATTTCCGATCCCATGAAAGCTTACCATTATTCGTTTCCTCCCTCATCAAATTAAATATGTACTTTCCTCATCCGTTTCTAATCGGTCGCGCTCCAGCTGCGGAGTCCCGGGATAGCGCTTCTTCAGCTGTTCTCTCAGCGTCAGCACCAGCTTGTCCAGCGTCTCAGGCTCCATGCCCTGTACCATCTTCCGAAGTTCCTGCCGGTCAAGACCCAATTCTGCGGCCAGACCCAGTCGTACAGCTTCCTGCTCCGCAGCTTCTCTTTGATGCTTCCCATAGTCTGCCATTCGCTCCAGCCGGTGAAACTCCTCCAGTACGTCTGGACTTCCAGATTTCTCCAAGTATTCCCGCAACGCCATGTCGTCACCTCCCTTCCAGTGCTTTACAACGCCCGACTCTCGCTGGGCTGGCACTGCCACAAAAGAAAACTCATATGCGTCTCTTGGCTCCTCCAGTATCACCGTACAGAGTCTCCCATTATAGCTTTCGCCCGTCCTGTGGCCGCAATCGTCAATTGTTTCTCCGCAGATTGAGCACCGCCGCTTCCCCATGCTGCATGAAATGCTGACCTCCCTGCGAATGCCGCTCTCAATATCCCGGATCAGTTCCTCTCGGCCCTCTCTGGGAATATAGGCCCACGCCTTGAGCCAACTAACGCCGCTCGTCTCTGCGACCACTTCCGTGTCAAAAATTCTTGCCGTCTGCTTTTCTGCCGACCAATTATGATCCACGATCCCCGGTTTTCCTATAAACAGCCGTCCAAGTTCCGGCAGCGATTCCGTGGCAAAGCGCTCCCCATCTCGATCGATCTGATCATCACAGAGCCGTAGCGAAAAAACATAGACCTCCTCTTTGGTCATTTCTCTCCTGCTCTGCTGATTCACCATCCGCAGTTGAGTTTCGTCTGGTACCCCGCCGCTGATCGCGGCGCTGTGTTTACTGATTTTCATTAGTTTCCTCCTTCATTATCTTCTCTGCTTGGGCCTGATAGAGCGCCGCTTTCGCTTCCTCGACCATGTCCTGCAAGCAGATGTCCTCCCATTCCACCTGAACCGAAGTTTCATACCCCTGCAGTCTCAGATGCGTTCTTATAATTTTCTCGATCACTGGCGTCACTGCTCGGCGAATACTCCACAGTTCTGATGTCAGCATATCCGCCTGTTGCTGGCTCATATGTTCCGTGGTAGACCAACTGAGTCCCAACATAAAGGGTGGAAGCCCCGTTCTTGCTACCAGCTGCTCCAATATCTGCCTGACCGGCACCTCCGAATCCAGCACCAGTCCATCCGACCCTATGACTCGAATATCCACATCCCCGACCGCTACAAAATCCCGTACTGCGCCGTTTCTGGTCTGCTCCATGGCCTTAGCCCACTGCTGTGCCATGATCCGGCTGCGCTCCTGGGCCATATTGCCGTCTAAACTCTCATTGCCCGGCTTACAGATCACCGCGTACCGTACATTTCCGGCCCGTTCCCAATTTCGGCCCACTGTTTCATAGATTTTCATTAAAATCTCGGCCAAAAAGGGCATAGATCGAAACAAACTGACGCCATATGGACTTCCAGCTTCTGCATGAAGTGTAGAAAACAGCAGCAGTTCCTGTCTCGGCAGCGGCGCCATCTTGCCATGTCCATCCGGCCCACAAATTGTGATCTCTAGCGGCGATGCCCCCTGCTGTACCTCCATTTGGGTCACATCACCCCACAGCGCCGCCGTCACCCCTTCTGAATTCGCTACGATCTCACCAATTGCCCGGCCATATGTCAGCATACTGTCCATATAGCCGCCCAGAAAATTTTCCAGTCCGATCTGTCCCCGCCCCACCGGAATCTGCCGGATCAGCGTTTCCGTTTCCTTCTGTGCCTTCCCATCCCTGCACTGAATAGAAAATCCCCCGACCAATTTCGTGAGTTTTCCCACTGCAGCGTCTAAAATGGGGATGTGCCTCCGCATTCCCCGGTAAACCAGCGCTTCCCCGCCGCCCAGACTGACCCTGCTGTTTAATCCTCCCAGCCAAATTTCTCCGTCCGTTCGAAGCTGTGTCGCGCTGGCACCGGCAGCTTGTCCGGCTTTTTTCAGCAGTTTCATTGCACGCCTCCTGTATTTCTCGTCACAATGCTGGCTCCAAAGCCTCCGCCCTTGCCGCCCAGTATGGTGGCGGTAAAATATCTCATATCATCCATTGCATGATCAAACTCCTTTCTTACCATGTCCCTTCCGTCTTTTCGCTCCGCCCATACATACAATTCCATTTCTCTCAGGCAGTCGCAGCAGGTCTCACAAATTTTGATTTTTCCTGTTTTCAGCAGTTCCGCCGTCAGCCGAATCCCTGATAACACATCGTTATCTGCTTTGATCACATGCCATCCATCTCGCCGCAGCAACTCTGAAAAGCTGGCCGCTGATGGGTCTATGACCACCGCCTGGATCCTTCTTTCCCCCGCCAGTTCCTTCAATGCCCAAGCATACTCTCCATCCGTCTTCTGCCGGCCTTCCCGTTTGGAATCGTAATAGTATTCCTTCAGTCGGTACCAAACGCCGTCCTTCTTTCCCCACAGTCCGAAGGATGCCGGATTCACTGTTCCATAGTCGCAGGAAATATAATAGCTTTCGCACGGCTCTGCTGGCGGCAGCGGCGCCATATTGCTTTGAAAAAAGCCATAAACCCTTCCCTCTGCGCTGACCCATTTCCCCAAAATAAACCGTTGATAAAAGTTTCCCGCATATAGCCGCTCATACCGTTCCCGGATCTCTCTGGAAAGCGACGGATTATCCTCCATGGTAAAATGCAGATATAGCGTGTTCCTCTCATCCGTTTTCTGAATCCACTCCTTGTAGAACCAGTGCCCCGGCCCCTCCGGATTGCAATTAAACCAAAAGCGGCTTCCCTTTAAGGAGCATCGCGCCACCGCCTGCTCCACAAAGCTTTTCGGCATCAGCGCTACTTCGTCCATCAAAACGCCGCCAAATGTTATGCCCTGGATCAGTGCCGCAGAGCCTTCATCCTTTCCGCCAAATACATAAAATTCATTGGTTCTTCCATGCCAGCGAATCGTTAACAAATTCTCCGATCGTTTTTCCGTATACTGCAAGCCCAATTCCTCCAGCACTGGGAGGATTTCCTTCAGCACGTTTCTTCGAAAGGATGCGATCGTCCTGCCGCACAGTCCAAACTTCCGTCCCCGAAAGGAACACATGGCCCACAGAAAGAAACTCAAACTCATGCTCAGCGTTTTTCCGGAACGAACTGCTCCATCGCAGATAATAGCTTCTTTTTTGAAATAAGGACTTTTCCCGTTCCACCAGGTCAGCACAGTCTTTTGCTTGGGAGAAAATTCTGTCAGTTTTCGCAATCCGACCCCTCCGTTTGCAGAGCCTTTAGAAATTCCTCCGCTCCGTCCTCTTTCCGATCCAGCAATTCCAGCAGCCGCAGCAACAAGCCCACCCGATCAATGAGTTTGACCTCCACTGTGCCGTTACTTCCTCTTTTTACTTCGCTGACCAAACTCAAATCCATTTCATCTTCCCATTCGCCGGACAAAAGCGCACCGCACTCCTGTCCTCTGCCAAAGCCCAGCCGAACCAGCCGCCGGAGTACATCCTCATAGGTCACCTGCCCCATCAGCATGGATCGCTGTCGTCCCAGTTCCCCCTGGCATTTTTCCAGCAGTTCCGGATCCGCAGTATAGCCAGCCGCTGCGGCTGCCTGTCCGACATCCATGGTTTTCAGATACATCTCCGCAAATCGTTTTCGCTTTTTCGCTTCACGGCTCGCCATCCATACTCTCTCCCTGTTTCACAAAAATCCCCCTTCACCCTTAGTTGCTCATCGCGCTTTTTTTACTCTTTTCCCATTCATATTTTCTGAAAAAATATTGTAGAGCATATTTTTGCTTTTCTGCATAATTTTTTCTGGTATTTTTGTCTAAAATGTCTATAAAAAAGCAGCATTTTCCTCTTCACAAAAGAAAGAAGCCGTGTTATAATTAGACCATAATCAATAATGATTATTGTTATCGAAAGGAGCGCACTGTCATGCGGCGATTCAGCAAAAAGCGGCAGGCCATCTATGACTGTCTCTGCGCTGCTTCCTCACACCCAACTGCTGACTGGATCTACCGTCAGCTTCAGCCTGATTTTCCGGATCTCAGTCTCGGAACCGTCTACCGGAATCTTGCCCAACTGAAAAAAGCCGGTCTGATCCAGTCCGTGGGTATCATTAACGGTCAGGAGCGGTATGACGGCATCACCACCCCTCATCCTCATCTGGTCTGTCGGGATTGCGGCGCAGTGGAAGACCTGACTGGTATGGCATCACCTGCCGATTTGATCTCCGTTGCTGAAGCCAAAAGCGGTTATGCCATTTCCAGCGCACAGCTGCAATTTTGGGGGCAATGTCCCGTCTGCCGGGCAAAAACAGTTTCGTGAACAACGGGAATATCCCGTCTTTCAAAAAAAATTCTTTATTTGGAGGTAATTTATTATGGCAAAGTATGTTTGTACCGTCTGTGGCTATGTCTATGAGGGCGATACGCTCCCCGCTGATTTCAAATGTCCCCTCTGCGGCGTCGGCCCTGACAAGTTTAAAAAGGTCGAGGGCGAAATGACCCTGGCAGCCGAACATGAGTATGGCGTCTATGCCAAAACCGTTAAGAATAACGACGCTGTCTCCGCTGAGGACAAAGCTTATATTCTGGAGCAACTGAAGGCCAACTTTAACGGCGAGTGCTCTGAGGTCGGTATGTATCTTTGTATGGCTCGTATTGCGCATCGCGAGGGCTATCCCGAGATTGGCCTGTATTGGGAAAAAGCTGCCATGGAAGAAGCGGAACACGCCGCCAAGTTTGCCGAACTGCTGGGCGAGGAGTTGGAACCCAACATGACCACTTCCACCAAGAAGAATCTGGCATGGCGTGTAGACTGCGAGTATGGCGCTACTGACGGCAAAGTTCAGCTGGCCACCTGCGCCAAGAAAAATGGTCTGGACGCCATCCACGACACTGTCCACGAAATGGCCCGCGACGAGGCTCGCCACGGCAAGGCTCTGAAAGGCTTGCTTGACAGATATTTCAAATAAGTCCCGAAGCGAGCACCTCCGTGACTCATGCCTGATTGAGAAACTGCGTAACAAAAATCCCGCCTGTCCTTTGACGGGGGACGGCGGGATTCTAAAACTTTAGGGAGGGATTTATGATGAACGAAAAAGTCGCACAACTGCTGAATCAGCAGATAAACAAGGAGTTCTACAGTGCCTATCTGTATCTGGATATCGCCAACTTCTATGACGAGATGGATCTGGATGGCTACTCCAACTATTATATGATTCAAGCGCAGGAGGAACGCGACCATGCGCTGCAATTTATAAAGTATATGCAAACGAACAATCTGAAGATCACCCTGGAGGCCATTGACAAGCCCGACAAGGTTTTCAAGACCGTGCTGGATCCTCTGGAGGTTGCTGCGGAGCATGAGCGCTATGTAACGTCTCTCATCCATAACATTTATCACGAAGCCCATCAAGTCAAAGACTATCGAACCATGAAATTCTTGGATTGGTTTGTAGACGAGCAGATGGAGGAAGAAGACAACGCCGATTCCATGGTCAGCCGTTATCAGCTTTTTGGCCAGGATTCCAAGGGACTATACCTGCTGGATCAGGAATATGCGGGAAGAACATACACTGCTCCCCAGACCAGCGCCGAATAGATATACGTTTGAAAAAATTAAGGACCGTTGCGGAAAAGAACCTTCCGCAGCGGTCCCTTGTTTTCATTTATAATCTCTCACAAAACCGTTTGATCCTCCGCAGCCCCTCCTGGATGTTTTCCATGCTGGTCGCATAGGAGATACGGACAAAACGCTCTCCTTCCTTCCCTCCAAAACTATCCCCGGGCACTAACGCCACATGTCCTTCCTCCAGCAGCCGGTTTGCAAATTCCTTTGCCGTCAGACCGGTTCCCTGAATGTTGACAAATAGATAAAACGCGCCCTTCGGCCGGATACAGTGAAGTCCCGGGATCTCATTCAGCCCCTGATAAATCACATCCCGGCGTTTCTCATATTCCTGCCGCATCTTTTCGCAATCGTCAAACCCATTCTTTAGCGCTTCCAACGCGCTCCGCTGGCTAACCGTCACTGCCGACGCATACACACCCTCTGTCAGCTTTGCCATCAACGAGATCAAATGTGTCGGCCCCGCGCCAAAGCCTACCCGAAAGCCGGTCATGGAAAAGGTTTTCGAGCAGCTGTCTACCACCAGTGTCCTTTCCTGCATTCCCGGCAGAGCCGCAATACTCTGATATCGCGCACCATCAAACAGAATATGCCGGTAGACCTCATCGCTGATGACCCACAGATCATGCTCCAGCGCGATCCGTGCCAACGCCCTGAGTGCGCTTTCCTCCATCACACCGCCGGTGGGATTGCATGGGGAGTTCAGGATCAGCACTTTTGTTTTCGGCGTCAGCGCCGCCTCTACCGACTCCGGCATCAGCACAAATTCGTCCTTTTCATAGACCTCCACCGGGACGGTTTCCCCCCGGCACATGGCGATCATCTGGGCATAGTTGCTGAAATACGGCGCACTGACCAGCACCTGATCTCCGGGATCTAACATACTCATCAGGCCCAGAAACAGCGCTGCCATACCGCCCGCCGTAACCACGATATGTTCTGCCTGATAGGGGATCCCCAATTCCTTGGAGAGATACGCTCCATAGGTCTGCCGCAGTTCCATCAGTCCCGCCCCGGGCGCATATTTGGTGTCTCCAGCATCCAGTGCCGCCTTTGCCGCCGCCACAGCACATTCCGGCGCCGGAAAATCCGGTTCTCCAATAGAAAACGAGATCACATCCTCCATTTCCGCCGCCCGGGCCATCATCGCCCGAATGGAGGAAGCGGGAAGCCCTTCCGCCATTGCAGAATAACGCATGTTCATCCCCCCTGCAAATTCCGAATCAGTCATCCGGTTCCACTTCCGGCAATACCGTTACATCTCCGCCCATCATAATTCGGGTCACCTGTCCGTTTTCCACGGTCACCGTGGTGATGATCTCTCCGCCTGGCTCTGAAAAGCGAAATATCTTCTCTCCTGAGTCTGCCTTTCTTCGGGCCAGATACCAGCCCCAAGCAGCAGACCCGGAGCCACAGGAGGATTCCCAGACCAATGTATCCGTATTTTTCACATACACTGCCGGTATCAGGCTTTTCTCTGTCACAAACAAAGCGCCCATGGCCTCCTGTCTAAGCGGCTCCATCGCCTTCACCGCTTCCGGCACAAATATCGGGTCCGGCGCCTTGTTGATTGCCAGCAAATGGCAGATTCCATCACACAGCACAACAGGATAGCGCATACTTCCAACGCTGACCTCTGTCAGTCCCATCGGCAGCGGCATCTGCGCAAAGGCCTGTCCCCTGTCCAGATCTGCCGTCACCGGCACCGGTTTTCCAGTTCCTGAAATTTCGATCAGCAGGGAATGCACACCGCCGTCAAAACGCTCCATTGCCGTTAAAAAACCATAGGCACGCACTGCGTTCCCGCAGAATTCTCCGCCCATCATTTCGATTCGGCTGTCGCCGCCCATTCGAGGCTGTACCGCGAAGCCGATCTGTTCCGCCCGCCCCTGTTTCAGAATATGCTGGGCTACGGCGATCCGCCGCCACGCCGGCGTTTTCGAACGCACCACAGCCGTCACATTCCCCGCCGGATTGCAATATTGTACGCTCATTTCTGGGAAAAGCGCGCTAAAAACTGGCGGGTCCGCTCCTCCTGGGGATTGTCGATCACTTCTTGCGGGTTGCCCTGTTCTACAATGACGCCGCCATCCATAAAGATGACGCGGTCTGCTACATCTCTTGCAAAGGCCATCTCATGAGTCACAATCACCATAGTCATTTTCTCCTTTGCCAACTGGCGAATGACCTTCAAAATCTCTCCGGTGAGTTCCGGGTCTAATGCCGAAGTTGGCTCGTCAAAGAACAAAATAGAGGGATTCATCGCCAGAGCCCGGGCAATTGCCACCCGCTGCTGCTGTCCGCCGGAAAGTTGGCAGGGGTAATACTCCCCCTTATCCTCAAGTCCCATTTTCTCCAGCAGGACCTTTGCCGTCTCCTTGGCCTCGGCCCTGGATTTTTTTTGCACATGGATGGGTGCATCCATAATATTTTTCATCACAGAATAATGAGGAAACAGATTGAAATTCTGGAATACCAGTCCAAAATACCGCTGAATTTCCCACAATTCCCTCTTATCCGCGTAAACTGACGTGCCGTTTTCCGACCGTACCGCCGCCCGGCCGGAATAGATCAAATTGCCGTCATCCATCGTTTCCAGCAGCGTCGCGCAGCGCAGCAGCGTAGATTTCCCAGAGCCGGAGGGGCCGATAATGGCCACTACCTCTCCCTCATCGACAGATAGAGAGATATCATGGAGTACGCCCAACTCGTCAAAATTCTTTTTGCAGTGCTTGATCTCCAACAGTTTCATCTGAGCAACTCCTTATTGATAGTACTCAAGCTTCCGCTCGGCTTTTCCCATAATGCCCGCCACCAGCAGATTGAACACATAGTAGAATACACCGGCCACAAACAGCGGTATGATATTGGCCTGCGCTGCCGCCACCTGTTTGGCAATGGTAAACATCTCCGTATAAGCAAGCACAAATGCCAGCGAAGTATCCTTCACCAACGTAATGATCTCGTTGGTCACTGGAGGCAGTACCCGTTTGCACATCTGAGGAAAAATAATTTTAAAAAAAGTCTGTGCCTTGGAATATCCCAAAACCCGGGCCGCCTCCCGCTGTCCCTGGGGAATTCCCTGAATACCGGAACGGAAAATTTCCGCAAAATAGGCCGCATAGTTGATGGAAAATCCCACAATGGTCGCTCCCACCCGCCAGGCGGCGCTGAGCCGCAGGCCGAACAGATAGTACGGTCCATAAAACCATACAATCAGCTGTAGCATCAGCGGCGTACCCCGTAAAACTGAAATCAAAAACTGCACCACCAGCCGTATGGGCTTGAACTTCCGAATCCAGTTCCAAAAACCGCCCCTGGTCTCCTCAATTCTATGAAAGGGCGTCCAGCTGTTCATGCGCCCCATTGCCACCAGCAGCCCCAGCGGCATGGAAAAAATCAGCGTACTGAAAAAAATCAACAAAGTGTTTCCAATGCCGGAAAACACCTGCTGTACGATAGAAAGAAAGGCCAAATGATCCACCTCTTCGATACACTAAATAGGGGGCAGCAACTTTTTTGCTGCCCCCATGGCGTTTTTTGAATTATTCTGTTACATATTGTCCCAAACAAACCATATCCGGCAGATTGTAGTCTGCGTACTTGGCGCAAATTTCATCAAACGTGCCATCCTTATACATCTCAAACAGTGTTGCCTGCACCGTATCTCGGAGTTCCTCATTGCCCTTCTTAAAACCGATCCCATATTGCTCCGTAGAAAGGGGCTTCTCCAGCATCCGGAACGTGTCGCCCCGGGAGGAAAGCTGATACTGCGCTACGCCGATATCCACCGCAATACAATCCACCACGCCGGATTCCAGATTCATAAACGCAGTATTGTAATCCGCCACCTGCTGCAATTCCGCAAAGGATGCCGCCAACGCCAGATTTTCCTCGTTGTCCTCCTCGTCGGTCAGCGCCGTCAGTGCGGAGGAATCCGCCTGGGTCACAACGACCTTGCCCGCCAAATCCTCGGCGGTCTGAATGTCAGAATCGTTCATTACTACAAATACAATGGAGTTATCCACATAGGGAACCGAGAATGTGTAATCGTCCTCCCGGCCTGTCATGGTAAAACCATTCCAGATGCAGTCAATGGAGCCGGAATTCAGTTCCATATCCTTTGCATCCCAGTCAATGGGCTGCTTGACCAGGATCCAGCCGTTCCGGTTGCAGACCTCCTGCGCCAGTTCCAGATCAAAGCCGGTATATTCCCCGTTTTCGTCCTTATATCCATAGGGAGGATATTCCGCATCAAAGCCAACGGTAAAGGTGATCTCACCATCGTCAGCCGGATTGGATGCCGCAGACGCCATGGAAGCCGCGCTGTCCTTCGGCTCACTGGCCGCGGAGGAATCCGCTGAAGCGCCGCAGGCTACCAGAGAAACGACCATCAGGGTCGCCAGCAGCAATGCCAATAATTTTTTCATTATGTATCTCTCCTAACCTGTTTTGCGGCATCTTGCCGCAGACATATAACCGGTTATTATATTAGCGAATCATCACGCTAAAGTCAAGACAAAAACCACTTTCCCGGTACTTTTGGGTGAATTGCCTAAAAGTCAGGGACGGGAAACCATATTCTTTGGCGCACTATGCTCTCTTTTTTCTTGCCCCCGGCAGACATATTCCTGCTTTGGCTGATACTTTGTTTGCCTTTGGCGGCCCTT
>CAZGOQ010000023.1:0-23402 GCA_964527315.1 uncultured Oscillospiraceae bacterium | reverse complement strand
CCGGTGGATCAGGCCATGGCAGAGGAGCAGAAAAATATCTACAAGGCATATTTGGATCAGTGCCAGCTCAAGGGCCACGGCGATTGGGGCGTATTGACCATCGAGAACATGGCGGACTATGTCATGGAGGAATATCTGCTGGCAGAGGCCAAGCGCTTCATGGAAAAAAAGACGCCGGCGGAGCAGACGGAATATCTGAAGCGGAATCCCTGGTTCAAGGCTGAGGGCGACGGCTACACCTTCAGCTTTGCAGATTTTGCGTCCCATGCAGGCCGGGAAAAGAACCTGCCCGCCTTTGATGAGTTTCCCCTGAACAATGCCGAGACACTGGTCTTTGGCAGTGCCACGGAAAATGCCCGGCACTTTACGGATTTCAGTTTGCAAAAGACCAGCGGCGACCCCAATGCCAAAGTGGACGCGGAACTGAGACATATCACGGAGATCTTCAACCCCATGTGGCATGTTTTGCAGGGGAATCCTGGCTGTGCCGACTACTGGTGGATACGTCATGGCGGCGTGGACGGTGCAACCTCCGTTCCCACGGTGCTGAATTTTGCCACAGCTTTGGAGAACCGGGGCAAGCAGGTTAATGCCCGGATTATTTGGGATGGCGGCCACTGCGAGGACGACGATCCCGAGGGACTTATCCGGTGGTACTGCGATATTTGCGGATATAAAGCGTAAGCGGATTGCCTGAAATATATAGACAGGGCGGCCATGCAGCGGCGAAATATCTTTTTAAAAGCAAAACAGAAAAGGCTCTGCTGCAAAATAGACTTTTCAGAAATTTGACTGGACATTGAAGCGGGAGAAACCACAGATTTTCGTGATTTCTCCCGCTATTTCCAACTTTTTGGATGGGAAATTTCTGCAAGGATCGCATGTTCCAACACGCCCTTTTCCTATCCGGAGAGATGAGAACCCTGTAGCGATGGACTGAGATTTGGCGGAAATCAAATCAGGCGCCTTTCTTGCACAAATCATCTGTGCGTCTGGGAGCGGCTTTTAATGTGTGTTGATTTTTGCGCTGAGCTTCAGCACCACTGTTTCATAAAGCCAATGTACAAGTAAGGGAACGGACAGCGCTAAAATCAGATAGATCGGCAGGAGCCATGGCCCGCCGGAAATATAGCGGTACCAGATGCTGCTGCGCAGTTGTGCCGGGGCAAAGTCTGGCAATGGCCAGATCCGGTGGAGCAAAAACAGGGCAACATGGATACCGTATAAAATCAGCATATGATGAAGCATAATGTACATCGTGCAGCGCCCGGCATAGGCGGTGAGCCGCCAGCGGGAAAACACCGGGGACAAAAAGCCACACAGCAGCACCACCAGCATGACCGATGCTATGGCGGATATCACAAGCAGCAGCGGATTTCCCGAAAAGGAGCAATATAGTGTTGTAGAGGTTAGCGGTTGAAACTGACCGATTCCCAAAAGCACAAGGGCCAGCAGCAGGCACAGCAGGGCCTGCATTTTCCGGCTTATCCGATGCTCATGAGCACGGAAAAGCGTCCCGAATTGAAAATAAGGCAGAAGAATCAGCGGGCGGCAGACCGTAGAGGCAACGCCATGGTGCTGATTTGACCCAAGGCGCCAGATCAGCAGAAGGCTCACCCCGATGGACAGGGCCAGCGTTATGATTTCCGCTGTGCATGTCAGACGGCCCAGTTTCTGAAGGCCATAACGAATCAGCCAATGAAGCGTTGCCGTCAAAAACAGGGTCAGCAGAAACCATGAGGGTAAATTCAGCCAAAACTGTTCATTGTCCAGCCATGGCTGGATAAACAGCGTATATAGGCTCAGGTGATTGCCAAAGCGCAGAAGTCCCAGCGCATAGAGCAGATCATGGAGCAGGCCATAGACCAGATTCCAGCAAAAAAAGGGAAGCAAATAGGAGCGGACGCATTTTTTGAGATAGGCAGCTTTCCCGTCCATAGCGCGGGGATAAAAATATCCGGCGCAGAAAATAAACAGCTGGATTACATAAATTGAGGAGATTACGCCGAAGCCGGAAATGTAAAAGCCATGCCAATAGCAGTGGGCATATACGACACAGAAAATGCCGTATAGCTTAAGCAGATCCATCTGTGTGTTGGAATTCCGCGCTCGTATGCGTGTGATCCGCTCAGCGGTGCGCATTAAATAATCCTTCATGTTATCCTCGCCAATTCTTAAGATGTTCTGATTATCGTTTTTATTTATCTAAATCCACCATATCATCATAATGGAAGGACGGTTCAAAAGCAAGGGATAGAGCGGAAAAATACGATAATCTACACATTTGCCATACAGAAGCGCTGGGCAAGCGTTTGTTTGCCCAGCGCGCCAATTGTTTATCTGTTCTGCGACCATGTATCCGGATCGAAGTGTCGTCCGCTTCTTCGATCACTCCATAAAACTGTCAGCCGCAGGCACAGATTCGCCCGCAGGCAATTTTTGTTCCGGCTTTGCCGGAGGGCTGTGTGGTAAAATCGTCCGGCTGGCTGTGAATGATAATGACCCGGTCAATGATTTCCGACACATTGAATCGACAGGTCAATACCGACAGACAGGCATAGCCGTTGTTTCCAAACAGCGGCGGCAGATCGCCCGCGTGATCGGGATGGGGCGTATCACCGGGGTTATAGTGACTGCCGGCATCCGCAAAAGGATCCGACTCCGTGCCGGTACAGTTGCAGCCCTCATGGATGTGGAAAGCGAAAATTCCCTGTGCGTCCTGAGAGGGCAGACCGAAGATCTCCGCCGTCACCTGTACGCCGTGTTTCCTCTGCTGAAATCGAACGATTCCATGCAGATGCGGATATTCCGCACTGCCGCACACTTTTGCAATTGCGTTTTTTCCCATTGCATAAAACCTCCTTTCTGCCAGCTTATGCGGGAAGAACGATTTTGCGCAGACAGAGCGTTGCTTGCAAATATCCTGCCTGTGTAAGTATACCGCCAAAATGATTTGGCGTAAATGACGGATCATGTAAGCGGCATATATGAGGGGAAAAGAGCGCGGAGGATTGCGATTTCTGATATGCCGGTTGCCCTTTTGATACTGGAAAAATGGGGCGGCTATGTTATACTGAATTTAGAGTTGCGACGTAATGGAGGAAAAGTTCCATGCGCACTGTCCCTGTGACGGAAACGGTAAAAATTATGCAGAATCGGCATGGGCGTCTGCGGTGCAACAGCCTGAGGAGAATCATACCGGACACCGAAAACAGGAACTCCGATGATGATGTAAAAATTACCCGGGGGTTTGACCTTCGGGCGGAAGGAAAGGATGAGATGCTATGTTTGTGATCGACAGAGAGATTTGCGCCTGCTGTCATAACTGTGCCAGCGACTGTCCGGTGCAGGCTATTGATTTTGTAGGCACTAAATATCAGATCGATCAGGAAAAATGTGTGCAGTGCGGCCTGTGCGCGAAGGTCTGTCACACCGGCGCCTGCCATGAGGAACCGAGAACGCCCGCCGTTGTTTCTCAGCATGACCCCATCACGCTCAGCTGTGACGTGGTGGTGGTTGGATCCGGATCCGGCCTGGTTCCAGCAGTCAAAGCGGCTCAGGCTGGGAAAACGGTCATTGTGTTGGAAAAAAGTTCTAAGATAGGCGGCAATACGGATTTTGCCCATGGTTACATGGTGCCCTATTCCGAATGGCATGAGAGACTGAAGCTTTCCGACGCTCGGGACGGAGCGGAGAAGTTTTTCTACGAGCGCGGGGAAGGCGTGATCGAGAAAGAACTGATCCACGCGGCGGTCTATGGAATCTGCGACTTCTTTGACTGGCTCTGTACGCAGTGCGACATCACTGAGGTGTATACCTTAAAGAAAGCCGGAGATACAGACTTCCACGGCCCCATGTTCGGCGATGGAATTTTGGAGATGTCCGACCGGCACTATGAGAATATGCTCTGCCGGGACGACGCCATCGGACCCGGCTGGGGCGGCACCCATGTTAAGCACGTAATGCTGGACGCCATCGAACAGAAGAATCTTCCAGTCAGAATTTTAACCTCCACGGCGGCAGAGCATCTCCAGTTGGATGACAGCGGCAAAATCTGCGGTGTGATAGCCAAAGATCCCGGCGGTGAAGTACATATCTGCTGTAAAGCGGTTATGCTGGCTTGCGGCGGCTTTGGCCGGAACGATGAGATGCTGAAGAAATACTGCACTTTTGATTTCTTCGGCGGCGAAACCCCCATCCATCGGTTCTCCGTACCTGGTGATACCGGCGACGGCATCACTATGCTGCGGGAACTGGGTGTGGAACCGAATCCGGAACGGATGACGGTCTCCATGTTTGGCCCTAAACATCACCCCTTCAACAACTCTATTGCGGACTTTGCGCTGGAACCGGAATTTATTCAGGTGAATCTCAACGGAAAACGCTGGTTTGACGAACGGAAAGGCATCATGGACGGCGGTTCGGAATTGATCTCCGATCAGCCCAGGGAAATTTCCTACGCCATCTTCCCCTACGACCAGATCAAGGCCTGCGCGGAGCGGTATGTGGCGTCTCCCGCCTATGCCAACAAAAAGCAGTTTTACGCCACCTGGGAAGAGGATCTGGAGGAGGAATCCAAGCTGGATACTCCGGTAAAGAAGGCCGATACGCTGGAAGAACTGGCGCGGTTGATGGGCGTGGACCCCAAAGTCTTTCTGGATGAGATCAAAAAGTATAATGGCTTCTGCGAAAAGGGCGTGGATGAGGACTTCGGGAAAGACCCCAAATATCTGATTCCCATTCCCCTGGACAAAGGCCCCTATTATGCGGTCTACGGACAGCGCTTTTCTGAAGCGGCCATGGGCGGCGTAACCGTCAACGCCAAATGCCAGGTGCTTCGGAACGACGGCAGCATCATTCCCGGTCTGTACGCCGGAGGCGACTGTACCTCCGCCATGCACCGGAAGGGTAAGCTGGCCCCGGTTTCGGAGTTAACTTGGGCCATGGCAGCCGGATATATCGCGGGTTGCAACATGCCTGCCTACATCGACGGCAGAGAAGAACGATAAGGAGGTGCGAAATATGTTTATGCCTGACAATACAATTTTTCAGCCGGTAGAGAATCCCAATATGACCGGCGAGCGGACGAAAAACCGGCGCCTTCCCATGGCGGAGCGGCTGACCACCTTCGAGGAAGTGGAAAAAACCTATACGGAGGAGGAAGCCCTTCGGGAAGCATCCCGCTGTATGGGCTGTCCCCGGCGTTGGTGCGCGGGGGAGTGTCCTGCTGGCGTATCCATTCCAGAGTTTATCAAAAAAGTTCGTGCCAAAGATTATGAGGGCGCGTATGAACTGATCACATCGGCCTCCACGCTGCCGGAATTCTGCTCCCGGCTGTGTCCTCAGGAGAAGCAGTGCCAGAGCGACTGCACTCGGTCTATCCGTACTGAGGCTGTCGGCATTGGACGGCTGGAGCGGTTTGTAGTGGAGCAGCACTATGCGTCCGGAAAGGAAGAAACCGTGGCCCCTGCAACAGGAAAAAACGTCGCCGTCGTCGGTTCCGGACCCAGCGGCCTTTCTGCGGCGGTCACGCTGGCAAAAGCCGGACACAGGGTCACAGTGATCGAATCAGAGGAGTATCCCGGCGGCCTTTTGCGCTACGGCATTCCCAATATGAAGTTGGAAAAAGGCACATTGGACCGGAAGATCGACGCGATGCTGCGTATAGGTATTGCGTTCCAAACGGGCATTACCGCCACAGCGGAGACGGTTAAGGACTATGACGCGGTGGTGCTGGCAGTGGGCACGGGCAATGCCAGAAAAATACAGATGGAAGGTGCGGACGCGGCCAGGGGCATTCATCCGGCGGTGGATTATCTCTCCGGCAAGGCAGGGGATACAGCTGCGGGCAAGGACGTCATCATCATTGGCGGCGGCGATACCGGCAACGACTGTGTGGGTACTGCCATCCGTCAAGGCGCCGCATCCATCACCCAGATCGAGATGCTGCCAAAGGTGACGAAGTCCCAGATTATTTACAATCCGTTGGTGGAAAAGCAGAAGGAGGTCAAGTTTGATTCCTCTCAGGAGGAGTGCCTGAACAGGTTCCTGAAGGATCCCCATATCTATCAGGCCACGGTAAAGGCTGTGCAGACGGACACACAGGGAAACCTGAAATCTGTGACGCTGGTGCATTTGCAGGCGGGCTACGACGAAAATCGCCGCCTTGTGATGACAGAACTTCCCGGCAGCGAGGAAACACTGCCCTGCGGCATGATTGTGGTAGCGGCGGGCTTCATCGGCCCCGAGACGGACACGGCAAAGGCGTTCGGTGTGGAGACCGATGGACGCTCTAACATCAAGGGCTATGCGACCAATGTGCCCAAAGTGTTTGCCTGTGGCGACTGCCATACCGGCCAGAGCCTGGTGGTGAAGGCCATGGTGGACGGCCGGGAGTGCGCCAAAGCGGTGGATGCGTTCCTGAAGTAATCAAAATGAAAGGGCGTGTTGCAAAATGCGATTCTGCAACGCGCCCTTTGTATGTTTGCATATCAGTTGCCAAGGGGAATAGGGATGTGCTACAATCATAGCAAAAACAGGGAGGAAACCTTATGATACGTAAGGCAAATATGCAGGACATTGATCAGGTTGAAGCAATCTACACACGGATCCACGATGAGGAGGAAGCGGGACATACCTCGACAGGATGGATCCGAGCCGTCTATCCCACCCGGCGGACAGCGGAGGATGCCGTGGCACGGAAGGATATGTTTGTGGAAACCGATGGCGGGGAAATCGTGGCGGCCGGGATTATCAATCAGCAGCAGATGGCGGAATATGCCAACTGTTCCTGGCACGATGAAGCGGCAGAGGAACAGGTGATGGTACTCCACACGCTGGCAGTGGATCCACAGGCAGGCGGACGCGGCTATGGAACGGCCTTTGTCAAATTTTATGAAAGCTATGCCATGGCGCACGGATGCCCGTTTCTACGTATGGACACCAATGAGAAAAACACAAAAGCCAGAGCAATGTATGCAAAGCTGGGCTTTCATGAGCCGGACATTGTGGACTGCGATTTCAATGGGATCCCCGGCGTGAAGTTGGTGTGTCTGGAAAAGCGGCTGCCGGGTTGATATCAACAGCCGGCCACTATAAAAATGCGAGTTAGAGGACGGCGGCAGGCGGAAGATAATCGCCCCGGCTGACGGTCAACTGATAACCGACTGATTCCGTGCGCCGTGCCATGCAGCGGAGACATTCCGCAGCCTCATCCCCGGTGCAGATTTTTCCGTCATATAATAGATATTTGCCTCGAACGCTGATGGGGGAGAGGTTTGGCATGACCACATTGGCACCGGCCAAAAATCCCTTTTCCCGTCCCCGGGGGTCAATGGTGCCCAGAGCGGTGGTGGCTGGCAGAAGTACATTGGGAAACATCAGCCGCAGGATGGAAAGCAGATGGAGCGTGTCGGAGAGCGCCCCGGCGGGCTCGTCCCGGAACTGTGTGTCCTGATGAGGGATAAAGGGGCCAATACCGATCATCTGGGGATAAAGTTCCTGCATAAACCGCAAATCCTCCAAAATGTGCGCTCTTGTCTGGTAAGGGGATCCTACCATTATGCCGCAGCCTACCTGATAGCCGATTTCTTTCAAATCCCAAAGGCAGCGCTTTCGGTTTAAAATGGTCTGCTCCGGTGGATGCAGCATCCCATAGTGGGCTGGATTTGAGGTCTCCTGCCGCAGCAGATATCGCTCCGCACCAGCGTCAAAATATGCCTGATAACTCTCTCTGCTCTTTTCCCCAATGGAGAGCGTAATGGCGCAGTCCGGGTAATGCTGATGGATGTTGGACACGATGGAACAGATGCGTGTGTCGGTGAAGTAGGGGTCCTCGCCGCCCTGAAGCACAAAGGTGCGAAAGCCCAATTCATAGCCTTTCTGACAACAGCTTAAGATTTCCGCTTCGCTCAGCCGGTAGCGCTCGGCGTTCTGATTACTGCGGCGGAGACCGCAGTAATAGCAGTTGTTTTTGCAGAAACTGGTGAACTCAATCAGACCCCGGAAAAAGACGCTGTGACCATAAACCGATTCCCGGACGGATCTGGCCCGGGCATAGAGGAATTCCTCTTCCTCAGAAGACAAGGGACCCAGAAGAGCGAGAAAATCCTCGTCGGGCAAATCCTGGGTCTCAGATAACGTATCGATCAAAGCAGTGAAAACTGACATACCATTTTCCCCTTTTTAAGGCAGCTGCACATTTGGAATCATACGAATACAGCGGCGCAGGATCCCCTGCATATAGGCAATGGCGGTTCCGTAATTGGTGATGGGAACCTTTTGATCCTGGGCGCATTTCATCCGATAAAGTACCTCCCGCTCACTGAGCATACAGCCGCCACAGTGGAGAATCAGCGCATAGCGTTCCAAGTTTTCCGGGAAGGTTTTTCCGGAGGAGGTTTCTATGTTCAGATTTTTTCCGGTGTATTCCTTCAGCCATCTGGGCAGCTTCACCGTGCCAATGTCATCGCATTGACGGTGGTGGGTGCAGCCCTCGGAAATCAGGACGGTATCTCCATCCTTGAGATGCTCTATGGAGGCAGCGCCGGTGACGGCATCCTTCAGAAGTCCCTTTTTTCGTGCCATCAGAATGGAGAAGGAAGTCAGGGGGATGGAGTCAGGCACTTCTTCAGAGACCCGCTGGAAGACCTGACTATCTGTAATCACCAGTGCCGGCGGCGTTTTCAGATTCGCAATGGTCTGTGTCAGACGATCCTCCTTGACACAGATTGCGGCCGCGTCCGCATCCAGAAGTTCACGGATGGCCTGCTGCTGGGGCAGGATCAGCCGTCCCTTGGGAGCGGCTTTGTCAATTGGGATTACCAGAACCGCCGCGTCTCCCGGAGAAACCAGATCGGAGACCATGGGAGATATATGTTCCTGCCCAACGCCCGTTTGGGCGATTTTTTCTTTTAATTCGTAAATATTTTGACCGGTTCGGGCACTGACGCAGAGCGACTCGGGACTGGCTGACGGAAGTGTGTCCAGAAGATCGCATTTATTGTAGACAATCAGATAGGGAATTTCCTTTTCCGAAAATAAACCGATCAATTCCCGATCACATGCCTGCATTCCTTCAACGGCATCTACGATCAGCACGGCGACGTCGGTACGATTGAGTACCTGTTTGGTCCTGCGGACACGCATGGCTCCCAAAGTGCCCGCGTCGTCAAAGCCGGGGGTGTCAATGATCATGACAGGCCCGATGGGCAAAAGTTCCATTGCTTTGCTGACCGGGTCGGTGGTGGTGCCTTTGGTGTCGGAGACCACAGATAACTCCTGCCCTGTGACAGCGTTGACCACGCTGGATTTTCCGGCGTTTCTTCTGCCAAAGAAGCCAATATGGACACGATCTCCCGATGGTGTTGCATTCATACTCATGATGATTCCCCCCTAAAGGTCTAGCAGAAGTAGATTTTTTGACTGTTTCCAGCCACAGCGGCCGGAAAAGGCTTCATGAGACAGGTCGTAAAATGGAACGTCTTTGGGGCAGATCCAGCGGTACAAGGGATCGGCGACAACCGCCTTTGCAGTCCTCAACGCCTGCTCCACATCGGCTTCGCCCCGAACCATCCGGTCGGTGGGGGAAAGGAGCGATGGATCCGCTTCCAGGGGACAGAGTACCTTGGCGCTTTTCCCGCAGCGCAACTGGATAGCGGAAGCCAAAGAACCCATGATCACAGGCTCTCCGATCAGTATAATGCCGTCCTCCGACGTGTTCATTCGATCCCGGCAGGGAAATTGACATTTTCCGGATGCCAGAGCGTTCTCCATTGCTTCCCGGAGGGAGGTGCGGAAACTGCCGATGGGAGCGCCGACCACATAGGGTGTGCCAAAGCGGCGATGCAGCACCTTTGCCGCATCCATACCCAGCGCGGAAACTACCACATTCAAAGAGGACTGACCTGCCAATGCGATTTCTTCCAATGTGCTGCCCATGGCCCAGCAGGAACGTACCTGCCAGCCCTGCTGTTCAAAAATATGCCGCAGTTCCAGACCGGTGGCGTCCAGGTAGTCCAGGGGCGTCATGCCCAGAAGATTGACCGTGCGGGCTTGGCGCAGCGAGGTATCCCGCACGAACCGGCGGGCAACCTCCGCCAATGCCGCGCTTCCGCCGGACACATAGTCGTGCATTCCATTGGTTTGAATGAAAAAGGTCTCGATCCCGGATTCCTCTTCGATCTGCCGTGCGAGTGCAGGGAAGTCCATGCCGGTGAGATAGGGAATGGGCGAACTGACCAGAGCGATAAATTTCGGCGTGAGAGCCGCTGCGGTCTCCCTGATTTCCGAGATGAACTTTTCCTCGTTGCCCAAAATCGCATCCATTTCTGAGAAACCGGTAATAAAAATCAGGCTGTTCTGATCATACCAGCGGGTTTCATCGTGGGTGTTGTAGGTGGAATTGCAGCCGGAGGGATCATGGATGACTACCATGCCGCCCAATTCGTAGAGAGCGGAGCATGCGCCGGACACATCCCCAGTATAACAGGGCAGAATTCGATATGTATGTTTCATATGCAGCTTTCGCACCCCAAACCTTTTCTGGGCACCAGATCTCTGGCGTCCTTTTTTGTGAGAAAGGCGTCTGTCATCAGTCCGGCAATGCGGCAGATACCGTCAAAGCCCCACAGCCCGCCGCCCTCCACCAGATTGATAAAGTGTGGCGTCGCTTCCATCCATGCGGCGATTTGACCAATGGCAAGGTGCTTCTCGCTTCTTCCGCGATTCCGCACCCTGGCCTGGGGCTGGATGGTGGAACGGATCAGCAGCGTACCGGCGTGTTTCTGAAGCCACAAAAAATCCGCCCGTTCCTCCGGAGTGATGGAATCCAAATAGACGGTATCGACGGAAAAGCTGTGGGAGATCAGCAGGCGGGCCAATCCCAAAGGTCGGGGATGGACAGTGTAGTCAATGGAGATCGTTGTGCTGCCGATCACATTCTTCGCGCGTTTCAGCGCTTCCTCACAGTTCTGTTTCCCCAGTTCACAATTTGGCGCAGGCAGCGTCAGCTTTTTAGCCAGCATATGTTCCATCTGTTCGATCTCGTCATAAGAAAAGGATGCGGGCAGGTAAACATGGTCCCGGCCCAGCCGCCGGGCAGTCTCCTCTGCGCCGTATTTTCCCCGGGGAAAAACGGAGAAAATCATCTGGGCCTGCGCCATCTCCTGATATGCTTTGTAGGTGTCATAGTTTTGGATTTCGAAGACCCGCCAGCCGCCGGCATCCAACATTTTTTTGAGATCAGAGGTCTCATCCAGGACAAAATCTCCGCCCAGAATTGCAGCGGTTCGCGGCAGGGCAGGGCAGGACCGTAAGGGTTCATAAATGGTTTTTCGAAGCCGCTGGTCCGGGGTCAGCCCCTCCTTTTGGGTGATCGGCTCCATGGTGCAGCGGAGAAATTGTACAGAGGGGAACCGCTGCGCCAGCGTTTGAAAGATATAATCCAGATCACAGCCTAAAAACCGGTGAGTGCAGACGGTGAACAGCAATACCACCGGCGGCAGCATGGGGAGGTTCCGTAACACTTCCGCAGTCCCTTCTATGGTAACGTCTTCAATGGAACCCTCCAGAAGATCTTCTTCCTCTAAAATCACCATGGAAAAGCGATTCTGGCAGTTCATCTCAGCGGCTGTCAGCACAACGCCACGCATACAGTTTCTTCCGCAGACATAAATCTGATGGGCTTCGGGAAGCAGCATTCCCACATGGACGATGTTCCAAACGCCATGGGCCGGAGGATTGAATTCCGGATGATGGGCAAAGGGAACGGGATAGTCTGCCTGTGCGATGGGAATCTCGTGGATATTTTGTTCGAAAACGGGCTTTAGCATGGCATCACAGCCCTTCCATCAGTTTTTCAGCAAAGGCGCGGTATGCCCCGGCAATTTCACTGTCAGGGAAGGCTTCCAGAACCACCTGATGCAGTTCCTCAGCTTCTGGTACCAACAGGCTGTAAGGCAGGGTATGGAAAATTTTGCTGCCAAACTCCTCTGCCAGTTCCTCCGCCTTTTCCGTTTCATTTTTTACGTCTCTCCGGTTGAGAACAAAGCCTCCCAGCTTTGCGTAGCCCCGATCCTGAAACCGCGCTACGGCGGCGGCAATATTCGCCGCCGCGTGAATGGCCATATTCTCTCCGGAGGTCAGGATGTAGACTTCATCGGCGTAACCCTTCCGCATGGGCATAGTGAAGCCGCCGCATACCACATCTCCCAGCACGTCATAAAGTACGACATCCGGCTGATAAAAGTCGTATGCGCCTTTTTCCTCCAGTTTTTCCAGCGCAGCAATGATGCCCCGGCCGGCACATCCGACCCCGGGCAAGGGACCGCCTGCCTCTACGCAGAGCACGCCCCCATAGCCGGGCATGACCATGTCGCTGAGGGATATGTCGTTCGAATGCGAACGCACCAATTCCAATACCGTGGGGAGAGGCGTTCCGTGACGCAGGGCAATGGTGGAATCCGCCTTTGGATCGCAGCCGATTTGCATGACGCGTCTGCCCTGCATGGCCAGCGCCGCCGCAAGGTTGGAGACGGTGGTAGATTTTCCGATGCCGCCCTTTCCGTAAAAGGCCAGCTTTTTCATTTGTCTGTTTGTTCAGAGGAGATGACTGAGGAATAGGCGATTTTGACGGACACGCCCGGCAGATTGCCCAGTTTGCCGCTGAGGGCGCTGATCACGTCCTGGGGCGCGTCGATGACTACGCTGATGATATTGATGTTCCGCTTCCGATAGGGAATCCCCATGCGACCAATGATATATGGGCTCGCGAAATGAAGCTGTTTGTTCAACTCCTCGGTGGAAGCGCCCTGATCTACAATGATCGTAATAACTGCAACTCTGGAATCCATATTTGTTCCTCCTAAATAATATTTAACAGATACGGGGCAGAAGTTCGCCGCTGGGTTGGGGCAGCATCGTTTTTGCACCGATCTCTGTATTTAAAATAACGCGGCCCGGTTGTCCTTGAACCACATGGCCAATTATAGCCGCGTCGGCAGTATATTTCCCATGCTTCAGGGATTTTAACAATCCGGGCGCTGCCGACTCCGGCGCGATGACCACCAGGCGGCCTTCGCAGGCCAGATATAAAGGCTCCAGCCCCAGCATACCACATATACCTTTGACCACTGGGGCCACGGGAACGGAGGTGCTGTCCAGGCAGATGCCCACATGGCTTTGAGCGGCGATTTCATAGAGTACGGTTCCAACGCCGCCACGGGTGGCGTCCCGAATCACATGAATGTCAGCAGTTTCTTGGATCATGCCCTCCACAGCGCTCCAAAGGGGAGCGCAGTCGCTGGTCACATCTGCGTCAATACCAAAATCATTTCGCTCCAGCAGTATGGTGCAGCCATGCCGACCGATGTCTCCAGTGACAATAACGACGTCGCCGGGCTTTGCCTTTTCACCGCCGGTCTCCACGCCGGGAAGAAGTTCGCCGACGCCGGTGGTGGTGATAAATACGCCATCAACCTGCCCCTTTCCGGCTACCTTCGTGTCGCCGGACACAATGGAAACGCCCACCTCCTGAGCCGTCTGCGCCATGGATACGGCGATTTTTTCCAATTTTTCCATGGGATAGCCTTCCTCAATAACAAAGGCGCAGGAGAGATACAGAGGTTTTGCGCCCATACAGGCAAGGTCGTTGACCGTGCCACAGATGGACAGCTTTCCGATGTTTCCACCGGGGAAGAAGGCGGGGGACACAATAAAGCCGTCGGTACTTATGGCGATTCTGCCCTTTGGAGCGGGAAGCACGGCCGCGTCGTCCGCCGTTAAATAGGGGCCGGTAAAATGGACCTTAAATACCTGATCGATCAATTCTGAGGTCTGGGTTCCGCCGGCCCCATGGGCCAGGGTAATTGTTTGATTCATCGTATATTCTCCTCCAGTCTCATTCCATGCCATATTGATAATAGGCGGAGCAGGCGCCTTCGTTTGATACCATGCAGGCACCCACAGGATGCTGAGGGGTGCAGGCTTTGCCAAAAAGAGGACAGTCCGTACTTTTACACTTGCCCTGCAAAACCTCACCGCAGCGGCAGGCGGGATTGGGCCGTCCTTCGATTGGCGGAAGCCGGAACTTTTTTCGGGCATCAAATTCGGAAAAATCGTCCTTTAACCGAAGGCCCGACTGGGGGATATTGCCCAGCCCCCGCCACTGGCTGTCGCAGGGCTCCATCAGCCTTGCAACCAGCGCCTGGGCGTTTTTGTTGCCCTCCGGCGTAACTACGCGGGGATAGGCGTTGACAAAGAAGGGTACGTCCTCCCGGGCTTTTCTCAGAGCGATGGAAAGGGCGGCCAGCAGTTCTTTGGCGGTAAATCCGGCGACCACGCCGCTGACACCCTGCGCGACCAGATCCTCGCAGAGTTTTGTGCCTGTGATCGCGTGGACATGGCCGGGATAGAGAAAAATATCGGCGCTGTCCTTCAATGCCGCGTAGGCCATGGGCATGGTTTTATTGGCGGTCAAAAGAGAAAAATTGCTCAATTTTGTCTTCTGAGCCGTCTCAACGGCCAGACAGGAAGCAGGGGTGGTGGTTTCGAAGCCCACAGAGAGGAAGACCACCTGCTGTTTCGGGTGCGCACTGGCATAATCTACCGCATCCAGCGGAGAATAGACTACCTGAATCACGGCGCCTTGTGCTCTGGCCTGCGCTAAGCTGGAATCTGTGCCAGGGACGCGCACCAGATCGCCAAAGGTACAGATCGTCGCGCCGTGATTCAGAGCCAGCAGAATCGCTTCGTCGATAAAGCCCACCGGGGTCACGCAGACCGGGCAGCCCGGCCCGGAAATCAGTTCGACCTGTTTTGGCAGGAGTTTTCGGAGTCCCAGACGGAAAATTTCGTGGGTATGGGTGCCGCAGACCTCCATGATCCGGAGCGGTTTGCCCTGATATTCAGTCAGAATATCTCTGGCTGTTTTTATGTTTCCTTCCATTACAGATGTTCCTCCAGCAGCGTGTCCATTTCCTGATCGTCCTCGCTGGTGATCTTTGCAATGGCGATTCCGGCGTGTACCATAACGTAATCGCCGGGTTCCAGTTCCTCCAGCAGTGCCGCTGAGACTTCCCGCTTTGCACCGTTGGCGTCTACCACCGCAGTGCCGTCACTGATTTTCACAACCTTTGCCGATAAACCAACACACATAGTTTGCTCCTCCTAGTTCGTTTGATGGGAAAGATGATACATGGCCGCCGCAGCCTGGCCCAGGGCAATGCCGCCATCATTCGGGGGTACCATACAGTGGGTCAGAACGCGATGACCGGTTTTGTTCAGCAGGGATTCCACCATGCTGAGCAGCAGAGTGTTTTGAAAGACACCGCCGCTCAGGGCAACCACATCTGTCTGCGTCAGCTGACAGGCCCGGCAGCAGGCGGCGGCAATTTGCGCGGAGAGCTGCGCGTGGAATTCCCATGCAAGAGCGTCCGAATTTTCCCCGAAAAGCCGGCGCTCAATGAGTTGCTTTACCAGCAGCTGAGTAGATAGAAGAAGTTCCGAATCATCCTCGATCAACAGCGGCAACTGTGCCGCAGCTGCGTCTGGATGATTTTTGAGAAAGTGTTCCGCCCGAAATTGCAGGGCGGTAGCGGCTTCTCCCTCAAAGGTGGAACTGGTTCGGATGCCCAAAATGGCGCTGACGGCGTCAAAGAGCCGTCCGGCGCTGGTAGAGGGAACGCAGTTGATATTGTGTTCCAGCATGGCAAGCTGGACATTCGCGTTCTGACTGTCGCAGAGATGCAGTTGTTTTATGACATTCAGGGCTTCTTCCCGGGAATACAGACTTTGAATGATGGAAACAGCGATCCGCCAGCCCTCCCGGGCGGAACTATCGCCGCCGGCCTGTAAAAAGGGCTGAATGTGTCCCAGACGCTGGAAACCGCTATAATCCGCCCAAAGGATCTCGCCGCCCCAGATGGTGCCATCGGTGCCGTAGCCGGTGCCGTCAAAGGGAACGCCGATCACTGGCTCCTGAACGTCATGCTCTGCCATACAGGATAGAATGTGTGCATAATGGTGCTGCACCGGAAAAATGGGCAGGCCCAGTTCTTTTGCCACAGCAGTGGAGTTATAGTCCGGGTGCAGATCGCAGGCCACCAGAGCGGGCGCGGTCTCCAGCAGGGTTTGGAATCGGTCGACTGTTTCCCGCAGCGCATCCACAGTTCGCATATCCTCCAGATCCCCTACATAGGGGGAGGGGTAAAACATTCCATTTACGCCGATACAAAAAGCATTTTTCAGTTCTCCGCCTATGGCCAACACTTGACCCTTTAAATTACCGGAGAGCAGAAAGGGCAAAGGAGCATATCCCCGGCTTCTGCGAATCATATAGGGCGCTTCTTTGTAAAAATCCATCACCGTGTCATCTGCGCGAATGCGAATGTTCCGGTTGTGGGACAAGATCACGTCGCTGAGATGCCCCAATTCTGATTCCGCTTCCCGGTCATCCCGGCAGATGGGTGCGCCGCTGATATTTCCACTGGTCATAATCAGTGCGTCCGGCATGGTCGCGCCGTCCGGATAATCAAAGAGCAGCAGGTGGAGAGGCGTGTAGGGCAGCATAACGCCGAGCTTTGGATTGTCCGGCGCGATGGCGTCGGCCAGATGATGGGATTCTTTCTTCTCCAACAGCAAAATGGGCTTTTGATGCCCGGTCAGGATTTCTTCCTGCGCCGGAGACAAAACACACGTCTGTTTGACAGCCGCTTCATCACGCATCATCACAGCAAACGGCTTCATTGGACGGTTTTTCCGCTGACGAAGCAGCATGACAGCGTCCTGATTGGTGGCGTCGCAGCAGAGGTGAAAGCCGCCGATGCCCTTGACTGCCGCGATTCCGCCTTGCCGGATGACAGACCGCGCTGCCTGGATGGCGTCCCGGCCCCGCTCTGTCCGTCCCAGAAGATAGACCTCCGGGCCACATTTGTTACAGCAGACCGGCTGTGCGTCATAGCGCCGGGTTTTCGGATTGTAATATTCCTCCGCGCAATCGGGGCACATGGGGAATTCTTTCATGCTGGTGCGTTCCCGGTCATAGGGAAGGGCGTCCAGAATGGTCATTCTGGGGCCACAGCAGGTGCAGTTGATAAAGGGATGCAGATAGCGCCGGTTTTCGGGGTCGTATAACTCCTCTTTACAGGCCTCGCAGATGGCAATGTCGGGGGAAATAAAGATTTCTCCCTTGGTTTTTGCGCTTTCAATAATGGAAAAATCCGAAAATTCCGCGCAATCATCGGCAGGCTTTACATCTATTTTTAAAATAGCCGCACGAGATGGAGGACGGTGCTCCAGCGCGTCCAGAAAGTGCGCAAGCTGTTGCGGGGTTCCCTGAGCGAAAATCTCCACATAGGGGCCGCAGTTGCAGACGGTCCCACGCACTCCTGCCTCCGCCGCGTGGCGGCTGACCGTGGGTCGGAAACCGACGCCCTGAACGATACCGTAGACTCGGATGCGCTTTGTAATAAGAGGATTCATGATGTCTCCAATCTGCCGGATACGGCGAAATGGGGAAGGTCAATTTTGATGCCGTGGAAACGGGGTGCAGCGCCCCAGAGCGCGGTGTCCGTCATAAGAATGTCATAGCCGCCGGATTCTACTGCCTGCGTAAAGTCATCCTCTTCGGCAAAGAAAAGGTCGCCAGGGCGGGTCAATTCTGGGAGCGAATGGAACCAGGTCCCCACGGTGACGCTGGCGCCCCGCTGTTCCAGCAGCTTTCGCAGACTGTCAGTCCGCACCTGCTGGTGAACCACAAGAACACGCTTTCCTGCAACATCCGTTTTCGGCAGCAGGGACGGTGCCAGAGGATCCAGTATTTCATAGGGTGTGCCAAAGGTCTGGTATAAATATTCCGCAGCTTTCATGCCGGAGGGAGAGACAACGATGTTTTTTTCCGCCGCCGAAGCAGTTTCCAGCGCGGAAAGTCCGCTCCCCATGCCGTAGCAACAGAGGTTCTGTTCGGAGCCAAAGGCGGACTGAAACGCCGCTTCCACGGAAAGACGGCTGAAATCCAGCGGCGTTGCGCCGAATATGCCGATCCGGCCCGGTTCTACAGGATATCGCTCAGACGAGAACTGTTTGACCAGTGCCAGATATGCCTTTTCCGCGCCCTCGTCATAGAGCGCCATGCCGGTGGTGTCTATGGTGATCACAGGGAGCGAGATGTTCCGTTGCGCCATACGGCGAAGGGCCTGATAGTCGGTTGCAATGACAGAGGGGACTGGTGTTCCTATGATGGCGGCAAAATTGGCGTCAAGTTTTCCCGCGACGTCCCGAAGTTTCTCCACCAGCCGATCATCCCGGCCCAAGATGGCGTCCATATCCCGCAGCCCGGCGCTGAATACGGCGCTTTTATGGGAAAACCATCGAGGCTCGTCAAAGCCGCAGACGTTACCGGCGCAACCGCCGGCATCGCAGATGACGATGATCCCCCCCAGTTCATAGAGAACGGATACCGCGCCGGACTGATCCGGAGCAAAGGGAGTCAGATATTTCCTAAGACCTTTCATACCGCCGCATCCTTTCCGGAAAGCAGTTGATCCAGCTGACGGAACAATTCGACAACGCCTTCGTAGCCGAAGGGCTGAATATCGGCGTTCCAGGGGAGATTGGGGCAGCCCGTGTGATAATAGCCCGCGTCCTTTCCAATGGTGACATCCGCCTGGGACCGGCTCCCGTCGTAGTGGAGCATCGTCGGTTCCAGATTGGAATAAATACGAAGTTCTGGACACAGCGACGCCAGATGCCGGATATAAATAAAGTTCTCATCGCTGACCGTACCGTAGATTTCACTGACGGAAAAACCGTATTGGATCAGTGCCACCGCCAGTTCAAAGGGATCGGCATTCATGCACTCGCCCAGAATAAAGGTCAGCGCACCGTATTTTGTGCGAAACGCATCAACAGCGGCTTGAGCGCTGTTCTGGTACGCATCATCGTCAAAGGTCACGTTCAGTGCGGCTCCAAGGGCCTGATACTGGAGATGGATTTTATCGATTTGATAGAGCCGCCGCAGTTCGATGGAAGGGATGCCCAGCTTTGTCTCAAAATCTCGGGCGGCGAACCGGGCTTCCGGATTCAGCACCAGATTAAAGTTAGCTTCCGCCATGGTGAGGTATTCGTTAAAATCTTTGCACCGGGAAATTTCATTTATGGTTTTTACGCCGATCTGTTTCAGCAGTGTGTAAAGTTCGCAGGAATCCAGTAGCGGGGCGAAATGTCCCAGCAGATTGACTGTATTGCTCTTTTTCTTCCGTGGTTCCAGCAGAGAATAGAGGCTCTGACGCACATGCACCATAGGGGGGTGGCGGCCCTCCCGGGTCAGGGCGTACATATAACAGGGCCGCACCGGAATGTGGAGTTCAGCTTCCGCCTTTCGGCAGACCCGTTCCATATCGGTTCCCAGCAGAGCGTCCACACAGGTAATGCAGATCATAATGACCGAGGGCTTCTTTTGAAGGGAATCCGCCACTTCCCGGAGAGCCTGGGGGATCATTTTCAGGTGCCGTCCGGTGATCACATCGGTCTCATCCATCATCAGGTAAAAAAACCGATGACGGTATTGGGGCATACTGCTGATGAGGGAGGTGTTTCTGCCGCAGCAGCCAGGGGCCACCAGCAGCATTACGGAATCCGGAATGGCAAGCCCTGCCCGTTTGACGCCAAAGCCCTCCGCGCCGGGGGAATTAAAGGCCAAAGTGGCTGGAGAGCTGTAGATCAGGTGAGTACCGGAGATCATTTCCGGGGGCAGGTTTTCTCTTCCGCAATCCGCCAGTTCTCTGGCGGTATAGCAGACAGCATTCATGCAGGTTCCTCCGATCTGAGAAGCAGGCTTGCCAGATCGAAAAAGATCCGGCTGATAGGCAGCGTTGGATCTCCCTCAATGACGGTTTTGCCCATTTCCTCATAGCGGATGATATCGTCACTGCGGGGGATTTCCCCGACAATGGGAAGATTTGTAACTCTTGCAAATTCCTGTACTTTCTCTGTCTCGTTTTCCACATTTCGGCGGTTTAATACAATACCAAATACTTTGGCATAGCTTCTATCCTCAAAGTTCCGCACAGCGTTGCTGATGTTATTCGCGGCATACAGAGCCATTTTCTCCCCGGAGGTGACGATCAAAACCTTTTCCGCATATCCTTCCCGAATGGGCGCGGCGAAGCCGCCGCATACCACATCGCCCAGCACATCATAGAGCACTACGTCCGGCTGGAAGGTCTCAAAGAGCTGCAAATCCTCCAACAACTGGAAGGTGGTAATAATGCCCCGGCCGGCGCAGCCAAGCCCAGGCGTCGGGCCGCCGGTCTCAATGCAGAGCACGCCCCCGAAACCGGCTTTTGAGATTTCCTCCAGTGTTTCCGGATCCCGGTCGGTCCGCCGCATCAAATTCATAACTGGCTCCAAAGGCGCTCCGCCCAGCAGATTAATGGTGGAATCAGCCTTTGGATCACAGCCAATTTGAATCACGCGCTTTCCCAGCACTGCACAGGCTGCAGCCAGGTTGCTGGTGATGGTGGATTTTCCGATGCCGCCTTTTCCGTATACTGCGATTTTAAGCATAATAGGTTCCTCCAAAAGAAAAATCCCTGCCGCAGGACAGCGGCAGGGAAACGAATGCTTGGTATGACACAGTGCGCTTCAACGCGCGTGATGCCTGCAATCATTTGTCCATTCCCGCTCGGAATACTCCTTGCTGTCAGGGGCTGTTAATCAACAATCCTATATTACTACATCTATCCTATCATGCATGGGTACTGGTGTCAAGAGAGAAATGCGGAGAAACGAATATTGGCATTTCCGTTACGGTTCTATGCCAGATGTTCAAGGAGCTGCGCAAGCAGTTCATCTGTTTTTTGAAGAATTTGCTGAATTTCGGTACTGGTGGCATGGTCATAGTGAATGCCGCAGACCACGCAGACGCGGGTTTCAGCCTTCCGGGCAAGCTGCTCTGCCCAGGGCTTGGAGACAAACTGGTCTTTATGGCCGGGAAAGGTCATCGTGCGCGAGGATCCGTCCGGTTCTGCAACAGATAGGGCGCCAATGTGTGTCCGACACCCGCCGGTCAAAAGCACATGGAGCCCATCATCCAGAAAATCGGTTCGGCATTCGATGGGATAGCCCAGGTATTCTGTTTTCAGCCTCATGGGTTTATCCCCATCCATTCCGGCACCGAGCCCAGCCGAAACTGACAAAGCACTTTTTTTATGACCTGCCGATTGACGTCTTCTATGGTTTTCGGATGGTTATAATAGGCCGGCACCGGGGGAATGACCACAGCGCCCAGTTCACTGGCTGTGCAGAGATTCCGGAGATGGATCGTGCCGAAGGGGCATTCCCGGGGCACCAGAACCAGTCTCCGCCGTTCTTTCAGCGTCACATCCGCGGCCCGCAGAAGCAGGGTGTCGCAGTAGCCACTGACAACGCCCGCCAGTGTTTTCATACTGCACGGGATAATGACCATGCCCAGCGTTTCAAAGCTGCCACTGGCAGGGCTTGCGCCATAGTCGTCGTTCTCATAAAGCCGGGTACACAGGGTACGGAGCGCTTCCCGATCTGTACCGGTCTCATGCTGCAGCGTCAACGCGCCGCATTGGGAGAGCATTACATGAGTTTCGATCTCCGGGCAGTTCTGAAGCTGACGGAGCAGTTCCAGGGCCAAAGGAGCGCCGGAAGCGCCGGTGACGCCAACTAAAAGTCGTTTTTTCATATGAAATCCATTTCTTTCGATTCCTTTCACGCCCATGATGTGCAGTCTATGTCCGTATTCTGACAGGGGTTCCCGCTTTGTGTAATTTTATTTTTCCAAGGGCCTATTTCCACTTGGAATTGCTTCAAGTTCCTGCCAGAAGCATTTTGCGAAGCGGGAGAGCGGTTTCCCGGCAGACCGCATCAAGCAAATGGAACTTTCTACCTTGGGGAGAATATCCAGACAGACCACGGCCTCGGAGCGGATATAATCAGTATGTCCGCGCATCAGAAGCGCGATCCCCATTCCCTGGGCGGCCAGTGCAACGATGTTTTCCGGCCGATGGCCGGTATAGATGATATTCGGCATAAAGCCTGCCTGGCTGCAAAGCGTACTGCACAGATCAAAGAGTCCGGTGCGCTGATCCAGAAACAGAAGAGGCTGATTCCGCAGCTGGGCCAAACTGAGACCTGCGCAGTTGGCCAGAGGATGGTTTTTGTCCAGAACGGCCACCAGATGGTCTTTGCAAAAATGTGCATACTCCATGCCCGGTTCCGGATCCAGGCCAAGGCGGATAAAGGCCAGTTCACAACTTCCGTTTTTCAACCGCTCCGCCAGATCATGTTGTTCACACTCCGTAACCTCCAGGGTCACCTCCGGGTGATTCCGCTGAAATCGCGCCAGGGTGCCGGTGATATTATACTGTGCCATGACGGGTATGGAGGCAATACGTAAAAGCGCCTTATTTTTCTGGCTTTCCTTGTCTGCCGCCACCCGGATTTTGTTGCTGAGGGAATAGATCTCTGCTGCCATAGGCAGGACTTGTGCGCCTGCTGGTGAAACGGCTACGTTTCTGGGATTACGGATCAGCAAGGGAGCACCCAATTCCCGTTCCAGCGCCAGAATGTGCTTGGAGAGGGAGGACTGGGAAATACAAAGTTCCTCTGCCGCACGGGAAAAACTTTCCTGCTTTGCGATTACAATAAATTCATACAGATGTTCAATTTCCATAGCAACACATCCTTGCGGCACAGTTTTATGCGCCGATGTTGTCTCTTTCATATTACGAAAGGATATTTCAGAAGTCAAGCATTTATTTTGCATCTAAAAAAGGCACGGTCAGGAATTTGACCGTGCCTCAGCATTTCAATTTAGCCCTCGTCCCTCAAGCAGTTCCGGGTAATGCCGAGGATCTCTCTTGCTTCCTGAGCGGTAGCAATCTCGCGGCCTGCCAGCTTGGCCAGTTCCACGGCGCGCCGCACCAGCATTTCGTTGGTAGCGATGATCTTGTTGCCGTCCTTGTCCTTGCCGTACATGATGTTGTCTTCCAAACCCACGCGGAGACCGTCGCAGCCCAAAGCGAGACCGGCCAGCATCATGGGCATATGGGCCTTGCCAATGCCAGAAACAGACCAGGTAGCGCCCTCTGGCAGCTTGCCGACCAGAAAGGCAAGGTTTTCTGCGGTACCGGGCATGGAGCCGCCGACGCCCATGATGAACTGAATGTGAGGAGGCTTGGGAATGCCGTGTTTGTTGACATAATACATCACAGAGTCGATGTGACCGGTGTCGAATACCTCAAACTCGGGCTTTACAGCCTCCTTGACAACCTCCTGAGACAGCAGGTTCAGAAACCGGGGGCTGTTCTCAAAGATGTAGCTGTTGGCCCAGTTCAAGGTGTTGGGATCAAAGGAGCACATTTCCGGCTTCAGGG
>CAZGOQ010000022.1:0-24158 GCA_964527315.1 uncultured Oscillospiraceae bacterium | reverse complement strand
TAACAGAGCCGCGAACTGTAGGCCGGATGCCCATGTGGCGCTTGCGGCCAGCCTTGCCCAGATGAACATTTTCATGGTCTGTGTTGCCGATCTGGCCGATGGTTGCCTTGCAGTCCATTCGGATATAGCGAACCTCGCCGGAGGGCATTCTGATTTGCGCCATTTTTCCATCCTTCGCCATCAGCTGCGCAAAGGTGCCGGCAGAGCGGACCAACTGCGCACCGCGGCCGGGATACAGTTCCACGTTGTGGATGATGGTGCCGACAGGAATGCTGGCAATGGGCAACGCGTTGCCGGGCTTGATATCGGCGGAAGCGGAGGACACAACTGTGTCACCGGCTTTCAGGCCGACCGGCGCCAGGATATATCGCTTTTCCGTGCCGTAGTCCACCAGCGCGATAAACGCACTGCGGTTGGGATCGTACTCCAGGCGAAGGACTGTGCCGGGCACGTCCAGAAGATCGCGCTTGAAGTCGATAATGCGGTATTTTTTCTTATTGCCGCCGCCCTGATGGCGGACGGTGATCCTGCCGTAGTTGTTACGGCCAGCGCGCTTCTTGAGAGGCTCCACAAGGCTGCGCTCAGGTTTTGCCTTCTTATCAACGCCATCGAAACCAGATACGGTCATATTTCTACGAGACGGCGTGGTCGGCTTAAAGGTTCTGATAGCCATTTTTAATTCTCTCCTTATTTGAGATTTGGATTAGACCATGCCTTCGAAGAACTCGATGCTTTTGGAGTCCTCGGTCAAAACAACATAAGCCTTCTTGGTGGCAGCAGTGCGGCCTACGGGGTAGGAACCAGTGCGTTTCTGCTTGCCTTTGGTCTTGACGGTGTTAACGGATTTGACTTTCACACCGAAGATCTGAGAAACTGCCTGCTTGATCTCGATTTTATTGGCGGAGGGAGCGACTTCGAATACATATTTCTTCTCAGCGCTGTCCGCCATGGACTTCTCGGTAATCACAGGACGAAGGATAACGTCATATACTGTCTTCATTATGCGAATACCTCCTCAATCTTAGCGACCGCCGCCTTGTCAACCACCAGCTTATTGCTGTTGACAATGTCATAGACATTGATCAGGTTCGCAAAGGTCGTGATGCAGCCGGGGATGTTCCGAGCACTGAGCACAACGTTCTTGTTGGTCTCAGGCGTCACGACCATCGCCTTCTTTTCGGCGCCGACCGCAGTCAGGAACGTTTGAAAGGTCTTGGTCTTGATCTCATCCATCCTGATCTCGTCCACCACGATCAAATCGCCGGAAGCAACCTTGGCGGAGAGGGCGGATTTCAGAGCCAGTCTTTTGACCTTTTTATTCAGGGTATAGCTATAATCTCTTGGCTTGGGCGCAAACACAACGCCGCCGTGTGTCCACTGAGGTGCCCGGATGGAACCCTGTCTTGCGCGGCCGGTGCCCTTCTGCCTCCACGGCTTAACACCGCCGCCTCTGACCTCAGCGCGGGTCAAAGTGCTCTGTGTCCCCTGACGGCAATTGGCCAGATGATTTTTGACCACATCGTGCACAACGGATTCGTTGGGCTCGATGCCAAACACGGTTTCGGAGAGTTCGATCTCGCCGACCTGCTTGCCGGTCATATCATAAACATTCGTTTTTGGCATGATTTACACTCCTCTCCTTTAACCTCTTGCGGAAGCCTTCTGGGGATTACGTCCGGAAGCCTTCTGCGGGTTCTTGCTGATATTGGCGTCAGCCTGCTTGACCTTATTGTTTTTGACGGTGTTCTTAAGCACCACCAGGCCGCCCTTGGGGCCGGGAATGGCGCCACGAATCACAATCATATTGAGTTCCGCATCCACCTGAACCACATCCAGATTCTGAACTGTGACCTGTTCCACGCCCATCTGTCCTGCACCGATCTTACCTTTATAGATCCGGGAAGGTGTGGAGCAGGAGTTCATGGAACCGGCGTGTCTGTGGACCGGGCCGCCGCCGTGGGTCATGGGGGTACGCCGTGCGCCGTGGCGCTTAATGACGCCCTGATAGCCGTGGCCCTTGGAGATACCGGTCACATCGACCTTTTCTCCGGCTTCAAAGATGTCGGCCTTGACCTCATCCCCTACGTTCAGAGCGCTGTCCTCCAAACGAAATTCCTTGAGGACCTTTTTAAGCGGCACATTCGCCTTTTTGAGATGGCCTGCTTCAGGCCGGGTGAGTTTGGACTCTTTCACGTCCTGATAGCCCATCTGGACAGCGCTGTAGCCGTCCTTTTCCACAGTCTTCAGTTGAGTGACCGTGCAGGGTCCGGCTTCCACAACGGTAACCGGAACGACCTTGCCGCTCTCATCGAAAACCTGGGTCATCCCCACTTTTTTGCCGATGATTGCCTTTTGCATATTATTTCCTCCTTAAGGTTATTGGTTGGTCCATTGGGAGACCAACTTGACCCGTCCGCATTGCGGACTTTGCGCTGCATTCCGTGGGTTGGTGGAATTACAGCTTTATCTCAATCTCAACGCCGGCAGGAAGTTCCAGGGCCATCAAGGCCTCAACACATTTCTGGCTCGGGTTGAGAATATCGATCAGTCTTTTGTGGGTACGGCGCTCGAATTGCTCGCGGCTATCCTTATACTTGTGTACCGCACGAAGAATCGTGACCACTTCCTTCTTGGTAGGAAGCGGAATGGGGCCGGAAACCTGGGCGCCGTTGCGCTTTGCGGTTTCTACAATCTTCTCCGCGCTGGAATCAATGATTTGATGATCATAGGCTTTCAGACGGATCCGAATCATTTCTTTGTTTGCCATTTGGGTGTTCCTCCTTAGAATTTCGTACTCAGTTTATCCGGGTTTCCTGGGTACGGTCGAGCGTTTCTTATCCGCTATGCCGTGCGTATCACTCCAAGCCATGGAAAAAACCGGCGAAAAGCCGGCCAAAACCACATCCCGGCGATATACGCCGCGAAAAGTAGCACTCAGCCGCCCGATCAACGGACATACTCCACAGAAGTTACCGACAAAATGCCGCAATCTCCTGCTTCATCACAGTGTGCGCGAAACTCGCGCCCGAATATAGTATCACAGCAGGTACTTATTGTCAAGTGCCTGCTGTGATATTTTTTAACTTTTTCAGAATATTTTCTGAATGTCCGCCGCGATACCTTTAATAAGCCACGCCCCAGTATACCATATGCTTGGCGGGTCTGCCGCAGATGGGGCAGACATCGGCCAAACGCTCCTGCTCGAAGGGGATGCACCGGGAGGACATGCCCGCCTCCTCCTTCATCTTCTCCTCGCAGGCAACATCTCCGCACCACATGGTCTTGATGAAGCCGCCCTTCTCCTCCTGGATCTTCCTGGCTTCCTCCAGAGAATAGGCCGCATAGGTGTTCTCGTCCAGATTCCGCTTCGCTTTGGCATACAGGCCGTCGTGCACCGCGTCCAGCATCTCTGTCACGGTCTGCTCGATACCTTCCAAACTGACAAAGGCCTTTTCGCCGGAATCCCGGCGCACCAGCACGCACTGGTTTTTTTCGATATCCTTCGGCCCCAGTTCCAGCCGCAGAGGCACGCCCTTCATCTCATACTCGGCAAACTTCCAGCCGGGAGACTGGTCGGAATCGTCCATTTTCACCCGGAAGCCCGCGGCTTTCAACCGCTCCATGACCGCCCGATTGGCCTCCAGGACGCCCTCCTTGTGCTGGGCTACGGGGATAATGACCACCTGGATCGGCGCGATCCGCGGCGGCAGCACCAGGCCGTTGTTGTCGCCGTGGGTCATAATAATGCCGCCAATGGTACGGGTGGTAAAGCCCCAGGAAGTCTCATAGGGATGCTGCTGCTGATTGTCCTTGTCGGTAAAGGTAATCCCGAAAGCCGTGGGAAAACCGTTTCCGAAAAAGTGGCTGGTGCCATTCTGAAGGGCCTTTTTATCGTGCATCATACATTCAATGGTATAAGTGCGCTCCGCTCCGGCGAATTTCTCCTTGTCTGTTTTCATACCCATCACCACAGGCATGGCCAGAACATTCTCGCACAGGTCCGCATAAATCTTGTGCATCCGCTCGGTTTCCTCAATGGCCTCCTCTGCAGTAGCATGGAGAGTATGGCCCTCCTGCCAGAGGAATTCCCTGTGCCGAAGGAAAGGCCGGGTGGTCTTTTCCCACCGGAGTACGCTGCACCATTGATTATAAAGGAGCGGCAGATCCCGCCAGGAATGGACGATATTGGCCCAGTGCTCACAAAACAGCGTCTCAGAGGTAGGCCGGACGCAGAGCCGTTCCTCCAGTTCCTCCTCTCCTCCATGGGTGACCCATGCGCACTCCGGCGCAAAACCCTCCACATGGTCCTTTTCCTTTTGCAGCAGGCTTTCCGGAATCAGCATGGGCATGGACACATTGGTATGCCCGGTCTTTTTAAACTCCGCATCCAGAACGCTCTGAATATTTTCCCAGATGGCATAGCCGTAAGGCCGCAGGATAAACATCCCCTTAACGCTGGAGTAGTCGATCAGTTCCGCCTTCCGGCATACATCCGTATACCACTTGGCAAAATCCACCTCCATATCAGTGATGCTTTCCACCTGTTTTTTCTCTTTTGCCATATTCCTCATCCTTTCGTCTCAAAGGGGCGCTAATCTTCGTAAGGATTATCATAGCACAATTTCCCAGTTCTATCAAGAGGGCATTCTGCAAAGTCCAAAACAGAGCGGATCGTTTCAAAGGGGCGGCAAACGCCGCCCCCGGTTTCATTATGTCTTCTTTTCACTCTCCGGTTCCGATTGATTTTGTGTTGCTTGCGCCTTTTTTTTACTTCTCTTCACGCAAATCAGGATCACCACCAGCACGATCACTGCCAGCGGCGCCAGTACCGGGATTACCTCCACCAACAGCTTCAGCAGCGCCTTGCCGGCCCGACCCATCCATTTGACAGAGCCGATAAACGCTTCCTTCAGTTCCTGCCCGTAGGTAGGATTCTCCTGAGGCTCCGGCGTCAGCACCTTGACTTCATTAATGCAGATGTCCACTGAACTGTATGAGATCTGATTATCCCAGTTTTGCAGTTGGGAGGTCAGATTCTCCTTCTGGTAGCGAATTTCGCTCAAACGGCTCTCCAAATCGATCATATCCTCCACGGTCTCCGCCTTGGCCATGATCTCCAACAGCCGTGTCTCCTCCGTTTCATAGGCCGCAAGACGGGACGCCGTATCCGTATACTGGCTGGTAATGTTTTCTGCATTGTTCGTGAGATAAATCACATTGCCCACTGTATCCAGCGCCGCAGTCATGGCCGAATAATTCTCCTTGGGTACCCGAAGAGTAAAGGTCGCCGACCGGTTGGACTGCGTGCCGTAAATGGTGTCGTTGAGGTTGCTGCCGTTGACCGACGAACTTTCCAGAAACGCGCTGTATTTGTCCAGCAGGCCATAGACTGCCTCGATGCTCTTGTCAAACTCCGTGGTCTCCAACTCCGCATAGGCCGAGTAGATAATTTTATCCGCCAGATCTCCGGTGATCTCCCCGGAAACTATTCCAGAGACATTCTGCGTCTCGCTGTAAAATTCCTCCGTCTCCAGGGTCGCTTGCGACCCTGTCTCCACGTCCATTGCCGCTTCTGTCTCCTCCATGACATCCTCTGCGGCGGAATATTGTCCGTTGTATGCTCCCCCGTCAGCCGCTGCTCCCGAATCCGATGCGCCGCAGCCGCCCAACAAACTGAGCAGCATGAGCAGCGCCATCGTCAAACATAACAAATTCTTTTTCATATAACTTCCTCCTTTATATGGTCTATATTATAGTAAGACGCAAAAAGAAGCAAAATGTTCCATGTTTTTTTGATGTTTGGATAAAATGGCGTCCCAGAAAACCGGGACGCCATAAATCAAATTACTTGGGGGAAACCGTCAGCGTGCCGTCGGCATTCTCCGTGACCATGCCATTGAGCGTGCAGCCCTCGCCCACCGTCAACTTGTTGATGATGCCGGGAGCGGTGACATTCCAGACCGCGCCGTCCTTCAGCGTGACCTCTACCGTGTTGTCGCCGTTGAAGTAGTTGCGGTTTTCCACATGGGCCAGATAGTAGAACTCCTTGATGGTGAAGTGGGTGTTCTGCTTGCCGTTTTCGTCCACATGGCGGGTCTCCGTGGCGGACACAGCGCCGTTGAGCACAGCGCCCTCGCCAAGAGTCACGAACAGGGGCTTGGGCTTCTGGCCGTAGTAGCCGGTGCCGTTGTAGATGTCGCCGTTAAGGGTCACGTTGGTGGCATTGAGGAAGGTGTCGGGCTTTACAGGGGCGCCCATGCCGCCGGGACCTCCGGGACCGCCGGGACCTCCGGGACCCTCCGGACCACCAGGGCCTCCGGGACCACCAGGACCACCAGGACCGCCGGGACCGCCAGCCGCGGGAGCGGGCATCCGGGAGGTGATCTGGCCGTTTTCAGAGGGCCAGCCGGGGACCTCGTTGAACTCGGTGTTGAACATGGGACCGGCCGCAGTCATGGCCGCGCCCACCAGATTGTCGTCGTCGTCCATCATCTGGAGGATCACGCCGTTGCCGGAGGTGAGCTTCGCGCCGTCCTCCACATCGCAGGTGACGCCGCCGGCTTTCAGCAGGAATACGGCGTTGTTCGCGTTGACCTCGGTGCCCTCGGTGTAGACGATCTTGCCGTCGCCGTGGGCCATGACGCCAAATTCGCAGTCGATGCGGGTGATACGGCCCTTGCCGGGGGCTTCATAGACCGTCTCCCCGGTGATGGGAGAAACGAACTTGATGGTGCCCTTGGAGGACTTATAGATGCCGGTGCCGCCGCGGAGGACCGCGCCATGGGTGCCAACCTTGATATCTACGCCGGAGAACTCCTCATAGGCGTTTCCAATGATATACGAGCCGTAGCCGGAGCCGTACTTGGTGGCATAGGGGTCTTTTGCATCGTCAGCAGAGAGGTTTTCGCCCAGCAGGATCATGTCGGAATCCGCCACATACAGGTGCATATTCTGACCTGCGTCGGTGGACAATACGCCCCACTGATTGGCTTTAAAGCAGGTGTCCACGATGTAAGCCGTGCCCCGGTCACCTTCCAGATTCACGCCGCGGGCGTTGCCGGTGATGCCCAGCACCCAGGGAGGCGCAACCATGGTTTTCTGATTGGCGGAGTTGATATAACCATCATAAAGCGTGCCGCCGCGAACGGTCACGTTACAATCCTTGAACAGGCACTCAGACCGATCATCGCAGAACACAGCGGGCTTGGCCACGCCGACGGAGTTGATCTGGGTCTTCTCCACGGTCAGCTTAGAGCCCTTGAACGCCGCCATAACCGAGCCATAGCCGGAGAAATCGCAGACATGCTTGCCGTTGGACTTTGTGTTGAAATTCAGCACGGAATTTTTGACGCTGTATTTGCCGCCGACTGCCACCACAGCGGAGAAGTCATCGGAGGTGGAATCAATGACCACGCCGTCCATTCCCTCGGCGGTGACGCTGCCGCCCTTGATGGCAGCTTTTACGGAGTTTGTCTCGTCCACGCCTTTCTCCGTGACCAGGACCGCCGCACGGTATGGCTCAATGCCCCGCTGAGTAAAGCTGGCGGGCTGCTCCGTCATGGGAGACGTGACGACAAATTCGGCATTGTCAGGATATTCTTTCCCCGGCACATAGGGCACTTCAACACCGTCCACCAGTACGGTGACCAGCTTGCCCTCCGGGGCCGCAAATGTTTTCATAAAAGATTCTCCTTTGCATTGAAATTCAGCGAAAGATACTTCTCTTTCTAACCTTGGTAACAGTATACTGTGTTTTGAGAAAAATGGCAAGGATTTTAAGGGGTGCAATTGGACAGTTTTCCACCAGAATGTGCCCTGCCGAAATAAAAAAGGACGGGAGTCCGGTGGATTCCCATCCTTAATTCATTCATCATCCAGCGCCGGAGTGACCCTTGTTTCCGACTCCGGGGAAACCTCCGTGATGGTTTCCCCCTCGGAGGTCCTGAGCGTCGTGATCGTGTAGCCTCCAATGAAATACAATGTTCCAATCTCGCCCTTTGACGGGTCGTTTTCATCTACATACTTATAATCCGAGCGGTAAGGATAGCCCAGCGCCGTCATAAAGTCGGACAGCGGTTTGCCCACATATTCTCTCGCCTGCTCCATGGTTGCACCGGAGGCTCCTGCCGGCGGCGAAATAGCCGGCGCACTGCTGACCACAGCGGTGGTGTTGGGCTGGGAAGCAACAGCAGAGGGCTGTCCGTTTGTTGTCCCATTTCCTGTTCCGTTTCCCACGTCAACCGGACTCCCGCCGGTGTTGCCCTCCACCGTTCCATTTGGATCTTCCGCGTTCTGGCTGACATTCGCCGGCTGTTCGGTTGTGACCTGGCCCATGGAAGGCTGCGCCGATACGTCCACCGGAAGGCCAAATGGCTTCAGCCCCTCTGAAGAAGAATCGTCTATATTGGATTCGACGCTGACACCGCATCCGCTAAACATCAGTGCTGCCAGCATTGCTGCAATGGTCAGGCACAGCCATTTTCGGGTCATTCCGATCGCTCCTTCCCTACATATAACAGTTATCAAAACTCCTTGGATTATAGCATATTATTTCGCATTTGAACAGCCTAAATCGCAAAATTTTGTCCCATTTTGCCGAAACCGCAGTCCTGCGGAAAAGCTGTTTTATATCAGCGCGTGCATCCCTTGAATGACCGTGCCCGGATCCTTTGCCCCAAAGATGGCGCTGCCGGCCACCAGTACGTTTGATCCGGCCTCCACACAGATCTTCGCCGTTTCCGGATTTACGCCGCCGTCTACCTCCAACTCCACGCCGGGGCAGCGAACGTCTATGATCTTCCGCAAGGCCCACACCTTCGGCATCATATCCTCCATGAATTTCTGACCGCCGAACCCAGGCTCCACCGTCATCACCAGTATCATATCTATCTCATCCATATAGGGGTCGACGGCCTGGGCCGGGGTGTTTGGTTTAATGGAGACTGCCGCACGGACTCCCTTCCCCCGGATCAGGCGCAGGGCTTCCCGGTTGTTTTCTTCCGTATCCGCCTCTGTATGGATGGTAACAATATCCGCCCCGGCATCGCAAAACCGTTCCACATAGCGGATCGGCCGGTCGATCATCAGATGCACGTCCAGCGGCAGCTTTGTGATGCTCCGAATCGCCGCGACTACAGGAATTCCAATCGTAAGATTGGGCACAAAAATACCGTCCATGACGTCAATATGTACGTAATCGGCGCCCAATTTCTCAATTTTATGAATATCCCGCTCCAAATTGACAAAATCCGCCGATAAAACGGACGGCGCGACCTTCACCATAAAAGCACTCCCTCTTCAGGATAATTTTGATGCGTTTGAGAAAAGTATAATATGAAAAAAAGCTGCTGTCAACTGTCATTCTTTCCTACCGAAATACCCGATAATTCTTGACATCATATATAGAATGCGGTAAAATGAGCCAAAGGACTGGTGAATTTAATTGAAAAAAAATGTGCATCGTTCTGTAATTCCAATTTACGTTGCAGCTGCGATCTGGCTGATTGCCTCTCTGGTGCTTCCCATGTACCGGCTTTCGCATTATCTGCTCTATGCCGGTCTGGCCTTAGTCGGCTATGTTCTGGCACGCCGCTTTTTTCCCGATACAGTAGAAGAAGTGGAAGCGCCCCCCGATTCCGGCGACCCCAATGTAGACCAGCTGATTCTGGAGGGGCTGGAAAAGCAGAAGCAGTTGAAGGCGCTCAGCGCTCAGTCTGCGGATCCGCAGATCAACGCTGCCGGCAGCGAATTGTTTCTCCTGTGCGGAAAAATATTTGATGCGTTGGAGCAAAATCCGGACAAGCTGGATCGAACGAAACGGTTTTTAAACTATTATCTCCCCACCACCGTTACCCTGCTGGAGCGCTATCTGTCGTTGGAACAGCAGGACCTCTCCGGGCAGAATATTTCTTCTGCCATGGAGAAAATCAAAACGATGCTCCGCACCGTTTCGCAGGCGTTCCAGTGTCAGCTGGATAACCTCTACGAAACCGACGCCATGGATATCTCCGCAGACATTCAGGTCATGGAACAGATTATGGCCTCCGAAGGTCTTTTAGACGATCCCAATCCCATAAAATAACACAAAAAGGAGCATACTATCATGGATGAAAAAATTCCCGAATTGACTTTGACCCCCGACTTGACCGCAGTCCCTCAAATCGAGGTCGCCGCCCCTCAGGGAACCGCCCCTGCCACTCAGGCCGGGCCTGATTTTTCCAGTCTGACGGAAGCGGAGCGGAACGCCGTGCTGGATTTTGCCGAAAAAATCGATCTGAAAGACTCCGGTGTTGTCCTGCAATATGGCGCCGCCGCCCAGAAAAATATTGCGGATTTTTCCGAATCCACACTCAGCGCCGTCCGCACCAAGGATCTGGGTGAACTGGGCGATATGGTCACTTCTCTGGTCTCCGAACTGAAAAACTTTTCTGCGGAAGAGGAAGAAAAGAAGGGTCTGTTTGGCAAGCTGAAAAAGGCCACCAGCAGCATGCAAAATATGAAGCTGAAATACGATAAGGCCGAAGCCAATGTGGATCGGATCGCAGAGAAACTGGAAAGTCATCAGGTGGTGCTCATGAAGGACGTGGCGCTGCTGGATCAGATGTACGAAAAGAACCTGGAATACTTCAAGCAGCTGTCCATGTATATTCTGGCCGGTGAAAAGAAACTCAGCGACGAGCGGAATACAACCTTGAAAGAACTATACGACAAGGCTCAATCCTCCGGTCTGCCGGAGGATGCGCAGGCGGCCAACGATTACGCCGCCCTCTGCGACCGCTTTGAAAAGAAACTCTACGATTTGAAGCTGACCCGTCAGATCTCCATTCAGATGGGGCCGCAGATCCGTATGGTGCAGAACAACGACACGCTGATGACCGAAAAGATCCAGACCTCTCTGGTCAATACCATCCCCCTTTGGAAAAGCCAGATGGTACTGGCACTGGGGATTTCTCATTCCAAGCAGGCTATGGAAGCCCAGCGGGCCGTTTCCGACATGACCAATGAACTATTGAAGAAAAACGCCGATATGCTGAAGGTAGCCACCGTGGAGACTGCGAAGGAATCCGAGCGGGGTATTGTGGACATCGAAACCCTCCAGCACACCAATGAAAGTCTGATCTCCACGTTGGACGAGGTCATGGCCATTCAGACCGAGGGCCGGCAGAAGCGCAAGGAAGCCGAGGTTGAACTTCAGCGCATTGAAAGCCAGCTCCGGCAGAAGCTTCTGGAAGTGAGAAGATGAAAAAATACAGTACCGCGATAACCGTCCTGGTCGCAGTGGTAGTGCTTGGAACTCTGTTTGGCACCCACCGCAGTCTTTCCGGACTCCGAAAGGACGCCGCCGAAGCCTTTTATCAGGGCGCAGACGGCAGCGGCTACGGCATCTCCACCAACCTTGATCTGCGGGTCGAATATGCCCGGAATTTCTGTAAGATCGCAGCACGCTATGATGCGGCGGCAGAGATTTCTCAGGTAGAAGCCGCCTGTGAAGCATTGGAAGCCGCAGACCGCTTCGACGACCTCTATGATGCAAACAACCGTCTCACCGACGCGGTAAATGCGCTGAGTCTCCAGCTGGAACAGCAGACGCTCTCCGAGTCGGATGAACGCTACCGCAAAAGTCTGACTGCGGATCTCGCGTCTTATGAAATGCGGATTGATAAACTGGCATCGGATTTTAACGCAGAGGTCCGGTCGTTCAATCGCTATCTGGATTCGTTCCCCGCCGGTATTTTGGGCCGTTTGGTTGGGATCGGTAATTTGGAGGAATATTCTTGAAATATACAATAAAACATTTCAGCCTGATCCTGTCCCTTATCCTTGTGCTGAGCCTGTTTCCCCTGCCCGCGCTGGCTACGGCGGATATCGTTGCCCCACCGGACGCGGAAGATGGCGTTTACTATGTGGACAAAGCAAACTGCCTTTCCTCCGCCACAAAGGACTATATTAACCGGCAGAATATCTCCCTGACCAACGCCTGCGGCGGTCAGGTGGCCGTGGTCACACTAGATTTTCTAAACGATCTCAACTGTGAAGAATACGCCTATGAGGTCATGAACCAGTGGGGCGTCGGCAGTTCCGAGGAAAACAACGGCACGGTATTTGTACTGGTCACAGCCGAGAAAAAGTGCTGGCTCACCTCCGGCAGCGGCATCGAAAACGATCTGTCCGCCGGAACGCTGGAACAAATCCTGGAGCAAAACTGCTATGACAATCTGGACGCCGAACGCTATGACGCAGCGGTCTATGACACCGTGCAGGCCATTTTTTCCTGGTATGAAAACTATTATCACGTCAGCCTTTCCAGCTACAATTCCCAGGTGGTGGAAACCGGGAACCCCGGCTTTGGCGGCGGAGGCGCCGGTCAAGTGGTCAGTTCTGTGATCAACGGCATTTTCAGCGTCATCGTAATGCTTTTGCTGCTTGTTATTGTAATCGTAGCTGTATTCAGTATCGCCCGGCGGCCCGGACTGTTCTGGTGCTTCGGTCCCGGTTGGTGCGGCCCGAGAGGCCCTCGCGGTCCAAGAGATCCCCGCGGCCCAAGACGTCCTCACGATCCAGGAGGTTCCTTTGGGCCTGGCGGCTTCGGCGGCGGCCGTATAGGCGGCGCCGGGAGGGGTGGCTTTGGCGGTAGCGGCGGCGGATTCGGCGGTAGTGGCGGCGGATTCGGCGGTGGCGGCGGTCATGGAGGCGGCGCCGGGCGCAGATAGATAAACGCAAAGGGCCTGTTGCAAAATAGTCTCTTCAAAAATTTGACCGGATATTGAAGCGGGAGAAACCACAACTTTTTGTGCGTTCTCCCGCTTCTCCAACTTCTGGAACAGGAAATTTCTGCAAAAATCACATTTTGCAGCCGGATCCTTTTATTTCACTCTTGCACGTCGTTTCATTGTGCTGTATAATCGTGGTAGAATGGTTATATACCGCACAAATATCTCAAAGAGAAAGGCTGTGATTCCATGAAATATCATCCAATGATTACCGTCAGTCGCGAGTATGGCACCAATGGCCACCTGATTGCCAAGCTTCTGGCAGAGAAGCTGAATATTCCCTTTTATGACAAAGAACTGATTACCATTGCCTCCCAGGAAACGCGTTTTACAGAAAAAGCCTTTGAACAGGCCGAAGAGACCGCCACCACTTCTCTGGGCTATATCCTCAGCAATCGAAGCAATCGCAGTCTCTACGGAATGCCCCTGAACGATCAGCTGTTTATGGTCCAATCCGGCATCATCCGTACCATTGCGGACAAAGGCCCCGCCGTATTTGTGGGCCGCTGCGCCGACTATGTGCTCTCCGGCTATAAGCCCTCTATCGACATATTTCTTCAGGCCAGCGTAGAAGCCCGGGTCAAAACCGTTATGGAACGGGAAAACCTCTCCCGGAAGGAGGCTGAGACACGCATCGCCCGACTGGATAAGTCCCGGGCCACTTATTATAACTACTACACAGACCGCAAATGGAGCGAGATGAAAAACTACGATATTGCTTTGAACGTCAGCCATCTGACCCCGGAGGAAGCCGCCGATCTGCTCTATACCTTTGTGCGGCAGGTGGTGGAGAAAACCGGCGCGGTAGAAGAAGCCGCAAAAGAGGCCGAAGCCGAATGAACAGAAAAGGGGGTGTTGCAAAATAGACTCTGGAAATTTGACCTGATATTGAGCGGGAGAAACCACAATTTTCGTGGTTTCTCCCGTTATTTCTCACGTTTTGGGCGGGCCATTTCCGTAAAAGCCACATTTTGCAACGCACCTTTTTTATTCCTGCGGCATCCGCACCGTTCCAAGAAACAGCGTGGAACCATCGTTGGCCGTAATCAGATAGAGAAACGGTCGATTCAGGTTCATTTCCACCACCGGTACTTCCTCCGCTATGCCTTCTCCCACATTCGCTTCCGCTTCCGCATCCGTATATGCTGCAGCCTCCACGCCGTCTTCATTGACGGAAATTCTCGTCCCCTGCTGGACTCTGCTCAGATACAGGGGCGTATCGGAGATCCGGGAAAAATCGGCGGCATTCTCTTCAAAGGCTGACGCCATCCCCAGCGCTTTCAGCGTGTCTGCAAGTTCAAACGTGGAATTGGTCTCAAATTTCGGAACGCTCCAACGCACCTCTGCGGAATTATAGTTTCCATTTTCAAAGATTTCCCGAAGCTTTTCTTCGGTGAGCAGGCTGTCCAGACTTATCCCTTCTTTGGGCAGGACAAATATCATACTGCCCCGGTTCAGTTGGAGATAACTCTTGGTGTACTCCGCCGTTTCTATGGCAACTCCGGTTCCCTCTGTTCGATGCATGAAATCGCAGGCAACGGTTCCGCCGTTTTCTTCCGTAAACGTGTCGGATGCTGTATTTTCCTCCCGGAACTGATCGCTCCACTGCGTCTTATACCAGAGGGTGTTGACCACCGCCATGACCGTATCATCAGACAAATTCACATCCTTGGAGGAATATCTGAAAACGCCGCCGGTGTGGGTGTCGATCCATTCCCAGAGCGTTTTCTGCGTGTCCTCGCTGGAAAAATCCGCCGCATATACGTCCGCATAGTAATCGGCGGCGGCAGACAGCACCCAGTCCTGATGATAGGCAATGGGCATCCCGTCCTCTGTCTCGTCGTCCAGCCAAAGAGAGTTGGCGATCTGCAGGCGGTTGATTTCGTTATCGGCATAGTTGACCCGGTAGAGTTTTCCGGCTTCTTCCTCCAATGTCTCCAAATCACTCTGTCCCAGCAGGTCCAACAGTTCGCTGCAGGTCTGTCCCTCCGCGCCGCTGGCGAGAATGGCAAGGGTCTGATAGAGGCTCAAGGGAGAAAAACAGCCGCTCTCTCCCGTGTCTTTCAAAATCGCCGCAGCCGTTTTGTAGGAAAATTCGTTCACGGCATACCTGGTCCCGTCAGAGATCTGATTTTCCGTCCAGACCCTGGAACTCCCCTCATAGTCGTCGTAGGCGACAGGCTCCGGATATGTGGCCTGAGCCAGCAGTGTACCCCACAGAGGATTTTCCACTGTGGCATCGCTCTCACCCATTCCATTGAGCTGTGTTTCAGATTCTTCAGGACTTTCCCGCTCGGTATTTTCAACGTGGTCTGCCAAAGTTTCCGGCTGGCTGCTTCCCGCGCCTGCCCATGGCTTCAAATAAATCGCTGTCGCACCCAATCCCACCACCAGCACCGCAGCGGCGGCAAGCGCCGCGATTTTCCCCACGGGAAACCGCCCGGGCCGTTTCCGCGAACGCAAAACATATTCGTCTCTGGCTGAGCCGACGTGCTTTAATAAATCAAAGGCTGTCATAACGCAACGCCCTCCTTTAAGAGTTGTTCTTTCAGCTTTTTTCTCAGGCGGAACAGCAGAGAGCGAACGCCGTTTTCGCTCATATGATAGGCTTCCGCGATCTCCCGCAGCCGGTACATATGCCAATACCGCAGGAGAAAGATGTTTCGCTGCTTTTCCGGCAGCTGGGAGAGAAACGCGTCAATGACCCGCTGGATTTCCCCCGTCTCTGTTTCCACTGTGTCCGTACCGGAAACACAGTCCCCCAGTTCCTCCAGCGCCAGCGCCGTTTCCGCTCCGCCGCGTTTTTCCGCCGACCAATACCGCCAGCGGTCCAGCGCCAGATTCCGGGTAATTCTTCCCAGCCACACGCGAAAAATATTGGGTTTCTCGGGCGGAATATGGTTCCACGCAGCCAGATAGGTATCGGAAACGCACTCCTCCGTATCCTCCCTGCTGTGTAAAATGCGATAAGCAATGCCATGGCACCATTTCCCGTATTTCTGATGGGTCGCGGCAATCGCCCCTTCATTTCGCTGAAAGTATAGTGTGTAGATTTCCTCGTCTTCCATGGAATCTCCTCGCTTTCAAAAAGGCCTTTCAATCATTAAGACGAAATTTCCCCCAGAATGTTTCTCGCTTTGACCCATTAAAATAACAAAAACCAGTCAACATTTCAAAAGAACGATCAAAAAGGGGGAGGAAAATCAAAATTCCTCTCCCCCTTTGGTCATTTTTCCCATTCTTCTGCCAATATAGATATGGCCGTCGGAGACACGCAGAAATCCCAGACAATTTCAATTCCTTCCCATCCTGCGCTTCAATTCCTCAGCATATCCAATCCCTTCTCCACCCGGCGCATGGTCTCCTCCCGGCCCAGGATCAGCGCGATCTCAACGGCTCCGCCGGGGGTCACCGCCTGCCCTGCCGCCGCAATACGCAGGGGCCACATCACTTTGCCGATTTTGACCCCCTCCTGCTCCGAGAGCGCGTACAGTCCGTCATGGATGGCATCGTAGTCCCAGCTGGAAAGTCCCGCAAGCATCTCCGCCGTTTTTTCCAGCAGGTCGAGTGCGCTTTCCGCCGTCAACTTGTTCTTTTTATTGGTGTAAAGGGAAATATCATAGTCCGGCAGCCGGTCAAAGAATCCAATCATTTCCGGGATCTCGTCAAGTCGGCTGATCCGGGTTTGCAGCAGCGCCGGCAAAAGGGACTTATCCACATTGGGCGCGGAAATTTTTTTGTCGATAAATGGCATGGCCTTTTGGGCGAACTCCTCCGGAGGCAGTTTCTTGAGATAGGCGCTGTTGAAATAGTTCAGCTTCTCCAGATCAAAGGCCGAAGGGGATTTTGAAAGTCCTTCCAATTCAAAAACCCGAATCAGTTCCTCCATGGTGAAGAACTCCTGCTCGCTCAGTTCCCCTCGGGGACTCCAGCCCAAAAGCGAGACATAGTTGCAGACCGCCTCCGGCAGATAGCCCATAGCCAGCAGATCTTCATAGGAAGGATCCCCATGGCGTTTGGACATTTTTCTGACATTTCCAGTCTCAGCGTCGGCAATCATCACAGATGCGCAGTGGACATAGGTGGGGATCTCCCAACCGAACGCTTCATAAAGCAGATCATACTTGGGGGCAGAGGACAAATACTCGCTGCCCCGAACCACATGGGTTATGCCCATCAGGTGATCGTCCACCACGTTGGCAAAGTTATAGGTAGGCAGGCCGTCGGATTTCAGCAGCACCTGATCGTCCAATTCGCTGTTGTCTACTGTAATGTCTCCGTAGACTGTGTCATGGAAGGTAGTATTGCCCTCCGGGATTCTCTGCCGAATGACATAGGGAACGCCCTCAGCCAGCTTCTCCTGAATTTCTTCGGGGGAAAGGCTGAGACAGCGCCGGTCATACTTCGCATTGAGATCACTTTCATGGAGGGACTGGAGTCGCTCCTCCGTACAGAAGCAGTAATAGGCCGCGCCCCTGTCCACCAGCAGCTGGGCGTATTTTCGATAAATTTCCCGGCGTTCTGTCTGCACATAGGGGCCAACTGGGCCGCCTACGTCGGGGCCTTCGTCATAGTTCAGGCCGCAGTCGGCCAGCGTTCGCTTGATGACGGCTACCGCATCCTCTACCTTTCGCTTCTGATCGGTGTCCTCAATGCGCAGGATAAAGTCACCACCGGCGTGGCGGGTAATAAAATAAGTATAGAGCGCTGTCCGCAGATTCCCCACATGCATATGCCCCGTGGGGCTGGGGGCAAACCGGGTTCGCACCTTTCCTCTGGGGATCCTCGCTTCCATTTCCTCAAAATAATTCATACCGATTCCTCCTGATTTTCCATACAAACTCTTTGACCTTATTATAATTTTTCACAGGGGAATGTCAAGCAAAACTCCCTTTTTCTGGCGAGATTTACCGGTGAAGTGAAGAATTTATAGGGAAACATAGTTTTATAATTGAAAAATGAGGAACCCTGTGATAGAATATTATAGATTACACAAAATCGGAAAATTATGCCTTTGCATAACATATAAAGAAGGTTTCATTATGGAAGAGAAAAAGGTAATGCTCTCCGGCATCCAGCCCAGTGGCGATCTGACGCTCGGTTCCTATCTGGGCGCGATTCGTAACTGGAAGCATCTGGGACAGACGTTTGACTGTTATTATTTTATGGCGGATATGCACACCATTACCGTCCGACAAAACCCGGCTGACCTGAGGCGGCGGGTTCTGGAACAGCTGGCTCAGTATATCGCCTGCGGCCTTGACCCGACGGAAAACACCCTGTTCATTCAGTCCCATGTCCACCAGCACGCCGAACTGGGCTGGGTGCTCCAGTGCTATACCATGTTTGGCGAACTTTCCCGTATGACGCAGTTCAAGGATAAAAGCGCAAGAAATGTTGAAAATATCAACGGCGGGCTGTTTGCTTATCCATGTCTGATGGCAGCGGATATTCTGCTCTATCAGCCGGATTATGTCCCGGTGGGAGAAGATCAGCGCCAGCATGTAGAATTGACGAGAGATATTGCAAATCGGTTCAACGGCATTTACGGCGATGTATTCAAAGTGCCTGCGCCGTATATTCCCAAGGTAGGCGCCCGCGTCATGAGTCTCCAGAATCCCTTGAATAAAATGTCCAAATCCGACCACGACCAGAATGCCAGCGTCTATCTGGCGGATGACAACGATACCGTTATGCGGAAGTTTAAACGCGCAGTGACGGACTCCGAAACCTGCGTCCGCTTTGACCGGGAGAGTAAGCCCGGCATCTCCAACCTCATGGAGATTTATTCCGCCTGTACCGGAAAAACCTATGCGGAAATTGAAAAAGAGTTCGAGGGAAAGGGCTACGGCGAATTTAAGCCTGCGGTGGGCGAAGCCGTACTGTCTGTTACCGCCCCCATCCGGGACGAGGCCCAGCGGATCTTAAAGGATAAGGCATATCTGGAAAGCGTCTATTCCTCCGGCGCGGAAAAGGCCTCCTATATTGCCAATAAAACACTGAGGAAAGTATATAAAAAGGTTGGCTTTGTCCAGCGCTAAGAGAGGATGATTTCATGGCAACATATCAGCAGATTCTGACCGTGCTGATTGCTGCCCTTGCAGCTGCAGCGATCTCCTTTGTGCTGACGCCGCTGGTCAAGCATTTATCCATCAAATTCGGTTTTGTGGATATCCCAAAGGATGACCGCAGAATGCACCAGACGGCGATCCCCACCATCGGCGGCGTTGCGATTTTTCTGGCCTTTCTGCTGGTAGCGCTGTGTATGTCTGAACTGGATCGCCAGATGATTGGTATGCTGGCGGGCAGCCTGGTCATCGTAATCTTAGGCATAATTGACGATAAATATGATTTAAATGCCAAGCTGAAGTTCGTGGTGCAGATCCTGGCGGCCGCCATCCCGGTATCTCAGGGCTGTGTGATCCATTATGTTTCCCACCCCTTCGGAATGCTTGGCTCGTCCTACCTGAATCTGGGTATTCTGGCTATCCCGCTGACGATTATTTGGATCGTGGCCCTGACCAACGCCGTCAATTTTATCGACGGTCTGGATGGTTTGTCCGTCGGCGTATGTTCCATCAGCAGCCTGGCCATGGCAGTCATTGCCCTGACACTGGGCCAGAGCCAGGAAGCACTGGTTCTGGGTGCGCTGCTGGGCGCCTGTCTGGGCTTTTTACCTTATAATTTCAACCCCGCAAAGATATTCATGGGAGATACCGGGGCGACATTCTTGGGCTTTATGCTGGCCTGTATGTCCGTCTCGGGGCTTTTTAAACTCTATGCGGTGATTTCCTTTGCTGTGCCGCTGCTGGTGCTGGGTGTACCTCTGTTTGATATCTGCTTTGCCTGCATCCGGCGGATTTGGCACCATGTTTCGCCCATGCATCCGGACCGGAGCCATATCCATCACCGGCTGATTGACTCCGGCTTCAATCAGCGCCAAAGCGTTCTGATTCTCTACATTGCCGCTTCTTTGATGGGCGTTCTGGCTGTGGTAGTTTCCACCAGCGGCGCCGGAAAAGCCCTGATGGTGCTGATGGCAGTGGTCATCGTGGGCATCATCGCACTCTGTCTTTTGACCCACAGCGACCACAAACGCGCTAAGGCGGAAGCTGAAAAGCCGGAATCGAATGCGATCCCTGAACCGGCGGAGCAAATTGAACCCAAATCATCCCCTTCAGAAGAAGCTCCTGAGAAGTCCGTTTCCAAGAATCTGTTTTCTGAGGAACCCGCAGATCCAGTCGGAAAAAGCTGAAAAAAGCAAAAGCCTTTGTCTCTTCAGCTTGCCAAAAAACGCCTGCGGCACTTTTTGTGACCGCTGAATTTTATCTGCCTGGGCAAAGTAATTTTGCCTGACAGAATTCGAAGTTTCCGCGCTGCAAAGCCTTTAGCCCACTAAGACAGGCAGTTCGCGCTCTGGCGCGTTGGAGCCTGTCAAAGAACATCTTTGACAGGCTCCAAATCCTTTGTCTCTTTTCTATCCTACAGAACCAAGTAAATCAGCGCTGCAGCCATGGGCCAGACGCTGCCCTGTTTGCCGTCTTTCATTAAAAGAAGGATGATCAGCAAAAGGAGCAAATCATCGCTGTCCAAATTTTTTAAGCGCTCCAGCAGGCCGCTGGCCAGCCCCGGCTGAACAGATACCGGTTCCAATACAGAGGTAATGCTTGACAGATAGGGATTAAACATAGGTTTCACAACTCCATGGCAGCAGTTACCGTCTGCGCCGCCCGCATCATACGCACCGCTTTGATTGCTTTATCCAGCTTTCCTTGCCGCTCCGGTCGAAGCAGCGGTCGCAGGGCTTCTAAGAAGCCGGTCACCTCATCCGGCTTTGACGCCACGCTCAGCGCGGTCATCATCTTCTGCACGGTTTCCGGTGAAATCCCATTGTCCCGGCTTTGGAGCGGCGCTGTTCCCGTCTCCTCCTGGGCGGAGGGTTCAAGTCCCAACTGCCGGGCCATCTCCTTCAGCTGATCCATGGCGCCCGGCTGGCTCAAAAAGCCATTGACAGCCGTGCTGAGATCATCCACGTTGGAAATTTTTCTCCATTGTCTTGATCAATTTTTGTACTTCGTCATTTTGCAACAGCGGCGCGATTTGCGCCTGTGCCTGCGACTCATTTCCCGCTTTCAGGGCACTACCGGCTTCTCTCAATGCTTTTCCGCCATCGGCGGTCAGCAGTCCCATCAGCCGTTTTCCTTCGGGAGAGGACAGCAATGCCTGTATATTTTTCTGTTGATCGGTCATATTGGAACCCTCCTTTCTCTCTTATTGTATGCAGGGAGAAGCGAAAGGTGCCTATTCATTTTCAATCATGTCCGGCATGTGGGAGGAAAAAATATGTTACTTACCATTGACATTGGCAACACTAATATGGTCTTTGGCATTTTTAAGGAAGCACAACAGGAACTTCTGGGTTCTTTCCGGCTTAGCACCAACTCTACCGCCACCTCTGATGAAGTGGGCATCATGGCGGTGGCCTATTTTGAACGGTTTGGCTATCGGGCCGAGGACGTCAAGGCCTGCATTATCGCTTCCGTTGTCCCTCAGGTCATGTACAGCGTCACAAGCGCCATCATCAAATATTTCGGAGTCGCGCCGCTGGTGGTGGGTACCGATGTGGAAACCGGTTTGAAATTTGACCCAAGATGCTATGAAACTGGACGGCTCGGTACAGACCGGGCAGTCAACTGCATTGCCGCCATCCGGAAATACGGCGCACCCTTTGTCATCTTGGACTTTGGCACCGCCACAACCATCGACGCGGTGGGGCAGGAAGGCATCTACATGGGCGGCACCATTGGGCCAGGACTCCAGGTCAGCCTGGACGCATTGGTCTCCCGAACCGCCATGCTCCCCCGTGTAGAGCTGCAAATGCCGCCTACAGTGCTGGGCCGAAATACTGTGGAACAGATTCAGGCCGGTGTGGTTGCCGGATATGTGGGCAATATGGAGTATCTCATTCGCCATGTGCTGGATGAGTTAAATTGCGAGGGCGTAAAGGTCATTGCCACCGGCGGTCTTTCCCGAATGATCGCCCAGCAGACAGACCGCATTGACATTGTCGACACCATGCTGACGTTGAGTGGCCTTCAGATGATTTATGATGCCAACCGGGGTGCGACCCCCATTGAAATTAAAAATGACTAAAGATGGGCGCGTCGCAAAATGGACTTTACAGAAATTTGACCCGATATGGAAGCGGGAGAAATCACAAGTTTTCGTGATTTCTCCCGCTATTTTCAACTTTTCGGGCGGGAAATTGCTGCAAAAACATTTTTGCAGCAGGCCTCTGCAGCATATCATAAAGAGTATCTGTGCCCCTTGAGACCAAATAGCGCTCCAATAAAAAGTGATGTGGCACCGGATCATGCCCGATTCCACATCACTTATTTTGTAAATTAAATATACAACACCGGAATTTTTTTGACAGTCCCTTTGAAGTTACGATTATTCGTTAATCGCAGTCACAACGCCGGAACCTACGGTACGGCCACCCTCGCGGATTGCGAAACGCAGACCAACCTCAATGGCGATGGGGGTGATCAACTCAACATTCATCACAGTGTTATCGCCAGGCATACACATCTCAGTGCCCTCGGGCAAAGTGATGATGCCGGTAACGTCTGTGGTCCGGAAATAGAACTGAGGACGATAATTGTTGAAGAATGGGGTATGGCGGCCGCCCTCGTCCTTGGACAAGACATAAACCTGACCAGAGAACTTGGTGTGAGGATGAATGGAGCCGGGCTTACAAATAACCTGACCTCTTTCGACCTCATTCTTGGTCACGCCGCGGAGCAGTGCGCCAATGTTGTCGCCGGCCTCGGCATAATCCAGCAGCTTGTGGAACATTTCCAGATCGGTAACAACGGTGGACTTCTTCTCATCGGCCAAGCCGACAATCTCAACAGGCTCGTTTTTGTTAATCCGGCCACGCTCCACACGGCCAGTGGCAACCGTACCACGGCCAGAGATGGTAAAGACGTCCTCAACAGGCATCAGGAAGGGCTGGTCAGCCTTACGATCGGGAGTGGGGATATAGTCATCAACCGCGTCCAGCAGCTCCTTGATGCAGGCATACTCGGGAGCATTCACATCGTTGGACTCGGAAATCAGGGCGTTCAGAGCAGAACCCTTGATGATGGGAGCGTCCTCATCAAACTCGTAGGAAGCAAGGGTCTCGCGGACTTCCATCTCAACCAGCTCCAGCAGCTCTTCGTCATCGACCTGATCGCACTTGTTCAGGAAAACAACAATGGCGGGCACGCCGACCTGACGGGCAAGCAGCAGGTGCTCCTTGGTCTGAGCCATGGGGCCGTCGGTAGCAGCGATAACCAGGATTGCACCGTCCATCTGAGCAGCACCGGTAATCATGTTCTTGATATAGTCGGCGTGGCCCGGGCAGTCAACGTGAGCATAGTGACGCTTCTCGGTCTGATACTCAACGTGAGCAGTGTTGATCGTGATACCACGCGCCTTCTCCTCGGGAGCCTTATCGATGGAAGCATAGTCCTCGAAATCAGCGAAGCCCTTCAGAGCCAGGTACTTGGTGATAGCGGCGGTCAGAGTGGTCTTGCCGTGGTCAACATGGCCGATGGTGCCAATGTTAACATGGGGCTTATTTCTTTCAAACTTCTGCTTTGCCATTTGAAATATTCCTCCTGTTAATAGAAATATAAATTGAATACGAATATTTATTCGTGCTCCCCGCACATCGCGTACATCATACTACAAAAAGCGGTGAAACACAAGAGAAATTTTTATGAATTTCTCAAATTTGAGCCAAATTGAACGGTTATTACCCCTTCATACGACCCTTGATGATCTCTTCGCTCTTGGACTTGGGCAGCTCGGTGTAATGGCTGGGCTCCATGGTATACTGGCCACGGCCCTGGGTCTTGGAACGAAGGTCGGTGGCATAGCCGAACATCTCTGCCAGGGGCACATTGGCGTCCACCTGAACGGAGCCGGTACGGGTAATCTGGCCGAGAATGTTGCCGCGGCGGGCGGTGACGTCGCCGATCACAACGCCCATATAGTCGTCAGGCACCACGATTGCAACCTTCATAATCGGCTCCAGAATAGTGGGATTGGCCTTCCGGCAGGCTTCCTTGAATGCCATGGAACCGGCAATCTTAAATGCCATTTCGGAGGAGTCAACCTCGTGATAGGAGCCGTCGAACAGAGTAACCTTCACGTCCACAACAGGGAATCCCGCCAGGACGCCGGCAGTCATGGCTCCCTGGATACCCGCGTCAACCGCAGGGATATACTCCTTGGGAATCGCACCGCCAACGACGGCGTTGATAAACTCATATCCCTTACCGGGTTCGTTGGGCTCAACGCGGATCTTCACATGACCATACTGACCCTTGCCGCCGG
>CAZGOQ010000021.1:0-24177 GCA_964527315.1 uncultured Oscillospiraceae bacterium | reverse complement strand
AGGGCGTGGAGCCGGTGATTCCCGGCCTCATGGACTTTATCATCTTCAAGGTCTATAACCGGGATGTGGACGTGGATCTCTATGGCGGTCACTGGGTGAAGAAAAAAGCGTGTCAGTTTTTGGAGAAATATCTGGTCAAATATCAGCACGCCATGATAGACGCATTAAGACGATCCGGACGATTTGCAGTTCCCGGGGACTTCTTCGATCTCCATAAGCTGATTCGGGGTTATTTGGGCGACGGCAATAAAATGGGCGAGGGATGGCTGCTGACAGCGGAAATGCTGGAACTGATTCATTCCGGTATCCCCAATATCGTCTGCACGCAGCCCTTTGGCTGCCTGCCTAACCATATTGTGGGAAAAGGCATGATTCGAAAGCTGAAGGAGGATTATCCTGATTCCAACATTGTCGCCATCGACTATGATCCCGGTGCCACCAAGATCAATCAGGAAAACCGGATCAAGCTGATGCTGGCAAATGCCCAGAAAAAACGGCAGATGGCGGAGAAGGAAAAAGAGCCTGTTGCCGTGTCGTGAGAAAATAAAAAGGGTACGCTGCAGAACGAAATATTCTGCGGCGCACCCTTTCCGTATATTTATTTGTGATAAAGACGGTCATATTCGTACCGCGGCTCACAGGAGACATTGATCCCCAGGCGTCGAAGGAGCATTTCATCCTCGTCGCTTAAAATGACAGTGAAATGCGCGTCACAGCCCTGCAATCCGGGCAGCTGTTCCTTGGCCTTTTCCGCCATGGGATTGGTCAGAGCGGAAATGGTCAGGGCCATGAGCACCTCATCGGTATGCAGCCGGGGATTTTTATGGAGCAGATATCTGGTTTTTAACGTACAGATCGGTTCCAGTACCTGAGAAGAGATCAGATCCATGTGCGCATCGATGCCGCTGAGGGCCTTGAGCGCATTGAGCAGCAGGGCGGAGGCCGCGCCCAGCGTGCTGGAGGTCTTTCCGGTGACGACGCGGCCATCGGGCAGCACCATGGCCCCTGCCGGTGCGCCGGTGGTCTCCGCTTTCAAAAGCGCGGCGGAAACGGCGGGGAATAATTCGGACGTGATGCCCGCGTTGTTCATGAGCAGTTCCAGCTTTTGGACCACCGTGTCATCGCACTTTCCCTGTACGCGTCCGACGGACGCAGTATAGTACCGCCGTAAAATCTCCATGTTGGAAGCTGTCCGGCAGACGTCGTCATCCACAATGCAGTTTCCCGCCATATTGACGCCCATGTCGGTAGGGGAGCGGTAGGGGGAATTGCCCTGAATTTTTTCAAAGATTGTGTTGAGCACGGGAAAAATCTCCACATCCCGGTTATAGTTGACGGCGGTTTGACCATAGGCCTCCAAATGGAAAGGATCGATCATATTTACATCGTCCAGATCTGCCGTTGCCGCTTCATAGGCAAGATTGACCGGATGCTTAAGGGGCAGGTTCCAAATGGGAAACGTCTCAAATTTTGCGTAGCCGGCGGTGACGCCGCGCTTGTACTCATGATATAGTTGGGAAAGACAGGTGGCCATTTTCCCGCTGCCGGGACCGGGCGCGGTAACTACGATCAAAGAGCGGTTGGTTTCAATGTAATCATTTTTACCCAGACCCTCGTCGCTGACGATATGGGGGATATCGGATGGATAACCAGCAATGGAATAGTGCCGGTAACAGCGTAGCCCAAGGCTGCCCAGTCGCTTCAAAAAGGCCTGAGCGGCGCACTGGCCGTCGTAGCGGGTCAAAACGACGCTGCCTACGTACAGACCCATACCCCGGAAATTGTCGATCAGGCGCAGCACATCCTCATCATATGGAATGCCAAGATCGCCCCGCACCTTGTTTTTTTCGATATCAGCGGCATTGATGGCGATGATAATTTCCACATCGTCCTTTAATTTTTGCAGCATCCGGATTTTACTGTCCGGAGCAAAGCCGGGGAGCACCCTGGAAGCGTGATAGTCGTCAAAAAGTTTGCCGCCGAATTCCAGATACAGCTTTCCGCCAAACTGGGCGATCCGCTTTTGAATTTGCTCTGATTGGGTGGTCAGGTATTTTTGATTATCAAAACCAATACGGCTCATTTGCTTCGTCCCCCTTTTTTTCTTATCCTCCGAGCACGGCCACCAAAACCGCTTTAATAGTATGCATCCGATTTTCCGCTTCGTCAAACACGATGGAATGGCTGCCCCGGAATACCTCATCTGAGACCTCCCGAATATCAATGCCCTGGGCCATGAACTTTTTTGCCATATCCGTCTCAAAATCATGGAAGGAGGGCAGGCAGTGCATGAATTTGACCGCCGGGTTTTCCGTGGCGAAAAGCATTTTACTGTCAATGCGGTAGGGGGAGAGTAGCGCCGCCCGGGCGGGGATCTGATTTTCCTCGCCCATGGAAGCCCAGATGTCGCTGTAGAGTACGTCCGCCCCCTTCAGCACGGAAGGATCATCGGACAGAGAGATATGAGCGCCGGTTTCTTTTGAGACGCCGAAGGCTTTGGCCAGAACTTCCGGCGCTGCCTGATCGATGAGCGATTTGGGACCATAGCCAACAAAGGTCATGCCCATTTTTGCGCAGCCATACATCCAGGCGTAGCACATATTATTCCGCACATCACCGACAAAGACCACCTTGCAGTCCTTCAGAGGCTTCCGGATGTGTTCCTCCATAGTCAGCATATCCGCCAGGATCTGGGTGGGGTGATCGACATCCGTCAAACCGTTGAACACGGGAACACCGGAGAATTTTGCCAAATCCTCCACCACGCGCTGTTCATAGCCGCGGTATTCGATGCCGTCGAAAAAACGGCCCAGCACCTTCGCTGTGTCTTCCAGAGATTCCTTTTTCCCCATCTGGGAACTGCCAAGGTCTAAGTACGTCACCTGGCCGCCCTCGTCGTGAATGGCGGTCTCAAAGGCACATCGGGTGCGGGTGGAGGTTTTTTCAAACAACAACACCACATTTTTGCCCCGCAGTGTTTTTCCCAGGATTCCATCGCGCTTTTTTTCCTTTAACTCATGACTCAGATCCAGCAAATAGCGGATTTCCTCCGGGGTAAAATCCATCAGGGACAGGAATGAACGCCCCTTTAAATTAACAGGCATGATGGTTTCCTCCTTTATGTATTTTCTCTTGGAATAAAAATGGCGGCGAAAGCCATTTTTTCACAGAGCGATTTCTTATACTCCAAATATTTATATAGGTCATATTCGGTCAAGGCAGCCGCTGTCCGCCAAAAATACAATGACCCGGTGGCGGCAGTCTGCACCAGATCATGGTCTTCTCCGGCAAAGATTGCGTTGCCGGAGAAGACAGACCAGCCATTGTGGACGGCAGTGATGGATTCCGTCAACTCCTTGATTTTTTCCTCATTTCGCTTGTTCTGATTCCGCACCAGTGCCTGCATCAGCTAGGAGAGTCCATACCAGAAGCTGAAGTGCGCGGATGCGCAGCAGAATAAACGCGTCGCGATTATTGTATCACGATTTTATGGATGCGCAAAGTTGTTTTTGGAATTTTTTTGTGCTATGATAATGAAAATGCGAAAAAGGTCGTGACAAAAATGGAACTGCTTCAGGCAAAGCTGATGGGTCTGAGCGTCTATAAAAATATATTGGAAACCGTGCCAATGCGGGCGCTGCTGCGTTTGACGGAAGCAAAATATCCAAACGCACTGATCTCCGCCTATACGGACATGCTTTACAGCGTCTGGAACGAGGGCTTTGAAACCCTGTCCGACTGCCTGCTCTGGCATCTTCGCTATGATGAATCCTTCCTCGGCTTTGCAGTGGCTACGGGTACGGCAAGGGGGAATATGCTGGATGCGGCGGTCATGGACATTCGACGGCTCTCCGATATCGGGACACTGTCCTGCTTAGCGTTAAAACAGAATATCTATAAAGTGTGTGTTCGGCAAGATCCGGAGTTTGGCACGATTGTGAAAAGCCTGGCGGAACTGCCCCGGGGAAAGGGCTTTACGGAAGAAGATATTTTTAACAGTTATCGGGAAAAAGGCTGCGGACAGTTTGCTCTGGGCAGGGCCTTTCACTGGGAAAAGGGCGTTTTGTCTCAGGTGAAACATCCCGATGCCCTGAACCTTGCGGATATGATTGGCTATCAAATCCAGCGAAACGCCGTCATTGAAAATACCCGGATGCTGATTGCGGGAAAGGCGGCGAATAATGTGCTACTCTATGGGGACAGCGGCACTGGAAAATCCGCCACAGTGAAAAGCCTGATGCAGATTCCGGAATTTTACAACCTGCGGCTCATTGAGATCTCCAAAAACTCGTTGGATGAACTGACGGTTTTGATTACCCAACTGGCCCGTCATACTCAGAAATTCATCGTCTATATTGACGATTTAAGCTTTGAAGCGAAGGATAAGGGCTTTTCCGCGCTGAAAACCGCGCTGGAAGGGGGATTGGAACGCCGGCCGGACAATGTGGCCATATATGCCACCTCCAACCGACGGCATATGATCCGGGAGACCTTCTCCGAGCGGCAGGGAGACGAAGTCCACTCTAAGGAAACCCTGGAGGAGCGCACCAGTCTTTCTGAACGCTTCGGCCTGCGGCTTGCCTATCTTTCACTGGACAAGCAGAAATATCTCGACACAGTACTGGAAATGTGCCATCGGGAGAACATCTCCATGACCGATGAAGAAATCAGGCAGGAGGCGAACCGTTGGGAGATCCGGCACGGCGGCAGAACCCCAAGAGTGGCAGCTCAGCTGGTGAAACAGCTGGCAGGACGGCAGGGAGTTTGACCCCTCCGGTGTTGTCTGAACGACAGCGTCTCGTCACCTCGCTGCAGTGGGGAGAACAGAACTGTTCCCTGAACAAGCTGAGACCTCCTGCTATACCTCAGGGCGCACTTGTGTGCGCCCATTTTCTTTTACAATTTTCTGAGACAGTTTTTCAGGTTCTTTCGACTATATAGATGTCAGCTGGCAAATCTAAAGGAGGGATGTGAAGTGGACGAAGAAAAGCTGCTGCGTCGGCTTCGCAGAGGCAGCCAACTCGCCCTGGGGGAAATGATTCGGACATACTCTGGCTATGTGCTGAAAATCGTTGAAAATCGAGCGCACGGCTTTCTGACGCCGGAGGATGCGGAAGAGGTTGCCGCCGACGTATTTTATGCGCTGTGGCAAAACGCCGACCAGGTGAAAAATCTGAAATCATGGCTGGGCGGTGTGGCACGCAATAAAACCATAGACCGGATGAGACAGCAAAAGATTGCCTTACCCTTAGAGGAACAGACGGCAATCGCCCCGGAGGATGACTTATGCGAGATGGCGGAAGCCAAAGAGCAGAGGGCGCAACTCCATTTGGCGCTTCAAACGCTGAGCGATGAGGATCAGGAAATATTTTTTCGGTATTACGAACGAGACGAGACAACAAAAATGATTTCCGAGGCCATGGGATTAAATCCCTCTACGGTTCGCACGCGATTGAGCCGGGGCAGAATGGAACTTCGAAAAACATTAGGGGGTTATCTGGATGAAGAAAATTATAAATGCGTCTGAGGATTTCGCCCGACGGCAGGAAAGGATCTATGCATTGACAATGAAAAAAATCAAAGAAGGAAAGAAAGAGCAGAGAACTGCCGGAAAGCCCATCCGCTGGGCGGCGGCAGGAGTGGCCGCAGCCTTGGCGCTTACCGGCACCGCCTTCGCCGCCTACGAAAACGGCTGGTTCGGCTTTGACCGGATTTTTGGCGAAAAGACGGAACTGGTGCAGGAGGGCGTAGTGACATATTCCGACACAGAGAATCTTTCTGCAACATTGCCCAGCTACACGGAGGAAGAACAGGCCATGATTGAAGATGGCACAATGATAGTGCCGGAGCAGGCGGAGTTGGCGGATTCCGGCATTTCCTCCTCCACAGAGGCGTTCCAGTTTACACTGGAGGAAATGCTGGCCGGAGAGGACAGCCTGTTCGCCGTACTCCGCATGGATGCGCGCACAGAGGCAGCGGAAAGCGAGTTGACATCGGCGGAACTGGATTTTGGCGGCGACATCTGGATTTCTATGATCAATGAAGCCGGCGAGGGCAATAGAGAAAAAGAGAAAAGCAATGGCGGAATGGATATGCAAACGCTGTCGAACGAGGATGGTACTGCGTACTTCCTGCTTACCAATACGGGCGGTATTTTTTCGGAGGGCGATATGATCCTGTTCCAGTATTATGGGGAGACAGGCGCAACCGATCTGTTCGAAGTACCGCTGGAGCGTTTGGCGGAAACCCGGGAAGTCGTGAATCTGGACGCTTCCCTTTATGAGAACAAGGGCTATCGGATGGACACCATGACGATTACGCCGATTTCATTGGAAATCGAAGGATCCTATACGGTATCCCCGGATCAAAGCACGCCTGTGGTACAGATTAGATTGAAGAACGGCGTCAGCTTTGAACTGGCAAGCATTGCAAACGGGTTCCAATACACGCCCTACGGTCAGTACGGTTCATTGTCCTACGGAGGAACCGCCGGCGGCATGGAGGACCCATTTATCCGGGATACCTGGGCCTTCTCTCAGATCATAGACCCGGAGGAAATCGAAAAAATCACCGTGGACGGCGTAGACTATACGCTGGAATAGGTATTTTGAGGCAGTTCTTATTCTGATCTTTGAAAACAGGTGCGCTGCAAGATAAATTTTTCAGAAATCAGACCTGATATGGAAGCGGGAGAAACCACAGGCTTTTGTGATTTCTCCCGCTTCCTCTAACTGCTTGGGCAGACAAGTTCTGCAGGAATTGCGTTTTCCAGCAGGCCCATTCCCGAAGACCTGAACGCGGTCAAGTAAAAAGTCATATTCAACCCGACCAAGCGGCGGCGCATGGATCGATGTGCCGCGTTTCTTCCCGGTGCGGAATATGGCAAGCGGCAGCGTCATTGACAAGGGGGGAGAAATAAAATATAATGAAGAAAATCTGGCGGTCATTCAGAATGCAAGCGAAAGGATGGTTCCGGGTGTTCCAATGCAAACAGCCGGCGCGGGGAAAAGAGCATGGAGAAACAAACGCTGATACAAACGCTTTCAGAAGCAAGGGAGGATCAGCTGCTTTTGGCAAAGCTTTATGACCGGCTGACCGGCGGTGAGCGGAAGAATATTCCTGCCTCCACCTGTTTTTTAACCGGCAGGGAACAAATTCTGGGAAAAAGGCTCGTGGAACGGTTGAAACTCCCGAATGTATATGATTTTGGCGGTGCGCCGGAAGCTGAACGGCGGGTGCTGTGCTATATTCCGGACTATTATTCGCCAGAGGATTTCCTCATGGGGCAGGAGGGGCCGGTGTCTGCCCTGCGGGCGGAATTCTCGGAATATGATACCCTGACGCACCGGGATTTTCTGGGCAGTATCATGGGCCGGGGGCTTAAGCGCGACGTGGTTGGGGATCTTTTTGTCGGAAAGCGTCAGTGTGACTTCCTGGTGCTTCGGGAGATGGCTTCTTATCTGTGCAGCCATCTTTTATCGGTTGGGCGGGCGAGTGTCCGCGTTTCCGAGATTGCCCTTTCAGAACTAATCGTGCCGCCCCGGAATACCAAGGCCATTCATGATACTGTGGCATCCCTGCGGCTGGACAGCGTAATGGCCGCAGGCTTCCGGATCGGACGAAGCAAGGCCCGGGAATATATTTCCGCAGGCAAAACGGAACGGAACCATATGATAACGGCAAAAGCGGACCGGGAGGTGCAGGAGGGAGATCTGATCTCTGCCAGAGGGCTGGGCAAGTTCCGGGTCGCGGAGGTAAAAGGAATGACCAAAAAGGGGAGGATATCCCTGACTTTAGAACGGTTTTTATAAAAAGGAGGAAAGGAAATGATCACATCCCTATGGCTTCGGCCGGGAGAGGATCTGACGCCGGCGCTGGAACTTCGGAAGACAGTGTTTCAGCAGGAACTTGCATGGAGCGCGGAGGAGGATCAGGACGGACAGGATGCATATGCATTTCATCTGGTGCTGCTCCTGAAGGACGAACCGGTGGCCACAGGCCGCATTACCTATGGAGGCGTCGGAGTGGCAAGGCTGGGCCGGATCTGTGTGCTCAAACCTTACCGCCGTCAGGGGATCGGAGACGGTTTGGTAAAAGTACTGGACTATAAGGCGTCACAGATGGGAATGCAGGTATCTCAGATTGAGACAGTGGAAACGATGATGCCCTTTTATCAAAGGAGCGGCTACGCGCCCACTGGGGAAACCGTTGAGAAAAACGGCATGAAATGGGTTGTCATGCAGAAGGAGACCAACGATGGAACGAGAGAAAATTGCGCGCATCAATGCCCTGGCACATAAAGCAAAGGCAGGGGAATTGACGCCGAAGGAAAAAGAGGAACAGGCGAAGCTGCGGGAGGAATATATCTCTGCGTTCCGCAGGGATCTCAAAAGCCAGCTGGACGCGATCACGGTGGTAGAGCAGGACGGCACAAGACATAAGCTGAAAAAGAAATAAAACGTCTGCCACGGCATAAGGAAACATGCTGTGGCAGACGCTTTAATGTCTGCTGTCAAGGGATTTGGTCAGAAATATCGCGCCCAGCACCACGGGCCATAGGCCCAGCTGCAGCTTTGCGGCCAGCAAAACTGTGGTTAGACAAAGCAACGCGGACAGGGCCACACTGGTGATGGTAGAGAGCCGTTCAGCCTGTTCCAGCGGCAGAAAAAGTAAAAGCAGACTTTTCAGCATTTTCCCGCCGTCCAATCCGGCGACGGGAAGCAGGTTAAACAGTCCCAAAAAGAGACTGTATGCGCCCAGCATTGGAAAAACAGGCAGCAAAAGGCCCAAAAGGAGACTGAACAGCGGACCTGCGGCCGCAGCGAGCAGCATCTGCCGGTAGCTGAGAAACTGCGTTTTCATTCTGGCGCCGAAGAAGGTCAGCGTGACGTTCTCAGGCGGGCGCCCCATCAGGCAAAGCATGACGCAGTGCCCCGCTTCATGGAGCAGCGCCGCCCCCAGAAAAGGCAGCACCAGTTCCGGGCGGAGGTAAAACAGAAGCGATGCCCAGAGAATAAACGAGGGGTGCAGAGAAAACCGTCTCACTGTCCGGCCCAAACCGTCTGCACTTCCTTGGAGATATAGGCCATTGCTTCCGTCAGCTTTTCCTCCGTCGCGCCCAGAAAGCCCTGACCCAGTTCCGGCAGCACCAATGCGGCAGCCAGAAGCAACAACATCAAAGATGTAAAAAACAGCCAGCTTTTCAAAAGTTTTCGCAAGCCGATCACCTCACAAAAGTTTATGAGAAAATGCGTTCGCTATGACGGCTTGCTATTTTTATGGGAAAATGTTATACTGATTCAATAGAAAAGAAGGGAACTGCCTATGAACGGACTGATGGCATGGCTTTCGCAGCTGGATTTTAGCATCGTATGGGAATATGTGGTGATTGTGGCGGCGTCCATGCTCTGCATTATGTTTCATGAGGTCAGTCACGGCGTTACGGCTCTGCTTCTGGGAGATACCACGGCCAGGGACGCGGGGCGGCTGACCTTTAATCCATTCAAGCATATTGATGTGTGGGGCCTTTTGATGATGGCATTGTTCAAATTTGGCTGGGCCAAGGCGGTGCCGGTGAATATACGGAACTTTCGTCATCCGGTTCGGGATATGGCAATCACGGCCGCTGCGGGGCCGCTGTCCAATGTGATGTTGGCCTTTTTGGCACTGTGCGTCCGGGCAGGTGCGCTTTATGTAAACTATTGTACCGATGGCGCTGTCTCCAGCTTCGTGGTACTGTTCTGCGAATATGTGGCGATCCTCAGCGTCGGTCTTGCGGTGTTCAACGTGATCCCCATTCCGCCGCTGGACGGCAGCAAGGTGCTCAACGCCCTTTTGCCGCAATCGGTCTACTATAAGATCCTGCGCTATGAGCGATACGGGTTTCTGGTCATGATGATCATATTGTATACGGGGATCCTGGATACGCCGTTGACATTCTGCCGCAGCACACTGCTCAGCGGCTTGGGACGGATCTCAGCCTTTCCCTTTTATATTTTACAGAAAATTTTCGGATAAGGAGCAGTCCATGAACGAGCCAACTTACCATCTCAGCCATGTAATCAAATCCAGGTCGGAAGAACCCGAGGATTTTACCGGCCCGCTGGACGTGATCCTGCTGCTGCTCAGTAAAAATAAAATTGAAATTCGGGATATTCAGATCGCCCTGATTTTGGAGCAATATCTCAAATATCTGGATGAAATGAAGCAAATGGATCTGGAGATCGCCAGCGAGTTTATTTCCATGGCGTCTCAGCTGGTGCTGATTAAGACAAAGATGCTGCTCAGCGAGACGGAGCGTCAGGAGGGCCTGAGCGAAATGGAAAAGCTGATCCAGTCGCTGGAGCAGCGTCAGCGTCAGGAGATCATGGAAACGCTCAAGGAACCGGCCAAATATCTGGAGAGCCGAAATGAGATTGGAAGAAACACCTTTGTCAAAACCCCGGAGCCACTGAAACGGGATAATACCTATCGTTATCAGCATCACCGGGACGATCTGCGGCGGGCGCTGTTTGACCTGCAGGAACGCAGTAAAACCCACTTTCCCTCACCGGTAACGGCCTTCGACGGTATTGTGGGCAGGGAACCGTACCCGGTGGAAAAAAAGGCGGCGGAACTGCTTAAGCGCCTGATCTCCAGCGGCGTACAAAGGCTGAAAAACCTTTTTTACGGGAATCGATCCCGTTCCGAGGTAGTCGCAACATTTTTGTCGGTGCTGGAGTTATGTAAGCTACGGTCTGTGACGGTGGAAGAGGAAGAAGACCATGATTACCGGGTATCCTATCAACAGATGCCCCAGGAGAGCGAGGCGGAGGAATGATGGAACGGGAGGAAATCAAACGGGCGGCAGAAGCTATTTTATTCGCGGCCGGAGATCCGGTCAGCGCGGAACGCATGGCGCTGGCCATAGGCGCTGAACGGAGCGAGGTGGTCGATGCGCTGAAAGAACTCATGGATATCTATCGCTTTCAGCGCCGCGGAATGCGCATTATCCGCATGGAGGATGCCTACCAGATGGTTTCGGCCCAGGAACTTTCAGAGGTGATTACCAGAGCGCTGGAAACCAGAAAACCGCCCAAACTCAGCGCCTCCGCATTGGAGACACTGACCGTCATTGCCTACTATCAGCCTGCCACCAAGGCATTTGTGGAACAACTGAGGGGTGTGGACAGCAGCTATACGATCTCGGCGCTTTTGAATAAAAAACTGATTGAAGAACGGGGACGGCTCAGCGTCCCGGGACGGCCCATTCTCTATGGAACGACCCCTGATTTTCTCAGGACTTTCGGGCTTTCCTCATTGGAGGAACTTCCAGAGGTGGATCTGCCCCAGGGGCAGGTGCGGCAGTTGGAACTGCAGCTGTCCCTGGAGGAGCAGCAGACGGTGATGGAACAGATGGATCCGGAGCAGACAGAATGATCGGGGCGATCGTACTCGCGGGGATTGCGGCGGCGGTGCTTGCGCTGTATTATCTGCCCCTCAGGGTGCGGGCGGAATACAGCGAGACGGGACCGCAGGTGGATGCGGCATTGGGTCCCCTGAGAATCGCGCTGTTTCCAAGACCGGAGAAATCCGAAAAATCTCAGACACCCAAAAAGAAAAAAAAGAAGCCGGATGAACCGAACAAAACAAAAGAAAAGTCCGGCGGAAACCTTCCGCTGTTTCGGCAGCTGATCGGCCTCGCGTTGGAGTTTTTGGGGAAATTCTGGCGAAAGCTGCATATGGATCAACTTACGCTGCATCTTACTGTTGGGGGAGACAAAGCCCTGGCGGCGGACGCTGCGCTGCTCTATGGAAGAGCCTGGGCCGCCGTTGGTGCGCTGGTTCCGCTGATGGAGCAGGTGCTGATCATCGGCAAACGGGATATCCAGGTGGAGATCGACTACCGGCAACAGGAGGATAAAATCTATGTCTGCGGCATCATCCGGATTTTTCTGGGAGAACTGCTGGAACTGGCGATACCATATGGCCTTCGGGCGCTGAAAATATTTGTAACGCATAAAATGCAGAAAGGCGGAAAAAAGAATGGCACATCCAATCAATGATCTGATGAATGCAACGCTGGAAAAGGTGCGCGGCATGATGGACGCCAATACCGTGGTGGGAAAGCCCATTGAGGCCGGCGGCGTGATTGTGATTCCGATTTCAAAAATATCCATCGGTTATGCTTCCGGCGGCTCTGATTTTGCGCAAAAAAATCAAAAGCAGGAAAAGGACAACGCCTTTGGCGGCGGCGCCGGTATGGGCGTAACGATTACGCCGGTGAGTTTTTTGGTGATCCAGGAGGGAACGGTTCGCGTAGTCGGTGTGGAGCACGCGCCGGAAACCACGGCGGACCGGGTGATTGAACTGGTGCCGCAGATAGTGGATAAGGTGGAGGACATGATCCGGAAGAAAAAAGAGGAAAAAGCCGAAAAAACTGAAACAGAAGAATAATTTGCAAAGAGTGCGGCAAACTGTTTTCGGTGAAAAAGATGAAAAAGTTTGTAATAGGCACAGTGCTGATGATCCTCTTCTGCGTACTTCCCGCAAAGGCTGTGGATGTGTCCGCGCACAGCGCGATTTTGCTGGACGGTAGCAGCGGACAGGTTCTGTTTGAAAAAAACGCGGATCAGAAAAGCCTGATTGCCAGCACCACGAAGATTATGACAGCGCTGGTGACGCTGGAGCAGGGAAATCTGGACGATGTGGTGGAGATCCCGGCCGCGGCGGTCGGCGTAGAGGGATCTTCCATGTACCTGAAAAACGGAGAAAAGTTGACGGTCGAGCATCTGCTTTACGGTATGATGTTGTCCTCCGGTAACGACGCGGCAGTGGCGTTGGCGCTGCACATTGGAGGCTCCATCGAGGGATTTGCGGAAAAAATGAATGAAAAGGCCCGGTCGCTGGGTCTGCAAAACGCGCATTTTACAAATCCCAACGGACTGGACAGCGACGGAAATTATGCCACAGCCCGGGATTTAGGGCGCCTTGCAGCCGCCGCCATGGAGAACAAGGACTTTCGGACCGTTGTTTCTACAAAGTCTTATCAATGCCCGGATCACTATATGATCAACCACAACAAACTTCTCTGGCAATATGAGGGCGCGGTTGGCGTCAAAACCGGCTTTACCAAAAAGGCCGGGCGAATATTGGTCGGCGCCGCAGAGCGAAATGGCCGGCGGCTGATTTCCGTGACCATTAACGCGCCCAATGACTGGAACGATCATAAAACTATGCTGGATTTCGGCTTTTCTCAATACCAACAGACCGTTCTGATTCATGCCGGGCAGGCGTTGGGAACGGTTCCTGTGATATCTGGAGAAAAACAGGAAGTCATGATGCTTTCCGGCGCGGAAGTATCCGCCTTTGCGCTGACGGAGGAACAGTCGGAGATACAGCTGTATCCTGCATCCTTTGTTTATGCGCCGGTAGAAAGCGGACAGGAGATTGGAAAGGCCAAGATTTATCTTGCAGGAGAATGCGTCGGTACGGTGCCGCTGATTGCGGCGGAGCCGATCACAGAGGTCATTCCGGAGAAAATAGGCTTTTGGTGGAAAATCAAAGAGCGCTTTGCGTCTTGGCGTTAAGAATATCAAAAGGGGCGGACATGAACCGCCCCTTTTGATAATGTCGGAGGAGGAGAGCCTTTGCAGGAGCGTATTCAAAAAATTTTATCCGGTTATGGAATTGCATCACGGCGCAAGGCGGAGGATTGGATCCGCCAGGGAAGAATCCTGGTTAATGGAGCCGTCTGCAAGCTGGGGGACCGGGCAGATGCGGAGATCGACGAAATCCTGGTGGATGGAACGCCGCTGTCCGGTGCGCCGGAATTGATTTACATAATATTAAATAAGCCGAGAGGTTATGTGACCACAGCGCAGGATGAAAAGAGGAGAAAAACCGTTTTAGAACTTGTGGACTGTCCTCAACGGGTCTATCCGGTGGGACGGCTGGATATGGATTCCGAGGGCCTTTTACTGCTGACCAACGACGGCGAACTGACCAATCGTCTCCTGCACCCCTCGAATGAGATCAAAAAGACCTATCGGGTTTGGGTGGAGGGGTATTCCACCAAGGGATTACAGCGGCTCATGGGACCGATGGAGATTGATGGCTTTGCCCTTTCGCCGGCGGAGGTGACGCTGATGTGGGAAAACGGGGGAAACGCGTTGCTGGAGATGACCATTCATGAGGGGCGGAACCGGCAAATCAGAAAAATGGCGGTGGCCTGCGGCATGAAGGTCAGTCGGCTTCAGCGTATTCAGGAAGGGCCGCTCCGCCTGGGGAAGCTTCCGCCGGGACAGTGGCGGGAACTGACGAAACAGGAACTGTTTTTGCTTCAAAATTTGCATGAAAAAGGATGAAATATTGCAAAAATGACTTGCAAAATTTTCTCGCTTTTAGTATGATATCCTGGAATGTAGACGGACGCATACAGGCGTCCGCGAAGCGGAGGCAGAAACAATGACAAATGATATTATCACCTTGATACAGAGCGGGATGAGCCGATTTTCCAAAGGGCAGAAATTGATTGCAAATTATATTCTCAACTCCTATGATAAGGCAGCTTTTATGACGGCCAGCAAGCTGGGGAAAACGGTCAATGTCAGCGAGTCCACGGTGGTGCGGTTCGCAGTGGAACTGGGCTACGATGGCTATCCCTCCATGCAGAAAGCGCTGCAGGAGATGATCCGCAATAAGCTGACTTCTGTGCAGCGTATTGAAGTGACCAGCGATCGCTTCGGCAATCAGGAACTTCTGTCCATGGTACTTCAGTCGGATATTGAAAAAATCAGAACGACGCTGGACGAGGTAGACCGGGATGCGTTTTACAGTTCCGTTGACGCTATCTTAAAGGCGAAAACGGTTTATATTCTCGGTGTGCGGAGTTCCGCAGCGATTGCAACCTTTTTGAGTTTTTATTTCAATTTGATGTTTGACAATGTAAAGCATATTCACACTTCGTCCAATGCGGAGATGTTTGAGCAGATGATCCGGATTGGGCCGGAGGATGTGGCGATTGGGATCAGTTTTCCGCGATACTCCAGCCGAACGGTTAAGGCAATGAAATTTGCCTATGACCGGGGTGCAACGGTAATCGCTCTGACGGATTCTCTGACGGCCCCGATCGCCCAGAACGCTACCCATACTCTGATTGCCATGAGCGACATGGTCTCTCTTGTGGATTCCCTTGTTGCGCCTCTGAGTCTTGTCAATGCGCTGATCGTTGCCTGCGGCTACCGGAAGGAAGAAAGCATCTCCAAAACCTTTGCCAATCTGGAAACGATTTGGGATGAGTATGGCGTTTATGAAAAGGTCGATGATTTCTCCAAGGGCGTATGATGTAATCGTCATAGGCGGCGGCGCGGCTGGGATGCTTTCGGCGGCGACCGCCGCCGTTTCCGGTGCCAGCGTACTGCTGCTGGAAAAGACGAAGCGCTATGGCTGGAAGCTTAGCATTACCGGCAAGGGCCGGTGTAATGTGACCAACAACTGCCCGCCGGAGGAAGTGCTGAATAACATTCCAACCAACCCCAGGTTTCTTTACAGTGCTGTCTGGGGTTTTCCGCCGGAGATGGTGATGGAACTGTTCGAAGATCTGGGTGTCCCGCTGAAGACAGAGCGGGGAAACCGGGTATTTCCCCAGTCGGACAAAGCGGGAGATATTGTGGCGGCGCTCAGGCGATATATGCGGGAAGCCGGTGTTTTCTGCCAGACAGTTCGAGCAACGCGTCTGCTGACGGAGAAGGGAAACATGACCGGTGTGGAAACGGACAACAGCGTATTTCATGCGTCTAAGGTTATTTTGGCTACCGGAGGCATGAGTTATCCAGCCACCGGCTCCACCGGAGACGGCTATGAAATGGCGCGGGCGGTTGGGCATACCATTGTGCCGCCCACCGGCTCGCTGGTGCCGCTGAAACTGATGGGCGGGGAATGCCGACTTCTGGCGGGACTGAGTCTTCGAAACGTGGGACTGAAGCTGTTTGAAACGGAAAGAAAACCGTCCTACGAGGATTTCGGCGAAGCGTTATTCCTGCCCTACGGGATGTCCGGACCGATCATTTTAAGCGCCAGCGCTCATATGAAGGACAATGGCGGCCAATATGTTCTGGAACTGGATCTCAAGCCGGCGCTGGACGAAAAAAAGCTGGACACACGACTGCTCCGGGATTTTGCGCAAAAGCAGAATAAAACAATTTATGAGGGAATTCGTGGATTGCTGCCGGCACAGCTGGTTCCGGTGATTCTGGATCGCTGTGGTATATCTGCAAGGGAAAAAGTTCATGACGTGACCAAAGAGCAGCGACGGCGTATTTTGGAGTGCATGAAGTCTTTTCGCTTTCAGGTTGCCGGAAAGCGTCCGGTGGAGGAAGCAATTGTGACCCACGGAGGCGTCAGTGTGTCGGAGGTGGAACCGGCTACCATGGAGTCCAAGTTGGTCAAAGGATTGTATTTTGCCGGAGAAATTTTGGACTGCGATGGTTACACCGGGGGCTTTAATCTGCAAATTGCATGGTCTACGGCCCATGCAGCGGGAAGTTCCTGTGGAAATTCAAATCTGACTGTGGTATAATCTTTGCGGCGGACAAGCGGCTGCCGCAAATTTGTTTTATAGAAAGCGGGAGAAATATGAACAACTATCTCTCTGTTGCCATCGACGGCCCTGCCGGAGCGGGGAAAAGCACGATCGCAAAGGCGGCGGCGAAAGCGCTCAACTTCGTCTATCTGGATACCGGCGCGATCTATCGGACTGTGGCGTGGCATATCACCATGATGGGAATCGGCCCAAAGGATACGGACCATGTGCCGCTGCTGTTGCACGACGCCAATATTCAGATCGACTTCCAGCCGGACGGTCAGCATATGATCCTCAACGGAAAGGATATCACAGGGGAGATCCGCACACCGGAGATTGGCAGCTGCGCATCTCAGGTGTCGGCACAGCCCTGCGTGCGGGATTTTTTGCTGGATCTTCAGCGGGATCTGGCGAAAACACACAATATCATTATGGATGGCCGGGATATCGGCACTGTGGTGTTGCCGAATGCGTCCTTGAAGATCTTTCTGACAGCTACGCCAGAGATCAGAGCCAGACGGCGATATGAGGAATATCTTCAAAAGAGCCAGACGGCGGATTATGAGATGGTGCTGGAGGAACTGAAAGAGCGGGATGATGCGGACAGTCATCGGAAGATTGCACCGCTCAAGCAAGCAAGTGACGCGGTGCTGGTGGATACCTCGGAATTGACGCTGGAGGAGTCCATAGACCGTGTAATTGGATTGATGCGGGAGAAGCTGGGACTATGACGACAAAAAGCTGGTACAAATTTTTATATACTATTGTTCGCCCTTTTGTCGGGCTATACTATCCAATGAAGTTTATCGGCAGGGAAAACATTCCCGAGGGAGGTGCGCTGGTCTGCGGCAATCATTCCTCGGCCATTGATCCTTTTTTTCTGGCCTTTGCTCTGGGAAAGCGTCGGCCTCTTTCCATCATGGCAAAGGAGTCGCTGCTGAACATTCCGGTGCTTGGAAAGCTGCTGAAGTCGGTCGGAACCTTTCCGGTCAAACGTGGCGCTTCGGATATCCATGCGGTCAAGCACGCGCTCGAGCAGCTGGAAAAAGGGGAATATGTGGCGCTGTTTCCCGAAGGTACCCGGGTCAAATCCCGGGAAGAGGGAGCGCCAAAAACCGGAGCGGCCATGATGGCCTGCCGTACCGGCGTCCCAGTGCTGCCGGTCTATATTCCCTTGCCAAAAAAACCGTTTCGAATTAACCGGGTCTATATTGGAACGCCATATGTGATGGAGTTTGAGGGAAAGCGGGCAACCAATCCGGACTACGAACGGTTGACCGTGGAACTGATGGATAAGATCTATGGTCTGGGAGACGTCATATGAGGATTGAGATTGCAGAGACAGCCGGATTTTGCCCGGGCGTTCGGCGCGCAGTCGAAATGGTAGAGCGGGCAGCCAAAAGCGGAACGCCTGCGGTCACATATGGGCCTATCATTCATAACCACCATGTGGTGGAACACTTTGAAAAAATGGGTGTTCGGGAGATTTCACATTGTTCGGAAGCACAGCCCGGAACCAGGGTGATCATCCGCAGCCATGGCGTTCCAAAGGCAATCTATGAGGCTCTGGAACAGCGTGGGGCGATCATCGAAGACGCCACCTGCCCCTATGTCAAACGAATTCACCGCATTGTGGCGGAAGCGGAACGGCAGGGGAAAATTTGCCTGATCATCGGCCTGCGTAGTCATCCGGAGGTGGAGGCCATTGCCGGATGGTGCAGAGATCCCCATGTGTTTGAAACTGCGGAAGAAATTACTCAATGGCTCTCTGAGGACAAAAAACGCCAAAATCTTCCTTTCATTGCGGTCTGTCAGACCACAAGTACGGAAAAGTTGTGGAAAAACTGCAGAGAAACTATAAAAAAGCTATGTACAAACTGCGAAATATTTGATACAATATGCAGTGCAACAGAAAAACGCCAGAGTGAAGCAGCCCGGTTGGCCCGGCAGTGTGAAGCAATGATCGTCATTGGAGACAGAACCAGCTCCAACACAAAGCGTCTGAGCGAGATTTGCTCGGAAGTGTGCAGTCATACCTGCCTTATCGACAGTGGTGCGGAATTATCGGCGGCTGATTTTCATGGAAAATCATCTGTTGGCATCACTGCTGGTGCGTCCACACCAGAGTGGATAATTAAGGAGGTATACAACATCATGAGCGACGAAATCAAAAATGAATCTATGGAGGAGTCCTTTGACCAGCTGCTGGAGCAGTATGACAAATCTTTAAATACAGGAGATAAGGTTTCTGGTATCGTTACCGGCATCACCCCCACGGAAATCGCTGTGGATTTGGGAACAAAGCACGCTGGCTACATACCCTTCAGTGAAGTCAGCGATGACCCCGAGGTCAATCCGGAAGAGGTCTTCACGGTTGGCGAAGAAATTGAAGTGTTTGTCATTCGTGTTAATGACGCAGAGGGCACCGTGGCCCTGTCCAAGAAGAAGCTGGACGCTCAGAAGAACTGGGATGAGATCGAGCAGGCCTACGAAGACAAGGCCGTTGTCGAGGGCTTTGTAACCGAGCAGAACAAGGGCGGCGTGGTCGCCAATGTCAAGGGCATTCGGGTGTTTATTCCCGCATCCCAGACCGGAATTCCCAAGAACGGCGATATGGGCGCCTTGGTCAAGACGACGGTAAAGCTGAAGATCACAGAAGTCAACCGGCCCCGCAAGAGAGTGGTCGGCTCCATCCGCGCAGTGACTGCGGAAGCCCGCAAGGCGGCTGCGGAAAAAATCTGGTCTGAGATTGAGGTCGGCAAGAAGTATCATGGCGTTGTCAAGAGCCTGACTTCTTACGGCGCGTTTGTCGATATCGGCGGTGTAGATGGCATGGTACATGTCAGCGAACTCAGCTGGAACCGGATCAAGACGCCTGCCGATGTGGTTGCGGTCGGCGATGAGATCGAGGTCTATGTGATCTCCTATGATCCCGAGAAACGGAAAATCTCCCTGGGCTATAAGACCGAGGAGACCAACCCCTGGAATATCTTTATGAACAACTATCACGTGGGCGACGTGGTAACCGTCAAGATCGTCAAGCTGATGACTTTTGGCGCATTTGCAGAGATTCTCCCCGGTATTGACGGCCTGATCCATATTTCTCAAATCGCGGATCGCCGGATCGGTAAGCCTGAGGATGTGCTCTCTGAGGGTCAGACGGTAGAAGCCAAGATTATTGACGTGGATGCTGAGCGGAAGCGCATTTCTCTGTCCATCCGTGCATTGATCGAGGAGGCGCCTGTTCAGTATGAGGAAGATGTTCCGGTTGATGTTGAAGCTGTGATCAAGGAGGAAGCCGAAGAAGTATCTGCATCGGAAGCAGTGCCTGAAGCAGAAGCTGCGCCTGAGGCAGAATCGGCCGAGTCCCAGGAAGAAGCCTGATTCAGCAGTAAGAAAAGAGAGCCTGTAAAAAAGTCCTTTCACCCGTATAGAGACGGGATAAAAAGTTATGTGGAATCGGAACATGCCCGATTCCACATAACTTTTTGTAAATGAAATTTAAGATGCCGGGACTTTTTCCGAGTCCCTTTTTTCGTTCCGTTCTGTACTTTTCCGATATTCCGACGGCGTCATCTCCATGCATTCCCGAAAAGCGCGGATCAGACCATACCGATTGGAAAATCCAACCTGCTGCGCGACCTGTTCTATGGTCAGCCGTGTGCCGGACAACAGATCTTTTGCGGCATCCACCCGATAGCGGTGAAGCAGATCCACTAAGCCCTGGCCTGTGGTTTTTTTGATCAAAATGGACAGATAGGTTCGGCTGAGCCGGAAGCGGTCACAGAGCAGCTGCGCGTCTAAACGGGGATTTTTGTAGTTGGTTTCGATAAAAGTCAATACCTGCTGCCCTTTGGTGGTTTCCTGGCTGGGGGTAAAATCCGACAGACTGGTGAAAAAGTCCTCAACACGGTCGACCAGTTCCGGAATAGAGGAGGAACTGGAGAGTTTTTCAATGATCAGGGACAGCTCATCCAGATAGCGGATGGCGAAATCCGCAGAATACTCAATGATCGCCAGGGCGTTTTGCAGGCGCAGGGTCGTACTGTCCACGATCTCCCGCAGGGGCAGCTTTGCTGCATCTGCAATTCCAAAATGCGGCGCAATGTCGTGGCGGCGCAATGGTAAAGCGTTCTGGTGACGTTGACCATGAATTCCTGTTCCAGTGCGTTGAGTTCTGTCAGATCCTTGGCGGACATGGGCGTTGGCTTCAGATCCAGATAAGAATGCACGCCGCCCAGATTATCCCATAAATAGTCGTAAGTGCAGACGTTTTCCAGATACAGCTGCCGGAGATTGGCACTGCCCTCGGCAATGGAACTGAGTGTGATGATGCTGGGGAAGGAAAGCTGTTTGTCCAGTTCCAGCAGCAGCTGCGAAAGTTTCCATTTCAATTCCAATAGATAGTTTCCACTGCGGATGCGGGAGCCGGATATGTACTGCGGTTTGGGACAGAGCAAAATGGCAATATCCCGGTCAGCCGGAAAGACAAAGCAGTTGTGTTCTGGTGAAAGGCGGTTTTGACAGAGGGAGGATACAAGACGAATCGCGTCCTGAGAATAATAGAGGATTTCCGGCTCCCCCGCCGGGTTTTCCGTTTCCACGGTGACAGGAGGGTGGTGCCGGGTAGCGGGGTCCGCTTGAACGTGGATCAGCGCAAGACACAAATGTTCAGAATCAAAATCCAACAGCAGATATTCCGACAGCCTTTCAATGGAAACCTTTTTCGATTCCAGAAAGATTTCCTTTTCCAGAGCCACCTGACGCAGCCGTGTTTTCATGTCCACTAACTGCGCAGTCAATGTATGGATTTCATTCTCATACTCCATCCGAAGCCCTCCTTGGCCTGTTTATCATAGCACAGTGGAACGCAAAAGAAAAGGATAAAATGTGCTTAGTTAAAATTTTGCAACAATATTTGAAATTATGATACTTTCTTTGGCGGATTTCCATTGTTATAATGAAAATATCCAAGCAGACACTTTAAGGAGGTAATTAAAATGAAAAGAATGTTTGCAATGCTGCTTGCGGCAGCCTTGATGCTGGCGCTGTTTGCCGGATGCGGCGAAAGCGGCTCTGCCTCGGAGACATCCTCCGTTTCAGCGGTGTCAGAAGTATCGGAGGAACCCTCTGCCGCGCCGGAAGAGGAACAGACCGCTGCCCCGGAAGAGGGCAGCACGCCGGAGGAGATAGCAGAGCCTTTGGAGGCGACCGACTTCACCGCCGCCAACGCCGCAATGGATTACTCCGGCTACAAGGCCATGCTGAAGGATCTGCATACGGAACTTCCCATCACAGAAGATCCTGTGACCCTCAGCTATTTCTTTGGCTTTGAAGGGACCACTCTGAACTATATCGACGGCGGCGTTATGGAGGGTCATCAGGTCTGGAAATGGTTGATGGAGAACACCGGCGTCAACCTTGAACTCAAGGTGGTCAACAAAACCCAGGAGACCGATCAATTCAACCTGATGGTGGCTTCCAGCGACTACACGGATCTGGTTCCCGGCGGCGACTATTCCTCCGGTGTGGAAGCAGCCTATGAGGATGAGGTATTCACAGATCTCAGCGACTATGTGGAAGAGAAGATGCCCAACTACTGGAAAATCGTCAACTCTGACCAGAATCTCCTGCGGGAAGTTCAGGACGGCAATAAATTCCTCGTAATTTATGCCCTGAAGGATCAGGTTGCCAACCCAGGCGGCATTGGCACATTCGTCCGCATGGACTGGCTGGAGGACTTGGATATGAATGTGCCCGAAACCTATGATGAACTGACGGAGGTACTCCGGGCGTTCAAGACCGAAAAGGGCGCGTCTGAACCTATGGCGCTGTTTAACACAGTCAGTATGCAGAACGGTATTCTGATGGGCGGCTTCGGTTCTCAGGCGGAACTCTCCGCCAACGGTATAGGCGGTGATGCCACCAGCGGCTACTATCAGGAGGACGGCAGGGTCATCTATGGCGCAACAGCCAACGGCACCCGGAAATTCCTGTCCTGGCTCAACGAACTTTATGATGAGGGCCTTATCAACTTTGACAATATGCAGAGCCGTGAGACAAACCCCTTCTCCGATCTGAACGCCGGCAAGGCATCCGATGGCTCCAACGGCTATATTTTCACCAATCAACCCTTCGGCGGCGAGTATACCAACATGGCGGTCTCCAGCGGCGACACAGAGTGTAACTGGTGGCCCGTCCGAGATGTTGCCGAGGAAAAGGGGCAAATCATCAACTTCTATGAGGAGGTCACACTGAAGGATATGACCTCCATGGCTGTCACTACAGACTGTGATAACGTTGAGGTTGCCCTTCAGTTCCTGGATTATGGCTACAGCTATGAGGGCGCACTGCTCTACAACTTTGGCTTTGCCAAGGGCGATGATTCCGGTCAGTATCAGACCTATGACTTTGACGACAATGGCGAGCCTGTTTTTGACGAGGCGGCTCTTCTGGCTGTTGCGGAACAGACAAATATCGCTTCTGGCGTTGTCTGCACCAAGGACTTGGCGGGCATTGTTTATGACACTCGTCTGGCCTTCAGCTTCGGCGATAGAGAACTGGCCTGTTTTGACGCATGGAAAACCGATAAGACTGCGAACAATATTCTTGGTTCTGCGACTACACTGACAGCGGAGGAAGGCACGGACGCATCCGCTATTTATTCTGATATTATCACCTATGTTGCGACTTCTGTCCTCCAGTTTATCCGCGGCGACATGGATGTCAATGATGACGCTGTGTGGAACAGCTATGTTGCAGATATTGAAGGCATGAATCTGGCAGGTCTGACCGAAATAATTCAGGGCGCCTATGACCGTGCTCACTGATCTCAGTATTTCGGAGGGCTTCTCTGGCCTCTCCATCAGATACAAATCTTTCATAAGGAGGAAAAAACGATGAATTTTGCGGGAACATACACCTATCTCATGGATACCCCCAGCGGTAAGCGGGAAACAAAAGTTGTCATCCGCAAGGGCATCCGCGCCTATGAGGGCGAACTGATCTCCTCTCACGGCGGCTGTGAGTTGCTGGAGAACGTACACACCAGGGGCGACGCCATCCTCTTCGAGGCCCAGTGCGGCCCCGCCAGACAGGAGATCACCCTTGATCTCGGCAAGATGAGCGGCAGCGTAATCATTGCCCAGTCCGACGGTCAGGACAAAACTGCGGAGTTGGAGGGGCTGAAGTATGAGCCGAAAAAGCGCCGCGCCCTGATCCTCTATGCTACCATGACCAAAAATACCGAAAAAATAGCCCTTGCCATGAAGGAATCTTTCGAGTATTATAATTGGGAGTGCAACTGCATTCGGCTGAAAAAGTCCAATAAGTGGGCGGAATTGCAGGACAAGCTGTATTTTGATGACTATGATGTTGTCTGCCTTGGCTCTCCCATCGTGGCGGGCTATCCGCTGACCATTATCAACAAGCTGTTCTCTCTGGGCGCCGGCGGCGAGTTGGAGAGCAATGTGCAGAAGATGGTGGATGCCGGCAAGGGGTTTTCCATGAATAACGAGACCATGGGCGGCGGAAAAGATGGCGTCGGCAGTGTTGGCGCTGACGGCGGTCCCGGTGGTCCCGGTGGTCCCGGTGGTCCCGGTGGTCCCGGTGGTCCC
>CAZGOQ010000020.1:9219-25219 GCA_964527315.1 uncultured Oscillospiraceae bacterium | reverse complement strand
CGGCAGTAACCGTACCGGCCTTGGGGGAGGGCATCAGACCCTTGGGGCCAAGAATTTTGCCGAGACGGCCGACAATGCCCATCATGTCGGGAGTCGCGACTACAATATCGTAGTCGAAGAAGTTTTCCTTCTGGATCCTCTCCACCATGTCCATGCCGCCCACATAGTCGGCGCCGGCCTCACGGGCAGCGTCCGCCTTTTCGTCCTTGGCGAAGACCAGAACACGGCTGGTCTTACCGGTGCCGTTAGGCAGAACCACGGAACCGCGAACCTGCTGGTCGGCGTGACGGGAATCCACCCCCAGACGGATGTGGACCTCGACGGTTTCATCAAACTTTGCTTTTGCGGTTTTCACGACCAGTCCGCAGGCGTCTGCGGCGTCGTACTGAACGGAGCGGTCAATCAGCTTGGCGCTCTCCTGATAATTTTTACCTTTCTTCATGAATATCCTCCTTATAGTGGTTCGTCGGAATGATCCTCCCACGTTAAATGAGGCACGCTAACATTCTGCGCGGACCTCGAACAAATCAGTCTACAACCGTAATGCCCATGGAGCGGCAGGTGCCAGCCACGTTGCTCATGGCTGCTTCAATGGAAGCGGCGTTGAGGTCGGGCATCTTTTTTTCAGCAATTTCCTTCACCTGAGCTTTTGTAATGGTAGCGACTTTATTTCTGTTGGGTTCACCGGAGCCTTTGTCAATGCCGATGGCCTTGAGGATCAAGGTAGCGGTGGGGGGCGTTTTGGTGATGAAGGTAAAGCTGCGATCCGCATAAACTGTGATGACCACGGGGATCTTAAAGCCAACCTGATCCTTGGTGCGCTCGTTGAATTCCTTGATAAACTGCGCGATGTTGACGCCGTACTGGCCAAGCGCGGGGCCAACGGGGGGAGAAGCAGTGGCCTTTGCGGCCTCGATCTGCAATCTGATATAACCTGTAACTTTCTGTGCCATAAAGAGCACCTCCTGAAATGATGTGGTAATACGCAAAAACGTATCTTTGGCGGAGTAGGATAAAACTCCTCCCACGGTTCCGGCAGACTATGCCGGGGGCCGGTTACTGTGTGACCGGCTCTACCTGGTCAAGTTCCAACTCGACTGGGGTTTCCCGTCCGAACATGGAAACTGTGACTCGGACGGAATTTGTGTCCAGATTTATGGCGTCCACTGTTCCGATAAAGTTGGAAAGAGGACCGTCCAAAATGCGAACAGAATCGCCAATGGCGTAGGAAACCTCCACCTGATGCTTTTCGATGCCAAGCTGGAGCACCTCTTCCTCCGTCAGAGGAATGGCGCGGATCATAGGCTTGGCGTCGGCGTCGGAACCGACAAAGCCGGTGACGCCGCGGATGGAGTTGATGATATACCACGCGTTGTCCGTCATGACCATTTTAACCAGCACATAACCGGGATAAATTTTCCGCTCTGTAGTTTTTGGGCCATTGTCTGTGATCTCAGTGACGGTTTCCATGGGAATCAGAACCTCATGGATGAGGTCTTGCAGATGACGGGTTTCGACATTTTTTTCAATGGTGACTTTAACGGTATTTTCGTAGCCGGAATAGGTATGCACAACATACCATTTTGCCTCTTCTGCCATGGCTGCACCTGCTTAATTGAATAGGCCGATGAGCCACTGGACGATCAAATTGGAGACAGCGTCGAAAATCCAGATAAAGACACCGACTACCAGCACGGCGGCCAGGACCACCAACGTGTTCTGAAGGACCTGCTTTTTGGTGGGCCAAACGACTTTCTTGAGTTCCGCTTTCATTTCGCGGAACCATTTACTGATCCGCCGGCCAGTTCTACGGAAAAAGTTTTCTTTTTCCTGCCTCTTTGCTTCAGACATTGACGGTAGCCTCCCTTACTTGGTCTCGGTGTGTACGGTGTGCTTTCTGCAGAATCTGCAGTACTTCCGCATCTCGAGACGATCCGGGTCGTTTTTCTTGTTTTTCATGGTGTTGTAGTTTCTTTGCTTGCACTCGTTGCATCTCAGTGTAACTTTAACGCGCATTTCGGCACCTCCTTATTTGCCTCCCTGCTTGGGCCATGCTCATTGAAAAATTTGAGTGGCACGGATGCGCCGGCATGGCTGAAAATGGGCATAGAAAAAATACCCGAATTCACAGGTGAGGCTATTCTACCATAGAAATTTCAAGAGGTCAAGCCGAAATTTTATATTTTCCCATCGTTTTTGCGCTGCCTTGCAATTTTATGCGGAATATGGTATCATAACCGCAAAACAGTTATGATACGCACATCTGTGCGTTTGCCGCGAGACGCGAAAATATTTATGGTATCATTTGCACAGAAACCGATGGGAAATTCCCCTGAGAAGCGAGGGAACAGGCAATGAAAGTAATGGCGATCGACTATGGAGACGCCCGCACCGGCGTAGCGGTATCCGATACCATGGGGATGATCGTGGGATATGCCACGGTGGTACCCGAGTGGAACCGGGAAAGAGCGGCGGAAAAAGTGGCGGCGCTGGTTCGGGAACAGAAACCGGAAAAACTGGTCATGGGCTTTCCCAAAAACATGGACGGCACGGAGGGATCAAGAGCGGATCTGTATCGGGAGTTTGCCAGGCTCCTGGAGGAAAAGACCGGCATGGAAGTGGTGCTTTGGGACGAGCGCCGGACCACCATCGAGGCCCACAGCATCTTGAGCGCCAACGGAAAAAAGACGAAAAAGCACAAAAAAAATGTGGACGCTGTGGCGGCGTCCCTGATTTTAGAGGGTTATTTAAGATTTTTAGGCACTGGTATGTAGGGCATGATCTGTCATGTCCGCTGCCAGGAAAGGGTATATTATGTTAACTACAAGAAATGCAAAAATAGAAGACGTAGAAGCGATCATTCAATTGAATATGGCCTTTGGCTATGAATACCCGCCGGAGAAAACCAGAGACAAGCTGGCAACGGCACTGAGCCGGGATGACCAGCGCGTGATTCTGGCTGTTTATGAGGGTCAGGTGATCGGCTATATCCATCTGGAGGATTATGACACGCTCTACTTCGACCACATGAAGAATGTGCTTGGACTGATTGTGTTTCCGGAGTATCGGCGGATGGGAGCGGCTTCCGCGCTGCTGGCGGCTGCGGATCAGTGGGCCAGGGAGACAGGCGCTTCAGGCGTTCGTTTGGATTCTGGCATAGAACGGGAACCAGCCCACGCCTGCTATGAAAAGAACGGCTATTCTGTGCGGAAACTCCATAAAAACTTCAGGAAACTTTTTTGAACAGTTCTGACAACCCGGTCAAAATCAAAAAGCCGCCGAACAGTTTTTTCAGCAGCCCCAAATCCATGCCCATGGCCACAAAACTCAGGATTCCGGCGGTGACACATCCGCAGAGTGCGGCGGGCAGCACCGCTTTCCAAGCCACATAGTGATTTTTTGCATGGAGGATCAGCGCTGCTGCGGCAGTGGGGAGAAAATATAAGAGGTTGATGCCCTGGGCTGTTTTCTGCGCCACACCGGCCATGGCGGTGAGATAGACCATCAAAATGGTGCCGCCGCCGATGCCAAAGCCCGAGATCACGCCGGTGACCAGACCGGCAATGGCTGCGATTATTGTATTCATCATAGGAATGAACGAATGCCTCCATATATGATAATGACGCCTAAGGCCCGGTGAAGCAGTTTTGCCGGGATTTTTTTAAAGATCTTTCCGCCAATCAGCCCGCCCAAAAAGCCGCCGGCGAGATAAGGGAGGGCTGATATAAAGTCCATGGAGCCATGGATGCAGTAGACCGCAATAGATACCACGCAAAGAGGGGCGATAATGCTGATGGAGGTGGCGAAGGCTTTTTTGTCCTCCAATCCCGCCCACCGGGTCAGCAGCGGCACCAGAATCATACCGCCGCCCGCGCCGAATAAACCGTTTGCAGCGCCTGCGGCCGCGCCGCTGAGGGCGTATTTCCATTTTGCCTGCATAAAATCCCTCCCGAAGCAGTATGTGTCGGGAGGGATTTTTTATACGGATTTTAAATTTGCCCCAGCAAGTCCCGCACTACATACCCGGCCAGCATCAGCCCGACCACGGAAGGCACCCAGGAGAGGGAAGCGGGGATGCTTCTCCGTCCCGGCGGGGGCACCTCTAAGGGAATGGGGGTAATCGGGTCCTCGTCGGAAAACAGCACCGTGTGGTGGGAAATGCCTCGATTCCGCAGTTCTTTCCGCATGACCCGTGCCAGGGGACAGACGGAGGTTTCGAAAATATCGCAGATATGGAACCGTGTTGGATCCTGCTTGTTCCCGGTTCCCATGGAGGAGATAATCGGAAGATCCCGTTCTTTTGCCGTTTGAATCAGGCTCAGCTTGCAGGAGACCAGATCAATGGCGTCGACGATGTAGTCTGGAGAAAGGGAGAAAAATTCCTCTTTTGTCTCCTCCGTATAGAGTTTGGGCAGAGACAGAATGTCCGCGTCCGGATTGATGTCGCGGAGCCGCTCCGCCATTACGTCGGATTTGAATTTTCCCAGCGTGGAGTGCAGTGCGCAGAGTTGGCGGTTGAGGTTTGTTTCGCCAACGGTATCGTTGTCTACCAGTGTGAGTTTTCCGATTCCGGCCCGGCCAAGGGCTTCCGCGCAGTAGCTGCCAACACCGCCGATGCCCAATACCATCACATGCTTTTGCCGCAGAAGCGCTACGGCGTCCGGCCCATAAAACATTTCTTCCCGCAGAAAGGCGTTCATAATGACCTCCAAAAATGGCCCGGACAAATCGTCCGGACCAAAATTTTGTGTTTAGACGGAAGGAAGCTCCTTGTGGGTGAACCACTGGCCGAATACATTCTTTTTGGCAGAGTAATCGGCGGAGTAGTCCTCGTACCAGCTGGTGTAATCATCGTCCCGCTTGGCGTCATCCGCGAGGGTTTTCCAATATTCTTCGCCGGTGCCGGAGAAGTAGATCAGATGATACCCATTAGTGCTTTTGACAATTCCGGTGTCACCGACTTCATGTGGTTCAAAGCACCAGTTCTCGAAGTCCTCGACCATCTGCCCCTTGGAGATGTCCTCGATCAGGCCGCCGTTTGCGGCAGAACCGGTATCTTCAGACTTCTCTTCTGCCATTTCGGCAAAGGTATCTTCCGTCATGTCGGATTCCAGCCATTCGGCTTCAATGGCTTCAATGGCTTCCTTGCAGGCGCTCCAATCCGAGTCGGTGGAAACGGCGTTGCCGTCATCATCGGTGCCGGAGGTTGCGACCTGAATCAAAATGTGCCGGACATTGACGGTGTTATAATCGTTATTGTCTCTGGACAGGAACATGACTACGCTATAGCCGGAATCTGTGGCAATGACCTGAGATTCGCCTGCGACCCGGCTGTCAGAGAACAGCCAGTCGGCATAGTCCGTGCTGACAGAGGAATAGAGTTGACTTTTCTTCAGGGTATAGCTTTCATCCTCATAAGACTCCGCCATATCCTCCGGCGCATAATTCTGCGCAGCTTTTATGAAGCTTTCCTCGGTGCCGTCCAGTTCGGCCTGCATGGCGTCCGCCGTATTTTTCGCGGCGCTGGCGTCGTCGGAGTCTGTAGCGACGTCGAATACGCGATAGGTGACCTTATCGAACTCCTGGCTGTTTTCGTCATAGTAGCTGCGCAGGTCGCTGTCGGAATAGGAATAACTCTCTTCTTTCTCTGTGGCATAGCTGGAAGCAATCTGCTGGGCTGTGATATATTGGATATAACTCTCCAGCGTGGCACCTTTTCCGTAATTTTCCTCCAGATAGTCGTCCACGTTCTTGAAGTTGCCGGATTCTGCGGCGGATTCAATGGATGCCTTTGTGGAGTCGATGGAATTCTGGGCCTCCTCATCCAGCGTATACCCGGCCTCCAGGGCGGCGTCATAGAGGACATAGGTTTGCAAAGCGGTATCCAGTGCGCTCTGCGTCAGGTATTCGCCCCAGGTTCCGCCGTTGGAGTCGAGTATACAATCCTGTTTTTCAATCGGCTGTGTGTCGTCCAGACCCATATAACTCCACATACCATAGGAATTGTACTGGCTATAGAGACGGTAGAAGCTGTCCTGATAGAAATAGTTGAATTCCACCGGCGTCAGCTTGTGGTCATTTACGGTCGCCGCAGTGGCGTTGGTTTGCAGATAACCGGAGTTGACAAAGATCAGCAGGGCAAAGGCAATGACAATCAATGCCGTCACGGCGTAACCGATGGCGCTGTGAATCTTTTTTGATTTCGCCGCAGTCATAGGTTTTTTCTGTTTCTTTTTTTTCGTTTTCTTAACGCTCTCATCACCAAGTTCCGCGTCACGAAGTTCCCGGCGCAGGCGCTTTTCTCTTGATGCGCTCATGTTGTTCAATCCTCTCCTATGTAAATAGTGAAGCTTATTATATAGCAAATTGATAGTTGTTTCAAGTCAAATCCGTAATTTTCGGAAAAATGATTTTTTGTGAAAGGAATAAAACCCCGCTTTGGCCGTGTGGATCCAATTATAACCTGCACGAAAGGGCAGGTGGGTTGTCTCCCCGCCGCCAAAACTGCTTCCAACATCCGCCCGGGGGGCGGGAGGCCTGCAAACAACGGCGGGAGCCGACATCCCGAAGTTATAATGTGGGTTTAACAGGATCCATCACGAACCAAGCAGGGGGTAATTTATTCATCCTCTTCCATGTTGTCCTCGTCGGAGAACATCTGGTCTTCAAAGACCTGATAGATGGCTTCCAACTCCTCGTCGCTGTCTACAGTACTGAGCAGTTCCTCACCGGTGGCTTCATCTTCGATCACTTTCAAAATAATGACTTCCAGGTTTTCTTCCTCATCGGGATTTTGAGATTCCGTCAGAGCCAGATAGTGGATACCATCCAGATCAGCTTCGTCCAGAATGACCAGTTCAAAAGCATTTCCCTCGTCGTCGGTGAGGGAAATTATGCTGTCGCCATAGTCGCTCATTTTGTCCGCTCCTTCCGGATTTCTTTTCTTCTATAGTAATGCCCGGAACACAGAAAATCAAGTGCTATTTTTATCTGTTTTTCAAAAATTACCGACGGGAAACAGCGAGTAATATCCTTTGGCTTGAGAAAAACAGCGCCCCAGAACAAGCATATCCATCCAAATGGGGGTTATTCATAAAAAATTTGCAAAGAATTTAAAAAAAAGCCTGAAAAGAGATGGAAAATCCTACTTTAAGATTGACAGAGTATGTTATAATAACCGCGGAACGGATATTGTCACGCGCATACGGGCGCTTTGCGGCTCAGTTTATCACAAAACTCTTCTGCAGAGAAAAGCCTTGCAGTGTTTCGCCGCCCGCAGGCGGCTATGTTATAATCATTTGGGATATATAATCGAGCAGTGCGCCTATGTGCGTTTTTAAAATGAGAGTTTACACCGGAGGTGTTTCCATATGGAAAAGGAATACAGGGAGGACGGCAGGGGAAAGCGATTTTTCTGTGCGCTGGGGAAGAGCGTCGGAACGCTTGCGCTGATTCTGGGGATTGGAATTGTGATCTTTGCCTGCATCTTTACGGCGTATCTGCGGAATTATCTGATGCCGCAGGTATCCTTTTCGCTGGACAGCTTCCGGCTGAACCAGACTTCCGTTATTTATTATGAGGAGAAAGAGACCGGGGAATATGTGCCCCTCCAAAACCTCTATGGAGAAGAAAACCGTATCTGGGTCTCCTGCGATGAGATCCCTGCCAATTTGCAATATGCCACCGTTGCCATTGAGGATAAGCGGTTCTATGACCACCACGGCGTGGACTGGCTGCGGACGATCAAAGCCTCCGTCAATCTGTTTATGGGTTCAAGCGACACCTATGGCGCTTCCACGATTACTCAGCAGTTGGTCAAGAACTTGACCAATGATAAGGAGGTCACAGTCCGCAGAAAGCTGGTGGAAATCTTCCGCGCGCTGGAAATGGAAAATCAATATTCCAAGGACGAAATCATGGAGTGGTATCTCAACACGATCTATCTGGGGGAGCAGTCCTACGGCGTCCGGACGGCGGCATATGCCTATTTTGGAAAGGACGTCAGTGAACTGGATCTGGCGGAATGCGCCAGCCTGATCGCCATTACCAATAACCCTTCGATTTTTGACCCCTATATCAGCGAGTATACCAAAGAGCGGAACCGGGAACGGCAAATCGATATTCTCTATGCCATGCTGGAGCAGGGATATATCACGGAGAGCGAATATCAGATGGCAAAAAATGAGGAACTGGTGTTCCAGTATGCGGATACCAATACAGAAGAAGGCGATGATTCGAACTACTATTCCTATTTTGTGGATCAGGTGATCCGGGATGTGGTATCCGATCTGGCGTCTGCCACCGGCTATGATACGGAAGTAATCAACCAGATGATTTTGGGCGGCGGCTATCAGATCTATGCCACCATCGATGTGGATGTCCAGAATGCCGCAGAGAAGGTTTATGAGGATCTCAGCAATATTCCGGAAACAGAAAGCACCTATCAGCAGCTTCAATCCGGTATCGTCATCATTGACAATGAAACCGGTGATATCTCTGCCATTGTGGGCGGCGTGGGGGAAAAAGAGGGTAGCCTGACCCTCAGCCGGGCAACCCAAAGCCTTTTGTCCCCTGGCTCCGCCATTAAGCCTCTGACGGTCTATGGCCCGGCCCTCAACTGGGGCCTGATTACTCCGGCAACGGTCTATGACGATACGCCCTTTGCCTTTTGGGATACCCCATGGCCCAAGAACGAGGATGAGGTATACCACGGCCTGACCAATATACTCACGGCCATGGAGAATTCTACCAATACTGTTGCGGTCAAGGTACTGGACAATTTGCAGCTGGAGTATGCATATAGCTATGCAGTCAATGAAATGGGCCTTGATACAATGGTAGACGAATATACCCTCAATGGTAAGGAATATACGGATAAAAGCTACTGGTCGCTCGCTCTGGGCGGTATGGTATATGGTGTGACCATTCGGGATATGACGGCGGCTTATGCCGCAGTGGAAAACGGCGGAACCTACCGGGAGGCAAGAACCTATACCAAGGTTCTTGACAGCGATGGGAATCTGGTGCTGGATAATTCCCAGTCCTCCCGGGAAGTCATGAACAGCAAGGCGGCCTATTATCTGACGTATATGATGGAAAAAACGGTAGAAGAGGGAACCGGTCAGGAAGCGCAGCTTCCCAATATGGCTGTGGCCGGGAAAACCGGCACTACCACCGACGATAAAGATCGCTGGTTTGCGGGCTATACGCCTTACTATACCGGTGTGGTATGGTGCGGATATGACACACCCCAGGAAATCATTCTGTCCGACGAAGAGATCGACAACCCCGCATCAGTGCTCTGGAACAGGGTCATGACGCTGGTGCATCAAGATAAAACAAAACTTGATTTTACACGGCCTTCCACGGTTATCGAGGTGGAGGTCTGCCAGGACAGCGGCCTGCTGCCCACGGAGTGGTGTACGAAAGATGTCCGGGGAGACAGAACGACAAAGATCCTGCTGGATGCGGAGGATGTGCCCACAGAATATTGCACGGTTCATGTGGAAACTACCCTGTGTACCTCTGAGGAGCATCTCCATGTGGCGGGAGAATACTGCGCATCGCAGGGCTCTGTTGCAAAATACGGTCTTTTGAACCTCGCCCGGCAGTTCCCCACAAGCATCGTGGTGGAGGATCAGCAGTATTGCGTCGGTTCCCTGGTGCGCAAGAGCGGATACAGTGAGCCGCGGGCAAATACCACAGATCCGGTCAATCAGACCTGTGCAATCCATGTCGCGCCCATTCGAACGATATCGCCCCTCGAAGGAACGGGCGAAGGCTTTGGAACAACGGAAGGAACGTCTCCGGGGACGGAAGAGGATCCCGTTGTCTCTATGCCCCGGGTGCAGTAAGGAGAGACGGTATGTGGATCGCGACGGATTGGGAGGACTATGAGGTGCTGGATTGTTCCGGCGGGGAAAAGCTGGAGCGCTGGGGGAATTATACCCTTGTGCGTCCGGATCCTCAGGTGATTTGGGAGACGCCCAGGAGGAACCCCGGCTGGAAGACGTACAATGCCCGCTATACCAGAAACAGAAACGGAGGCGGGCAGTGGAGCACAAAAAAACTCCCGGGAAAATGGGAGATACAATATAAAGAATTGAGATTTCAAGTCAAACCCATGAATTTCAAACACACGGGCATTTTCCCGGAGCAGGCGGCCAACTGGGATTGGGCTATGGAACAGATCCGGAAAGCCGGACGTCCCGTTTCGGTGCTCAATCTCTTTGCTTATACCGGCGGCGCGACCATTGCCTGCGCCGCCGCGGGCGCCAGCGTCTGCCATGTAGATGCGGCCAGGGGCATGGTGTTCTGGGCAAAAGAAAACGCCGGATTATCGGGACTTTCGGAAAAACCTATCCGCTGGATTGTGGACGACTGCGCGAAATTTGTGGAGCGGGAGATTCGCCGGGGGCGAAAATATGACGCGATCATCATGGATCCGCCATCTTACGGGCGAGGGCCATCCGGAGAGATCTGGAAGCTGGAAAAGGATCTCTACGGCTTTGTGTCCCTCTGTGCCGGGGTACTTTCGGACAATCCCCTGTTTGTGATCATCAACTCCTATACCACAGGGTTGGCGCCGTCAGTGCTGGGCTATCTCTCTGACAGTGTTTTTGGAAAGTTCGGAGGCCATACGGAAGCCGGGGAATTGGGGCTTCCGGTGACCGCATCCGGCCTGGTACTGCCCTGCGGAGCCACAGGCCGATGGACAAAGGAGGAAGCATAATGGATACAGCCATCAAAGCAGAACACATCTCCTTTGCCTATGGAACGGAAGAAGAGCAGGACCCCGTTGCGGTTTTCACTGATCTCAGTCTGGAGTTCCAGCAGGGAACCTTTGTTGTGATACTGGGACACAACGGTTGCGGCAAATCCACTCTGGCAAAGCACTTTAACGCCATTTTGCTGCCTACAGTGGGCGAGGTTTATGTCTATGGCATGAACACGAAAAACGAGGCGGATACCATCCCAATTCGCGGAAAAGTCGGGATGGTCTTTCAGAATCCGGATAATCAGATCGTGGCCAATGTTGTGGAAGAGGATGTCGCTTTTGCACTGGAAAATCTGGGCATCCCTCCGACAGAGATCCGGGAGCGGGTGGATGCGGCGCTGAGAGCAGTTGGAATGTATGAATACCGAAAGCACGCACCGCATTTGCTCTCCGGTGGTCAGAAACAGCGGGTCGCCATCGCCGGCGTTTTGGCCATGCGGCCCAAATGCGTTGTATTGGACGAGCCAACCGCTATGCTGGATCCGGTGGGCCGAAAAGAGGTTGTGGAGACGATCCATGAATTAAAGGAAAAATTCGGAGTTACTGTCATCCTGATTACCCATCATATGCGGGAAGCCATTGACGCAGATCGGGTCGTGGTGATGGACGACGGAAAGGTCATTGCCGATGATGTTCCAAAACGGGTGTTTTCCCAAGTGGAGTTGTTAAAAGGCATTGGCCTGACAGTGCCGGAAACTACCGAACTGATGTATCAGCTGAATCAGCAGGGATGGGATCTCCCCTTGGATGCGCTTTCCGTTGAGGAGTGCGCCCAGGCGATTTTTACACAACTATCATTAAGAGGACACGACATTGAATCCAATTATTGAAACCAAGGCATTGACGCATATTTATTCTCCGAATACACCCTTTGAGCATATTGCACTGGAGAATGTGGATTTTTCCGCAGAACCGGGGGAGTTTTTAGGCATTATAGGCCACACTGGTTCCGGAAAGTCCACCCTGATGCAGCACCTCAATGGCTTGTTGAAGCCTACATCCGGTACGGTTCTGTTTGACGGAACGGATATCTGGTCGGACAAGCAGTATACCCGACAGGTGCGGTTCCAGGTGGGGCTGGTATTTCAGTACCCGGAGTATCAGTTGTTTGAAGAAACGGTGTTAAAAGACATCGCTTTCGGCCCCAAGAATATGAAGCTGGACGAGGCAGAGATCGAGCGGCGGGTCAGGGAAGCGGCGGAATTCGTGGAACTGCCGGAAAGCGTCATGGAACTTTCCCCTTTTGAACTCTCTGGCGGTCAACGGCGCCGGGCGGCGATTGCGGGTGTGATTGCCATGGAACCGAAGGTGCTGATTCTGGATGAGCCGACGGCCGGCCTGGACCCAAAAGGCCGGAAGCAGGTGTTGGACAATATCCGGGCGTATCAAAGTGCGAAAAACGCCACAGTCATCATGGTCAGCCATTCCATGGAAGAGATCGCTGACAGCGTAGAACGGCTGGTGGTAATCCACGATGCCCATATTGCCATGAACGGCACGCCGGGGGAGGTATTTACCCGGGCGGAGGAACTGGAGCAAATGGGCTTGGCTGTGCCTCAGGTCACATCGGTGTTCCGGCGGCTTCAGGCGCTGGGCGTTCCGGTGTCGCCGTCGGTCTATACCACGGAACAGGCAGCGCGGGCGCTGGCGGAATTGAGGGGAGGCGGCGCACCGTGCTGAAGGATATCACTATTGGCCAGTTTTTCCCCGGAAATACTGTGATCCACAGGATGGATCCCCGGACAAAGATCCTCAATGTGGCGCTGTATATTGCGGCGCTGTTTACCTGCAAGGGACTGTTCGGATATCTGCTGTGTCTTATCTATCTGGCCGCAGCGGTGCGAATATCCCAAATCAGGTTAAAGACGATTTTAAAGGGCGTAAAACCGCTGATCATCATTATTATTTTTACAGCGATTTTGAATATGCTCTATACCGACGGCAATGTCCTCGTTCAGATCTGGAAATTCAAAATCACTGATGCCGGACTTCGGAATGCGGTATTTATGGTGGCAAGGATCATCATGCTGGTCACAGGGACCTTTCTCCTGACCTATACCACTTCGCCCATTACTTTGACGGACGGTCTGGAACGGCTGCTGGAACCGCTGAAGAGGATCCATGTGCCAGTGCATGAATTGTCCATGGTTATGAGCATCGCGCTTCGGTTTATTCCCACCCTGATCGAAGAGACGGACAAAATCATGTCCGCGCAAAAGGCCAGGGGCGCGGACTTTGAAACAGGAAATCTGTTCCAAAAGGCCAAAGCACTGATCCCGGTTCTGGTGCCACTGTTTGTCAGCGCTTTCCGGCGGGCCGATGAGTTGGCGACGGCCATGGAATGCCGCTGCTATACCGGCGGCGAGGGGAGGACCCGGATGAACCCGCTGCACTGGGAGCGCCGGGATACGCTGGGATTTTTGACAGGACTTGTGCTGCTGACGGCGGTCATTACGCTGCGCTGCTTTGGCCTGTAAGGGGGGCGTCTATGCGGAATATTGCAATGATCCTCACCTATGAGGGCACCGCTTATCACGGATGGCAGGTGCAGAAGAATGCTGTTTCCGTCTGCGAGACCATACAGCGGGCGGCGTCCATGATTATGGGACACACGGTGAAACTGACCGGATGCGGACGGACAGATGCGGGAGTCCATGCCAGAAACTATGTGGCAAATTTTTTTACCACATCTAAAATTCCGGCGGACCGGATCCCCTATGCCATGAATACACATCTGCCTCATGATATTGTGGTGCGGCAGGCCTTTGAGGTACCGGAGGAGTTTAACGCCATTGGTTCCTGCATAAAAAAGGAATATACCTATCAAATTTATAATTCAAGGATAAGGGACCCGTTTTATGTAAACCGAGCGTGCTTTTATCCCAAAAAGCTGGATGAAAACATTATGGCCCAGGCTGCGGCACGTTTTGTGGGGACCCACAATTTTGCTGCGGTGCGCTCGGTCGGGACAGATGTCAAATCCACAATCCGTACGGTCTACTATTTTGATGTGGAGCGACAGGGAACGCTGATTTTTCTCAGGATCTGTGCCAATGGTTTTCTCTATAATATGGCCAGGGCCATGTCTGGTACGGTGATATATGCTGCGGAGGGAAAGTTTCCGCCGGAAGCCGTTACAGACATATTGGGAAAAGGAGACAGAACTGGAGCCGGTCCTACCCTTCCGCCGGGAGGGCTTTATATGACGAAACTCTGGTATAAGTGCGGGGAGGTTTCTTTTTGTGTGGAGTGACGACGGCCTGAAAAGGGGACGTCGAATCAAATGGAAGTATATTATATTGCTGCTCCTGCTTGCCATGGCGTCGCTTCTTGGGGCGATGGCATCGGAGCAGATTAAGGAGGACATTGCTGCCCGGCTCAAGGGTATATGGGATGTGTCTGTGGATTGGAAGACCTTTTCCGCATCGCCGGCTTCTGCCGCAGTGAGTCTGGAGGATGGATTTGCCATTGTGTCCGGCGGAAAGGTCATGGCATCGGATCGGCAGGGGAACATTTTATACACCCTGGAAACAAATGCGGAGGAACTGATCCTGGCAGACGGCGCAGTTGCTTATGCGCCCGGCGGCAGAGTGGTATATCGCTTGAAACAGGATGGCTGGAGCGAACTTTCCGTATCCGGCGAGGTGATCTATGTCGCCGCAGGAAAGGAAAAACTTGCTGTGATTACCGCTGCTTCCGGCTTTTTAACGAAGACATGGATCTATGATCAGACCGGGGGCCTGCTGGGAACGATCGGGCGGCCTGAAGAAGCGATGATCACGGTAGCTTTGTTATCAAAGGATATTCTTTTGTGCCTGTGCCTGAATCAAATGGGCCGGTGGAGCCTGCAATATTATGATACCAGTGGAAATGAATTGGAGAAGGTCGTTTTGGAAGGTGCGGGCTGCCGGCTTTCCGCCTGGGATGGCGGGGCGGCAGTTCTGACAGATGCATCGCTTTTGTTTTTTGACAGCAATGGAATCGAAACAGGGCGTTATGATCTGTCTGGCGTCCGCCCGGAAGGCTGGTGCTGTGCGGAAGCGGGGTGGGCGGCGCTCTGGTTCCGATCCGGAAGCCAAAACGTGATCCGCACCGTTTCCCCGAGCGGAACGGTGCTGGGAGAGACGGTTGTGCCGGAGTTGCTCCGCTCTGTGGCAGTTTGCGGAAGTACCCTTTATGTGCTTGACATGCAGGCACTTCGGGTCTATGATAGGCAGTGTGATCAAAAAATGGCATCAGCCGACGGTGCCCGGAGCAGCACACTTCTGCCATTTGACTATGGCTGCTGGCTTTTTGGCAACGGAGAGATTAAAAAACTTGTGATTTCATAAAATTGGCCATTCGGCCTCACATAATTAAGGAGAACTACGATGATGCGTCCAACTCTTTGCAGTAGATGTAAGAAAAATTATGCAGTGATTTTTATTACGAAAATTGAAAATGGAGAGACAAAAAACGAGGGCCTTTGCCTGAAATGTGCCCGGGAACTGGGGCTTAAGCCGGTGGATGATATGATGCAGCGGCTGGGCATCAGCGACGAGGAACTGGATGGCTTGACCGGGGAGATGATGAGCGCCATGGGCGGAGAAGAGACGATCCCTGAAATGGACGAGGAAGATGAAGGAGAAGAAGACGGTCGCACGGCCACCTTCCCCTATCTCAGTAAACTCTTCAATAATGCCGGAGCGAGGCCCCAAAAGCAGGAGCCTTCGGAGGAGTCCGGCAGGGAATCCAAAAAGGGCGGGAAGAAAGAGAAACGGAAGTTTTTGGAGACCTACTGTCTGAATCTGACCCGGAAAGCCAAGGAAGGGAAGATCGACCATGTTGTGGGCCGGGAAATGGAGACAGAGCGAGTGATTCAAATTCTGAACCGCCGTCAGAAAAACAACCCCTGTTTGATTGGAGAGCCGGGCGTTGGAAAAACAGCCATCGCCGAGGGACTGGCTCAACGGATCACAGATGGGAACGTCCCTTACAAGCTGCTGGACAAAGAGATCTATATGCTGGACATGACCGCTATGGTGGCGGGCACGCAGTTCAGAGGCCAGTTTGAAAGCCGCATGAAGGGCCTGATTGATGAGATCAAAAAGACCGGGAACATCATTCTGGTTATCGACGAAATTCACACCATTGTGGGCGCCGGAGATGCGGAGGGGAGCATGAATGCCGCCAATATCCTCAAGCCGGCCTTGTCCCGGGGAGAAATCCAGGTGCTGGGCGCAA
>CAZGOQ010000020.1:0-9209 GCA_964527315.1 uncultured Oscillospiraceae bacterium | reverse complement strand
AAAGATTCGGCGCTGGAACGCCGCTTCCAGCCGGTGACAGTCAATGAGCCGACCATTGAGGAAGCTGTCGACATCCTCCGGGGCGTTTCGCACTATTATGAGGAGTTTCATGGAGTGACCATCTCTCCGGAGATCGCACGTCAGGCTGTTCTGCTCTCCGAGCGGTATATCTCCGACCGATTTTTGCCCGACAAGGCCATTGACCTGATCGACGAGGCCTGCTCTGATGTCAATCTGAAGGACCCGGATATCCGCCAGCTTGCGGAGACGAAAAAGGAATGGGCTGATATCAACATGGAAATCGAATTGCTCACCGCCGATGGGGAGCACGATGATAAGGACTATGAGCGCCTTGCAAGTCTCCGCAGCAAAGAACTGCAGCTGGATGAAACACTTCGTGAACTTCAGGCAAAGCCCCGTCCTGCGCTGAACATTGAAAATCTGGCCCGTGTCATTGAGTTGTGGACCAAGATCCCCGCAAGCAAGGTCAAGGCTCAGGAATATCAGCAGCTAAAGACGCTGGAGGAGAAGCTGAAAACACATATTGTGGGCCAGGACGAAGCAATCTCCTCCGTGGCCCGGGCTATTCGCCGGAATCGCGCAGGCATTTCGGCCAAGCGACGGCCTGTCAGCTTTATCTTTGTTGGTTCCACAGGCGTCGGAAAAACGGAACTGGTCAAGCAGTTGGCCTGCGAGTTGTTTGACAGTGAGGAATCCCTGATTCGGCTGGATATGTCGGAATATATGGAAAAACATTCCGTATCCAAGCTGATTGGTTCCCCGCCGGGCTATGTGGGCTACGATGAAGCGGGTCAGCTGACGGAAAAGGTGCGCCGGAAGCCCTATTCCATTATTTTATTTGATGAATTGGAAAAGGCTCACGCGGATGTACTGAATATTCTTTTGCAGGTGCTGGATGACGGTAGGATCACAGATGCCCAGGGCCGTGTGGTGAATTTTGAAAATACTGTGATTATCATGACGTCCAATGCGGGAAGTGAACTGAAATCAGCGTCTCTGGGCTTTAACCGGACGACCACGGAGCAGACCAGAGAAAAGGCGATGAAAGCCCTGGGGGAACTGCTCCGGCCCGAGTTCATCAACCGTGTGGATGAGATCGTCTGCTTTAATAAACTGACGGAAGAGAACTTCAAGGGGATTGCCGGGATCATGCTTTCAGAATTGAAGGCGTCGTTACAGGAACGGGGCTATGCGCTTTCCTGGGGGGAAGATGTTATGGATTATCTGGTGAAGAAGTCTTTCTCTGAGACTTATGGCGCCAGAAATCTCCGGCGTACCATCCAGCGGGAGTTGGAGGATCCTATCGCGGAGATAATCATTGACAGCTTTGAAGCGCCAGTTTCCGAAATTACCGTCGGCATATCAGAGGATCAGGTTCAAATCAGTGCGAAGTAAAAAAAGGAGGGCTGCGGCGTGGAACTCAGGGAGATATTCCTGCAGCCGGAAATGAAAGCGCTGCTGCTGAGCAGTGCGATCGGTCTGGAAAAAGAAAATATTCGGGTCCATCGAAATGGAGATATTGCCATGACGCCGCACCCCTTTGGGGATAAGGCCCGGCATCCCTTCATCACAACGGACTTTTCGGAAGCACAGGTGGAGATTGGCACAGAGGTCTGCGCCAATCCGGACGAGGTTTATGACCAGCTGGAAAACCTCCATGATATTGTAACTACCACAGCGGCAGTGGCCTATGAGAAGCCGGAATATCTCTGGCCGGTAAGCAATCCGCCGATCATTGTCAGCGAATCCGGGATTCCGGTGGCTCACTTTGAGGGGGAAACCCACAGCAAGGAAGTGTATCGGGAATATCTGGCGGAGAAATACGGAAAAAAGATCATGCTCTACTGCGGCATTCACTATAATTTTTCTTTTGACGATAAATTGATCCGGGAACTGCACCGGCGTCTGGGCCGCCAGGACGAGCCAACGGCTTTTCGCAATGAGTTGTATCTGACACTGGCAAAAAACTGTTATCTCTATAGCTGGTTTCCAGTGGTGATGACGGCGGCCAGCCCGATTTTTCATGAGAGTTTTCTGGATGAGGGCCAGGAAGTCGGCGGCGGTCGCTTTCTGGGGTTTGGCTCCATGCGGAACAGCCGATACGGATATTGGAACAGGAATGAGATCCTTCTTGATTACCGGGATATGGAGAGTTATATCAACAGTGTTGTGGCAACGGTTCAACAGGGAGAACTATACTCCTCCAGCGAATTTTATACCCCGGTTCGGCTGAAACCCAAGGGAAAATACCTGATGAAAAATCTCAGAGAAACCGGCGCGAATCATATTGAACTTCGGATGTTTGACCTCAACCCGTTGGATAAAAATGGAATGAGCAAGCAGGATATGGAACTGATGGAGTATTTTCTGTTGTATCTTGCCACAAAGCCGGACTTTGACTATACATTTCAGTGGCAGAGGATTGCCCGTGAGAATCATATTCGCAGTGCGGTTTATGATATTACTTCAGTGGATATCGTATTGCCGGAACGGACCGAGAGCCTGCAAAAGGCGGCGCTCCGGCTTTTGGACGAGATGGAAGCGTTTTATCAGGAATTAAAGGTGGAAAAGGCTTCCACAGTATTTGCGGCCGCAAGAATGCGGCTTCAGGATCAGGAACGGCTCTATAGCCATCAGGTCTATCATGAAATTGAGCAGAAAGGCTATGTGCCCTTTTGCATGGAGCGGGCGGAGGATGCGCTGTCCAAATCCAACGAAGAATATTATTTGCTCCGGGGCTTTGAAGATATGGAACTTTCCACACAGGCGCTGCTCAAAGCCTGTCTCAAGCTGGGGGTAAAATATGAGGTGCTCGACCGAACGGACAATTTCGTCCGGCTAAAAAAAGACGGCCGGGTGGAATACGTCAAACAGGCGACGAAAACCAGCCGGGATAACTGTGCCAGCATTTTGCTGATGCGGAATAAACAGTTGACCAAACGCCTGCTTCGGGAGCAGGGGATCCCAACCCCGAGGGGAGATATTTTTACCAGCAAAGAGGAAGCCCTCGCAGTGTTTCATCAAAAAAAGAATTCTTCCTTTGTGGTCAAGCCGAATTTTACCAATTACGGAAAGGGCATCACGGTGTTTACATCCCGCCCCAGCATTGAGAATTTTGAAAAGGCGCTGGATATTGCCTTTTCTGACAGCAACGAGGTGCTGGTGGAGGAATACATTCCCGGGGACGACTATCGGTTCCTGGTCATCGGGGACGTGGTGCAGGCGGTTTCCAAACGGATCCCCGCCTATGTCGTGGGGGACGGAGAGCGGACCATCCGGGAATTGGTGATTGAGAAATCCGCCGATCCCATGCGGGGGCCGGGGCATAAACGTCCGATGAGTTTCATTGGCATGGGCGCGGAGGAAGCGCTGCATCTGAAACTCCACGGCAGAAGCTTTATGACAGTGCCCTCAAAGGGGGAGCGTGTTACACTGCGGCAGAGTTCCAATGTCTCTACTGGAGGAGACGCCATTGACTGCACGGATATTGTCCATCCCTCCTATAAGGAGATCGCCCTGCAGGCGGCAAAGGCAGTGGGTGCGGTGTTCTGCGGCGTGGACATGATGTCCGAGGATATCACGCGTGCGGCGGATGAAAGTATTTTTGCGGTGACGGAACTGAATTTTAATCCGTCCATCAAGATCCATTGCTATCCCGCATCCGGGCAGGCCCGGCCAATCGGGGAGGCTGTGGTACAGTTCCTCTTTGATATGAAGAAACCAAACAAACAGGAGGGCGCCCTATGACACTGGACGAAGCGATTATTGCGAGAAAAAGCATTCGAAGCTATGAAATGGAACAACTAGATCCGGAGCAGATCGAAGAACTGGTGGATTTTCTTTCGGATCTGACGGTTCCGGACGACAGAATTGACTGGAACTTTGATATTCTGCCTTTGGAGGATATGTGCAAAATCGTAAACGGTGTGCCCCGGCTGCAGGCACCTCATTATCTGGTGATCCGTTCGGAAAAAATCAAGAACTGTCTGCAAAATGCGGGTTATATAGGCGAGATGGCGGTGCTGTGGCTGACGGCCCACGGGATTGCGTCCTGCTGGCAGGGATCTCTGGAAGCAGAGACGGATTTTGAGGGGGTACTGCCCTATATCATTGCCATCGCATTTGGCCGGTCAAAGGAGCCTTTTCGACAGTCAGCTGAGGAGATCAGGAAGAAGAAATCCCTTAAGTCCATTGCATTTGGAGATATGAAATCGCCCCGGAAAGAGATCATGGAGTTTGTCTGGATGGCACCCAGCGGGATGAATATGATGCCGGTGCGCTATTTGGTGGATACTCACCGCATCCATATTTATCGGAAGAACAACCGTATCTTGAAATTCAATCAGTTCAATTACCTTCAATGCATTGACGTGGGCGTTGCCATGGCGCATATGGAAGTCGCCGCGAGGAAGCAGGGCTATCAGGTGATCTTTGAGCGGCTAAGTCCGGCGCCGGAGTTCCGGAAAGCACTCTATCAGGCTTCTGCGCATCTGGTAAAAATAGAGGAAGGATAGGGAGACATGCCATGGGCATTTCAATTTTGCTGTGTAACTATACGGAATCGGAGCAGAATTGCTGGCGGTTTCTGCTGCGGAATCTGCCTGGCATTTCCCTGAACGTGGTAGAAAAGCACCAGTTGGGCAGCCGCATCCAGAACATTCTGGATGGCAATGCTGATTTATCGGGGGAAACCTTTTCCGACCATCTTGCGGTATTCTGCGGGGCCAGCGGCCCGCTGCTGTCCCACCTGATTGACTTGTCTGGTCAGGTCTACCGGCAAAAGGGCTATCGGGCCACGCTGACGGATACCAATGCAAATTGGACGCTGCCACAGCTGCTGAAGGAATTGAAGACAGAGGAAGCGCAGATGGAAAAAATACGAAAGAAGTAGGAAGCGGTTCATTTATTTTGAGCCGCTTCCTAATAATTTTTCGATCTCCTCCCGGCCTGAGATCAAATTCAGTGCGTCCAAAAATCCGGTGGTGGACAGTTGGGAAGGAAGTCCCAGCTGCTTTTTTAATATATCCCGTTTTTCCCGGCTGTTTTCTCCGCCCATTAGCCCCCACCGGAACAGATCCTGCCGGGTCACATTTCCAATGGAGCGCTGCGAGGGATCTGTCAGAAAATGAGCGCCGCTGCGGCGCAGGGCCTCTATGAGGATCTCCGGCGTCATGCCCTCAACGCCCAAAAGCCCCGCTTTTCCTGCCTTCTGTTTTCGCTTTTCCTTGCCTGAAATTTCCGGGATATAGGCGTGCAATACTTTGCCAGTCGGGAACTGGCTCTTGAGGTGCCCGCGAATCAGGAACCCTGCACTGTCGCTGTCAGTAAACAGGATCAGTCCGCGTTTTTCCGCAGCCTGTCGGAGGAATTGGAGTTTCTCCCGGTTGTGGAAGATGCCGAAGCCGCCGGCTTCGATAATCGTGGCGTCCACTACTTGAGCCAGCGTGTTTTTGTCATATCGGCCCTCAACCAGAATCGCCTCTTTGACCGCGATCATCTCGGCACCTCCATTTGTCCCAACTCCAGCAGCATATCCCGGAGCAGGGCTTCACTGTCCGCGATGGAGGTTTTCATGGCAAGATCGGTTTCAGCGGAGAACTGCATCCCGGCTTTCAGCTGCTCCTTTTTGTAACCCTGGGCCTGTCCGAAGATCTCTCTGGCGGCAAAATCCCGAATGCCATAGAGCATACACAGATCATACGCACCTTTCCCCTGAGCAGAAAGGAGTTTTGCGGCATACATCTGGCGAAACTGCCGGCCAATGACTGCATTGATCGCAATTGGTTCCGTGTTCTGTTGAAGCAGATTTGAAAGACGCGCCAGGGCCCGATCAAAGTTTTTTGCGCCGATGTCTTTTGTGATATCGAAGATTGCGGCTTCCAGCACGGGAATGACCACATCGTCGATATCGCTTTTTCGGATCTCCGGCTGATCGGTATACAGAGAAAGTTTTTGCAATTCTGTGGAGAGGGAGGTCATTGCGCCGCCGGTTTGCAGAATCAGATGGCGGCATAGTTCGTCGGAAATGGTCTTTCCATCCCGGGACAGCTGTTTCCGAATCCATGGGATCAAAACCTGTTCGGACTGCTTGTTCAGCGCAAATACACTGCAAACGGATTCCATTGCACCATAGAGTTTTTTCATTCGTTTGTCCGGTTTCCATTCCACCGTATCATAGAGAAACAGCACGGTACAATAGCTCGGGAGATCGGAAAAAATTTCCGCCATCTGTGTTCGGTCGTGTTCTGAAAAACTGAAAAAATCGATATCCAGTACTTCCACCAGACTGTGCTCGCTCATCATAGGGAGGGCTTCTATCGCTTCAGAAAAGGCGTCTAAACTCCAATTTTCCTGAGTAAAGCGATGATAATTGAAATCCTCCGTAGGGCTGGGAATAAGCTTTTTGCGAAGTTCCCTGCGGCAGCTTTCCACCAGAAAAGGCTCGTCGCCATGGAGTATATACATTCGGCCAAAGCTGCCGGACTGTAAAACTGCCTTGAATTGCTGATAACTGCTGCTTTTCTTTACCGCTGCCACAGTAATCCCTCCCGAAACGTCAAATTTCCCTGCTCATCGGTGCGGCGGATCTCTGCACCGGAGGCCCGGATCCGTGCCAAGGCTTCCTCGGTGGGATGACCATAAAGGTTTTCACCCACAGAGATCACCACGATCTGCGGGGCAGTCTCCTCCAGAAGTGCGGCGGAGGTACTGTATTTGGAACCGTGATGTCCGGCAACCAATATGGTGGCTGCGAGGGATCCGTGGGTTTTCATCAGCCGCTGTTCGGCATCCATATCCATATCGCCGGTGGCGAGTACGGAAAAAGAGTGAAGCTGAGCCAAAATACTCAAGCAGGCATCATTATTATTTCCCTCGTCCACTGGTGCGAAGATTTGCAGACTGATATCTCGGGTGTTTGCCAGCATATCGGCGGATACGGCAGTCTGCGTTACGCCGTATTGGGCCGCCGCGGCTTCAATTTCGGATCGTATTTCCGCATCCACATCCGGATAGAGCAGATTGCGGATGGGCAGTCTGGCCATCAGTTCTGTGACCCCTCCCACATGGTCGCTGTCAAAGTGGGTCAAAATGAGCAGATCAATCCCTCGGATGCCGTGGCTGATGCAATATTCCGCCGCCTTATCGCCTGCGTTTCCGCCATTGCCGCCGCAGTCCACTATGGCGGTACATCCAGCGCTGGAGAAGATCAGACACTGCCCCTGCCCTACGTCCAGTGCGGTAAAGGCCGGCGAGGCACCGATGATCAAAATAATCAGAATGCAGAGAGAAAAACCGGAGACACAGCAGCAAATCGGCACAATCTTTCGCGTTCCAAAGAGAAGAAACAGCAGCGCACCGTAGACCAGGATCAGACACAGAATGGAATAGAAGGAATCCGTATATAACGCCGAAAAGGGAAGCCTGGCCAGGGAGGCCGCCACAAAATCAGCATACCGAAAGCCCCAGGTAATGACCCAGCCCATTATACTGCCAAGACCTGGGAGAATCAGCCCAATCAGGGCGGTCATCAGACTGCCGCCGAAGCATATCATGATCACTGTGCCGGTCAGCAGATTGGTAACCGGGGAGACCAGGGAGATGCAGCCAAAATACAGTAGCATCAGAGGGAAGGTGGCGGCCATAGCCGAGAATGTGACAGAAAAGGCGTTGGCAATGAAGCGCCGGACTTTTTGCAAGCCCCTGTACTGCTTCTCTGCGGTCAAAAGCGTTTGAGACCGGTCGCTGAAGCTGCAGATGCCGATAACGGAAAGAAAACTCAGCTGAAGGCCCCAGTTCGTCAGGCACCAGGGATTTTGCAGGACCAGAAGGAACAGCGCTGCGGAGAGACTGGTAGGCCAGTCGCTTTCCCGGCGTACGGCGTCTGCCAGAAGCAACAGGCACTGCATGACACAGGCACGAACGATGGAGGGCTGTCCGCCGGTGATTACGGCAAAGAGAATACAGACTGGAATGCCAATCAGCGCCCGCCAGCGTCTTTTTTTCAGAACCAGCGACAACATGCCAACCAGAACGGACATATGCATACCGGAAAGAGCCAGCGCATGGTAGATGCCGGAAGCTTTTAAATTTGCTTTTTGCAGGGTGGTCAGTTCACTGCGATTGCCGGTGGTCAGCGCTTTGGCATAGCCCTGAACGTCCTGAGGAAAACAAACCGATATGACGGCTTCCAGCTGGTGGGCAATCTGTCGAGGTGCATAGCGAAGCGGAACGGCCTGGCAGGGGGTGACAGTAACATTCTTTTTCCCAAAGGCAGTTAGAAATATCCCTTCACTGAAGCTATAATAATCGCTGTCCTCGGCACTGCTTTTCAGAGAAAAGGTACCGGTCAGACGGTCGCCGGGCCGAAGGGCCAGACTGGGATCGGAGAGATAGACATCTGCCCGAACCGTTCCAGATCCCGTTTCAAATTTAGTTTCGACCCAAAGTCCGTGGGAGGAGGACTGGCTATAGTCCACGGCAGTGCCGGAGAGCGTCAATTGTTGTCCGGCAAGGGCGCGGGCAGGGGAGAGAAACACCATCTGATAAACGGTGGAAAATAAAAGACCAAAGCACAGGCCGAGAAAAATCAGCGTCAGCCGCCGTTCCCGCTTTATCAGCAGTAGCATGGCTGCAAACAGAAGAAGAATGCCTGCGGCGGAAAGGAAGATCAGATTGGGCAGGGGCACCAGCGCCGTAGCGGCGCCAGCGCAGAACGCAAGCAGCAAAATCATCAAAATCCGCACAGCAAAGTCCCCTCCAAACTGTGTTTTGCGATATTGTATCATTTTCTGCCGGAAAAGTCGAGAAAAACAGAAAAAAGGGACGGTTCAAAGATCGGTTAAATAAGGAAGTATTTCGTTGTAGGTTGCGGTGTAGCCCCGTAAGGGGCTGCACCGTTTCCTTTTGTTCACGCCACAATGCGGGATTTTTGCGGGTCTTTCTGGATCTCAGTCATCAGCTTCGTGATCTCCTGCTCTGTGGGAATGTCGATCATCCCCATCGCTGTGAAATAGATGTCCACCTTCACCTTGTTGTGGCTGTGCTTCTTTTCGTTGGCGTGGATCTCGATGCGTTCAATCAAGGTGTTCACCACAGTGGGGGTCAGCGCCTCAACATCGGTCATCTCACGGAACGTTTTCAGTACCAGTCGAAGGTCAGTAGCCTGCTGCTCTGTATCGGCAAGCAGT
>CAZGOQ010000019.1:1281-25738 GCA_964527315.1 uncultured Oscillospiraceae bacterium | reverse complement strand
CCGAAAAACAGAATTTTGGTTGATTTGCGATTCCCCTTCTATTACAATTAAAATCAGTTCAAAATACACAAAGGAGGACAAAGGGATGAAAAAACTTACCGTTTTGGTGATGGTATTGCTCCTGGCATCCGCCTGCGCTGGTACGGGAACCGACAGCACCGCTGCGCCTGAGGTTTTGGACACGCCCTCTGTCTCCCTAAGCACGCAGCCGAGCGCAGCAGTGGACCTATCGCCGGAGATTGTACCGTCCCCCAGCCCCAGTCCAGCACCTACACCCACACCGGAACCTACGCCGACACCGCCGGCGTCTCTGCGGGAGGTCCTTACGGATTCGATCGCAGTATGGATGGACGGCACGGCCATTGAGGGGCTGCTCTGTGAGGGCGCAGTCCTGCTCAACGCGGCGGATCTGACGGAGGTCTATCCCTGGCTCCAGTGGGAAGGGGACGGGTGTGTCTGGCGTTTTACGGACGAGTCCGGCTTTACGCGCCGCGTATACTGCGGCCCGGCGGAGCGCTTCTCCGGAACAGGCGGCGTCCTCTTTGAGGGACAGTCCCGGGAATACTGGCTCAACGCTGAGTGGGTTGCCGGGCAATTTGGAATGCAGTATTGTCTGGATACCGAGTGGAACGCGGCCTATCTCACCGCCCATAACTGGCTCGGTGCGGATGCCCTCAACGGCTGTGCATTGCCGGTACTCATGTATCATGAGGTGGGCGATGATCTCTGGGGGCTTACGTCTTTGTTCGTCAGCCCCTCCAATCTGCGGGCGCAGCTGCAATATCTCTATGACAATGGCTATGACCCCATCTTTTTCTCCGATCTTTCGCACCTTTCCGACTATGATAAGCCCGTACTGCTGACCTTTGACGACGGCTATATCGGAAACTACACGGAACTGTTTCCCTTGCTGAAGGAATTCCATATGAAAGCGACGGTATTTGTCATTACCGGACTGCTGGGGCAGGAGCATTATATCACGGCGGAGCAGGCAAAAGAGATGTCGGACTCCGGTCTGGTGGATATCCAAAGCCATACGGTAGACCACTATGAGCTGGCAAGTCTCTCGGGGGAGGATCAATATTACCAGTTGAAACAGTCCTGGCTGGAAATTGCCCGAATTACAAAGAAGATCCCCTATGTGCTGGCCTATCCCTCCGGCAGCCACAACGATACGACGGTGGACATCGGCCAATATTATTATACCTACGGTCTTAAAATGAACGGCGGCATCTGGTACCCAAACCACGACAATTTCTATGTAGACCGGCTCTACGTGTCCCGAAGTACAACCCTTGATCAGTACGCCGCGCTCCTAAAATAGGGCAAAAAATTTAATCTGGGAATTGACTTCAAGGGCCCACAATGGTATGATAGCTTCACAATTTCTTCACAAATTCGACTTCAGAGGAAACAAGGAGATAGAGCATGGCAATTATGACAAAACGGGCGCATCGGGAGGACGGTGCGGAACAGCCCTCCGTCAAAGCCGGGATGTTCCGAATTCGCATCCCGTTTATCCATGCGCCCTGGGAGTTCCCGGAAATGATCCAGGCGATGGTGGTCTTTGTGACCGGCGTTTCCGCAGTGGCATATTTACAGGACATTTTTGGACTGGAATTTTCGGTGGCGCTGTCCATTGTATGTGTTCACGAGTTGCTGTATGTATTTCAAAATGTTGTCGGCGATCCCATTGTTGGCGGCTGGATCACCCCGGCCCTCCCATTGGTGACGACCTGGCTCCTGACCTTTGCAGACGCAACGGAGCGAATACAGGCGCTGATTATGCTGCAGCTGATTCTGGGGCTGCTGTACTTGCTGTTGGGCGTGACCGGCCTTGCGGCCAAACTGGTCAATAAGGTACCGGTTTCCGTGAAAGCCGGTATTCTGGTGGGAGCCGGTTTTTCCGCTGTCATCGGGAAATATGGATTCGCCGCAGCGGAAAACGGCGGTCTCGGCTTTTACGGAAGCCCCGTCAGCTTTTCCATCGGCGTTCTGGCTGCGCTGTTTTTGCTGTTTTCTGTGGGCTTTAACCGGATGAAAAACCTTCCCGGACATAAGGCAATCAAATTTCTGGCCAAATGCGGATTCGTGCCGGCGCTGCTGCTGGCCTATGTAGTTGGTATGATTGTGGGCGAGATCCCTGCTCCGGTCAACGTGTTGACTGATGGCATTTTCTTCAACCCGCTGCCGGGACTGAAACAGGTATTCCACAGCTTTTGCCTGATCGGGCTGGGTTTTCCCTCCTGGAATGTAATCTCTTCCGCTGCGGTGATGGCGGTGGTCGCCTATATCATTTCCTTCGGAGATATCGTCACGGGCACGGAATTTCTGGAGGATACCAAGCAGTATCGGAAGGACGAGGCCCTTACCGTAAACCCCAATCTGACCAATGTCTGCTGCGGGGTGCGGAATATCATCCAGAGCCTGTTCTGCCCCACCACCACTCTGTCCGGGCCGCTCTGGTCAGCCATGATGGTGACCATTTGCGAGCGCTATAAGACCGGCAAGGAGAATATGTATTCTTTCTTTGGCGGCTGTATTACCTTCAACGTAATGAAGTGGATCTGTTGTTTGATCCTGCCGCTGGTGGCGCTGATCCGGCCCATTTTGCCCCTTTCCATGAGTCTGACGCTGATGATACAGGCTTTTGGCTGTTTCTATGTGGCGCTGGGGCTGTGCAAAAACAATGTCCAGCGGGGCGTTGCGGGGCTGATTGGCGGCGTGTTGGCGATTACGAACCCCCAGACCGGCCTGATCGTGGGCATTGTGGTCTCTCTGATTTGCGAATGGCTTCTGAGCCGGGACTTCGGCAGCAGAAAAAAGGAAAAAGAAAGCGCGTCTTCTGACGCAACAGAGTCTGAATGATTTTCGTCTATCAGAATGCAGGGGAAACAGCCTGCGGAAAAGACGAACTGTCCATTCCGGCTGTGCGGGTCGTTCTGAATGATTTCTTCACGGAATTTATGGCGGTTTTTCGTTGCTTTTTTTGAGGATTTGGTGTATGATAGCACCCAGTCTCTACGGGGAGGAACTTCCATGAAGGCAAAAAAAGAAAAGAGTATACGGTTTTTGACGCTGCGGGCCATATTGGTCGTTGGAATCGTACTGGCGCTGCTGATCGGTCTGAAAAAGACAGGCGTGCTGACCAGCCAGCTGGATGCGCCGGCGCAGGCCGTCGAGGAAACCATGGGTGTTATGGGCGCCCCGATGGAATAAAGGAGGATCAGAAGAGAAGCGAAACAACGCGGCCTTTCCTTTTCTGAAAATATTTGAAAATTTAAACTGCATTTGAAATCAATCTGCTATTCTGTGATCGAAAAGCAGAAAACCATATATCATTACGTCATTGAATTTTGGAGGTCTTGTTTATGAACTGCGCCAAAACATCTTTCTCATCCTTTTTGGTGATTTCCGCAATTCTGATTGGGCTTTTCTCCGGCTGCGGCGCCGGGACAGTATCCGTGTCCGCTCCGCCGGACAGCGCGTCCGCTGTGATTTCCAAAGCGCCGGAGAGCGAACCGGCATCAGAGCCGGAATCCGCAGAAACAGACAGCGCGGCGGCGTCTATACAGTCGGTTCCGGAGGAGGAAATCGTGATTCCGCTGCCGGAACTTGCACCGCCCTTTTCCGCCGCAGCGCCGGAGGAGACCGGGGAATCCGGCGGGTTCGGCGGCGCTGTGGACAAATCCTCTGACGCGGAACTGCAAAGCATGATCAACGAACTGGTGCCGAAATTTCAGGTGCTGACATATGAGGACGAGGAAATCGGCCGCACGCTGGACTTCAATTTGTTTATCCCGGAGGACTATAATGGCGCGGAACAGTATCCGATGGTTCTGTTCATGGGCGACAGTACAACCACGGGACGGGGCGCGGAGTATCAGCTGACTCAGGGCTGGGGCGGATTGATCTGGGCCGCAGAGGAAGAGCAGGAAAAGCATCCCTGCTTTGTGGTCGTGCCGGTCATTACGGAAACCCTGGTGGATGACAGCTGGTATACCAGCCCGGAGGTGGACATGATCGCCCATCTGATTCCCGCGCTGGAGGATTTTTACAGCATTGACCGGGATCGGGTCTATACCACCGGCCAGTCCGGAGGATGCATGGCCAGTATGTATTTGAATATTACCTATCCGGAGTTGTTTGCTTCGTCGCTCTACGTCAGCGGACAGTGGGACGCAGAAGCGATGAGAGCCATTGAGGAAACAAGCTTTTTCTACGTTACTGCCGAGGGCGACGAAAAAGCTTCCGCCGGAAAGGCGTCGTTTGAAGCGGTTTTGGATGAAGATCAGGTGCCATATGTATCGACAGTTCTGAATGCCCAGGATGACAGCACCGCCTGGGATGCGGCCGTCGCGCAGCTGCTTTCGCAGAACTGCAGCAAAAACATGGTGCAATGGGAAAAGGGCAGCGTCCAGGGCGGAGACAGCAGCGGCGGCAGCGTCAGTGAGCATATGTCCTCCTTCGACTATGCATATCAGGTTCCTGCCATTCGGGATTGGCTGTTTACCCAGACCCGCTGAGCCTGCCCAAACAGCCGTCCGGGTGCGTTCTCCGGTATGATTATTTAAAAATCAGGACAAGTACCAGTTGACCTTTCCGCTCCTATACGCGAAACTGGTCTTGCGTGATTCTATTATTCACAACTTGATCTTTGCGCAAACAAAGCGAGAGGACAACCATTTTGGGTCTGTCCTCTCGCTTCGTTTTGTATTGCTTATTTTGCAGCGCACCCTTCAAGCCCGGTGCTATTTTCCTGCATGACCTTAATTAAGCTTTGAACCAGTGGGTTACGATTTGATTTGTCCCAACAGACAAGTTCGTGGTACAATTCTCCGCCTGCAATGGGCAGCGTTTTGATTTCGGACTTTGCTCGAATCCCGTTGTTGCCTGCCATGATCCCCACAGTCATGCGGGTCTCAACATTTAGCAGAAGGTCTTCAAAATCCTCCACAAAGCAGAAGGTGCGCGGCGCGGCATGGTTCAGGCGGCAGACATTTTGAAGCATCTGGTAGTAAGCGGGAGAAACCTGTGGATCCAGAGATACAAAGGGAATATCGACCAGATCTGCCAGAGCGGTTTTTTCGGAGAGAGGATGGTCGCTGCGGATCAGTGCGCCGAACTCCAGCGGTCTAATGGCCTGATAAAGCAAATCAGATTCTGTATCCAACGGAGACTTATGCCATCCCATGGTAATAATTGCGTCATATTTTCCTTCCTGAAGTTGGCGAAACAGATTTTCATAGGACCGGCGTTCAAGGAAAAACTGATAGTCCGGGTGGAGTTTCTGAAGCGCTGTGAAGCGCTCTCGGGTAAAATCAAAGCCCTCCAAAATTCCAATTCGGAAGTTCCAGTGAGTATCGAGATTTCGGGCGTGTTCGCAGGTTGTCTCGATCAGAGAGGGAATATGTTTCAGCTTATCATAGAGCATTTGCCCCGCGATAGTAAGTTCTACGCCGCGAGGATGGCGGATAAAGAGCTTTGCGCCCACCTCTTCTTCAAACATGGAAATCTGCTTGCTCAGATTAGACTGGGCCATATAGAGTTTGGCTGCTGTATGTGTGATGTTTTTACATTCTGCCAGTTCCAGAAAATAATTCAATCTTGTCAAATTCATTGGATGCGCCTCCCATCCCGCAAGATGAACTCTGTTTTATTATATCATATTTTTCATAGAACTGCACCGTTTGATATATTATTTTTCATATATCTAAGACGATACAGATATTTTACAATGGGCGGATCGTCCGATAGAATGAAAGCAGATCAAACTGATACGTTAAAGGAGGAATTCATGTGAAAAAAAGAACAATCTGCCTAACCATGCTCCTGCTATTATCCGTGCTGCTTTCCCTGCTTACCGGCTGCGGCGGTACGGCAGCCAGTTTTGAGACGTCCGCCGCGCCATCCGCCGAAACGGCGTCGTCTGCGGGATCTGTGTCAGTTGAAGTACAGACGCCTCAAGAGAAAGCTTCCCAGGCGGAGACTGCGGAGGAGACTGCCCAAATCACACTGCCCTTGACCGAGGAACCTGTCACGCTTACCTGGTTCACCGCACTTCTGAACGCGAATGACCGTTTGTACCTCCCAAGCATGGCGGACAATGTTGCGCTTCAGAAAATAGAAGAGCTTACCGGTGTGACCATTCAACCGGTCGAGTGTGATTCTGAGACATATTCCGAAAAACTCAACCTTATGATCGCAAGCAGTGACTGTTCCGATATTCTCTACAATGCGGTCGATTTTGTCTCAAATCCGGATCAAATGGTTCGGGACGAGGTGTTTCTGGAACTGACAGATCTCATTGAAAGCGATATGCCCAATTATCAGGCAATTCTCCAGGATAATGACGCGTTCGCCCGGGAAACACTGACAGCCGACGGTAACATTGCCGCGATCTATGAATTTGTTGAAGAGCCTATGGGTGAGAATCTTGGCCTCTATATTCGAAAGGACTGGCTGGATGAACTGAATCTGGATGTTCCAGTGACCTACGACGACTGGACAGAAGTTCTTGCCGCGTTTACAAACCAGAAGGGCGCGACCATGGCCTTTGGCTTACAGCAGTCGGGTATTCCAATTAATGAAACCTTCTCTGCCGGTTATGGGGTCGCGCTGTCTCCCGGCTATGTTACGTTCCAGGAGGACGGCTATCCCTTCTATCAGGTGGACGGACAGGTGAAATGCGGCTATCTGGAGGATGGCTTTACAGATTTTATTACCATGATGCACAGCTGGTATGAGGCCGGATACATTGGAACCGACTTTGTTTCCAGAGAAATGCCGGACGCCTACGCGGATGATTTGATGGCGGGAAAAACCGGTGCGATATATTACTACAGCGACGCCTGCGACGCCATCAGCGAAATGGCCGGCGGTTCTGTGATCCCCGTCAGCAGTCCGGTCAAGGAAGCCGGCGACACGCTTCATATCGGTGGATACCTTTCCAAGGTAGGAGAGTATTCCAATTCGATTTCCGGCAACTGTGAGAACCCGGAACTTGCAGCCCGCTTTATTGACTACCTCTACACGGATGAAGGCGCGATCCTTACCAACTATGGCGTAGAGGGCGTATCCTATGAACTGGTAGACGGAACGCCCCAATTTACAGAGGTCATTACAGATCCTGATGACGAGAACCTCTCCAGCAATGTCGCATTGGATGTGTATACCTTCCGGCGGCTTGGCGGACGCTTTGACTCCGGACGCGGCAACATTCTGTATTCGGAGATCTACAGCCAGTTGACTGACGTCTGGTATGGAAACAGGGATGACGCATGGGATATTCCGGGCTATGTTACGCTTTCTGAGTCAGATGATACGCAATTTAAATCTATGTGGACGGATATTCAGACGGTGATTTTGGAAAACGTCAGCAAATTTATCAGCGGGGACAAACCTCTCAGCGATATCCCTGATTTTCAGGATCAGCTGCGGCAAACGGGGATCGAAGACTGCATCGGTTTCTATCAAAACGCCTGCGATGAAGGGACGGCAGAATGACCATGGCAGGGGCAGCACCGAAAGGTACTGCCCCTGATTATAAAAGTAGAGGTACACGAAATGCGGCAGCAGGAATCGTTTTGGCAATATGATGCAGATTGCCGGCCTCGTATTCGCTGGTGGCTGCCAGGCGTGGATTTGGAGCACACGCCCTGGATATGAGAGGAGAATCATTTTTGCACAGCTTTCAACACATTATCGCCCCGCTCGCCTGGGGAAACAATATTTTAAAATCTCATATTTATTCGTCCAGTGCATTGCCACACTATTTGCAGGGGCCGGAAACCTATCCCTCTGACGCGCTTATGGCATTTTTTTCGACGCTGGCCCGGAATGGAGCGGCGATAATCCCTTTGGACGAGTGCGCGGGATACCCGGAAATTCGCTTCCAGGGCGGCGGAATGCCCGATGCCGCGCATATGCCCATGTTTGATATGAAGGATCCCTCTGTTCAAAACAAGCTGTCGGAGTTGGCTGATGAGATCCATTTTCATGGTTCCAAACTCTTGCTGAAAACCGAATTGACCTATCCGGCGGGATATTCTCTGCACGGCGGCGTGGGGATGGATTTCCTGAAAGGGACAACCTGCGCGACAGAGCCGATCCCAGAGAGAAAAATGGAAAAGATGATCCATGACTTTGTGGAAAAGATACGGCTCTATCATTCGCTGGGCTATGATGGACTGTCCATCCGCACGGATCAGACCGTTGGATGGGTCCCACATGAGCGGCAGGACGAGTATGGCGGAACCGTAACGAATCGAACCAGACTTCTGCGCCGGTGCCTGTCTGCGGTCAAGCGTGCCCTGGGAAAGGATTTTTTGATCGAAGCTGTCATGGCGGGGGAACTGCCTCTGGGTTACGGAGGGGATTTTGACGCCAGTGTGGATGCGGATGGAAATAAAATTTTGGAGACCAGACCCAGGTACAGCTATCACTTGGAGGATACGATTGAATTTCTCCTGGCTGCTGACGGCATTATTGACATCGTTCAGCTGCGGGAACGAGATGCGTTTTTGGCCCAGCCAACTACATATAATTTTACCGGAGAACATCGGACGGCAGACTATGCCCGCAAAATCCGGGCTGCAGGCTTTCGGGGACTGTTGGCGCTCAACGGCGGCTTTCAGGATCCCAATGTTGTGGAGACGTTCCTCCGAAATGGAGACTGCGATCTTATCTGCATGGGACGGGCCTTTTTTGCGGACTTTGACTACTTTCAAAAAATTCAGGAGGAGCGGCCTGCGGACATTGTTCCATGTATCCTTTGTAATCGCTGCCATGGAACAATCAGCGCGCCATGGGTGAGTTCTTGCTCCGTCAATCCGCAGTTGGGACTGCAGCATAAACTTTCCCGGCTGATAACTCCTCCGAAGCGCAGGAAGCGGGTGGCGGTGATCGGGGGCGGCCCCTCCGGGATGCGGGCCGCGATTATCGCGACAGAACGCGGACATCAGGTGACGCTGTTTGAAAAAGAGCCGGTACTGGGTGGGCAGCTTCGTCATGCGGATTATTTTCAATTTAAGCGGCCGCTGCGGTATTATAAGCAATGGCTTATCCGTCAACTGGAAACCCTGAATGTAGAGATCCGATTGTCCAGCGTTCCTTGCCCGAAAGACCTGACAAACTATGATTGTGTCATCAGCGCAGTGGGGTCCCGGCACATTGTTCCCAAAATCTGTCCGGAGATGCCGGAGCATCCTCTGACCTGCTGGGACGTGATCGGGCACGAGGAAAAACTGGGCCGCAGAGTTCTCCTGTTAGGAGGTTCGCAGACCGGGGTGGAAACCGCAATGTACTTGGCAGAGACGGGCCATGAGGTGGTCGTTTTGAGCCGACAAAAACAGCTTGCCAAGGATGCGCCACCGCTGCACAACATCACGATGGATCATGTGGAGCGGGACACGAAGGGATATATCCGAACCTTTGCCAGCTGGGAAAAGTATCCGAACTTATCCTGGATCACAGGCGTCCGCTATAAACGTGTGACAGATGGATCCGTGACATTTACAGCAGAGGATGGCGCCGTCCACACGATGGAGGCGGATCGCGTTGTGATCAGCGGCGGCGTTGTTTCACGGGTTCAAGAGGCCATGGCCTACGCCGGATGTACCGATGAATTTTACTGCATTGGAGACTGCAATGGGATGCGCAATCTACAACAATGCAGTCGGGACGCCTATGCAAAGGCCAGTCAGATTTAAAGGAGGAAACGATTATGAATAAAGAACTAACGTTGTTGGAATGGTGTTATCCTGAGCAATATTCCCACAGGGAAAGGGAAGGACTGAAAAAGCTGGAGGAACAATGCAAAAAGATCAATGATGCTCCAATTTCCGATCTAAAGCAGGCGGCCGATGGGGCCTATTGCGACCATCCTGGTGTACAGGCCTGCCGGGATGATTTTGGGGCCCACGCAAAACCGCTTTTGGTGGAAAGAGATCAATGCCTGCACTATGCCGATATTTATGATCCGGATAACCCGGTCTATCATGATCCGGAATACGCGAGGCGGATGGGGTTTCGCGACATCATTGCTATGCCGGGCTATGGGTATAACGACCACCGCTTTATGTTTAAAATGCCGCCTGAAATGCGGGATGTTATGGCGGTCAGCGGTCTGTATCATGAACTTACCTTTCATTTGCCTCAATATCCGGGGGATACTTTGATCTCTTTACGGGACAAACAGATTTATCGGGATATTACGCCAAAACAGGGGGCGCGTTTTCACACCTTCCTGCTGGAGGACTGGGGCCGTGTGATCAATCAAAATGGCGATCTGGTGATGGAGGTCTATGACCGGGTTTGTGAATCCTGCGGTTCCTACTTGAATTCCAAGGATCGGGAAAATAAGCAGGAGTGGATGACCGCGCCGTGGCAGCTGTTACACCCCGCACATTACTATACCGATGAGGATTGGGAAAAGATTAAGGATATGTGGAGCCGGGAATCCCGCCGTGGGGAGGAAATTCTCTATTGGGAGGATGTTAACATCGGAGATGAACCGGCATGGACGGTGGAAGGACCTGTAGATCGGGGTCCGGAGCCGGACGACTACTATGGAATGGGCGCCGGCGCCGGCAGATGCTCGTATCGAAAAGAACTTATGGATCCGGAACGTGCAAAGCTTCTGGTGCGTAATGAAAAGGATGGAATTTACCGCGCGGTGGGAGACAATGGCTCAGATACGCCGCCTTGGGGAGATTCCAATGATCCACAGGGAGATCATCGGAATACATTCATCAACTTCTTGGGAAGAGATCTGGTATGCCGGTGTATCAACAATTATATGGGTGACCATGGATTTATTCACAAACTCTGCTGGGGGATTATGCCCTGTCTTCCGACATTTGAGGCTGATATTCCGCGAGTACCGAATGCGGTTCACTGGCTGGATCAGGTACCCTATATGAAGGGGAAAGAGGCAACAACGCATCCCATGCAGCAGGATTTGGCGATATGTAAGATGTATGTGACCGGTAAAAAAATAGAAAACAGTCTGCATTTGGTGGAATTGGTGTGGTGGATCGAAACATTGGAAGGTGATATCTGGATGGATGGAAAGGCCGAGATTGTGCTTCCAGGCAGGGTGTGATCAGAAAGAGTGGGGCAGACAGCTTCTCGGACTGTTTATGCCCCGGAACTAAGGGAACTGGGGAACCCCGATTTGTTCAGCGGTTCCCTAATCTCATCCTCAAGAGGATTGATATACTGCCGTAAAAGAATGGAACCGCTGCGGAAAGGAATATTCTGCAGCGGTTTCTTTCTGCCAAGGAAGGAGTACGCAGAGGGCATTATAAGGCGATGTTGAAAAACCGATAGAACTGTTTCACCTTTTTTCCCTCCTAAGATTCGTGCAAAGCGGTTATGACATAATGCCATAGCGGAGTTTTGCGGTCAAAATGCGCACCACACTGGCGTCGATCTGAGATTCCGAAATGATGCCGTTCTCTACAGCGTTTGTCACTGCCGTCACCACAGAGTGGAGATTGGAGACGCACAGCAGCATATCGCAGCCGGCGGAGATGGCCTGCACCGCCGCTTCCGCATTGGTATACTGATTGGTAATGGCGCTCATATCCAGCGCATCGGTGATGACAATGCCGTCATAATTCATCTGATCCCGGAGAATACCTTTGATAATGGTGCTGGACATGGACGCCGGATTTTCGTCATCGATCTCTGTCATCGTCATATGTCCAACCATGATCATGGGAGCGCCGGCATCGATGGCTGCCTGGAAGGGGAGAAGATCACAGGCTTCCAATTCCTCAATGGTCCGGGAAGATGCCGCGAAGCCGTCGTGGGTATCGCCGCCGGTACTGCCGTGGCCCGGAAAGTGTTTCGGCGCACAGAGCATTCCGCCATCTGTCAGTCCCCTGACAACCTGGGAAACCATAGAGGAGACCAGTTCCGGATCGCTGCCGAAGCTGCGCGTTTGCACCACGTTATTTTGTTCGTTGGTCAGTACATCCGCCACGGGAGAGAAGTTCACATTGAAACCCAGTGCGGATAATTCCTGTGCCTGCGTTGCGCCAATGTTGTAGGCGGATTCTGTGTCCTCCGCCTCACCATAGACGGACATATCCTCAAAAGCGGTCGTGCCCAGGGATTCCGCAACCCGCGCCACGCTGCCGCCCTCCTCGTCTACGCCAATGAACAGACCGCGGCCGGTCAGTTCCCGGGAATAACTCTGAATATTTTGGATCATTTCTTTGGTCTGGTCTGTGGTCACCAGATTGCTGCTGAAATAGATAATGCCGCCCACCGGGTATTGCTCCAGGGCGGATTTGGTAACGGCACCGCTTTGGGTGACCCTGTTATATCCAGTCAGCGCCTCCTGGGTTACAAAAAGCATCTGGCAGATTTTTTCTTCCAACGTCATATCCTCTACCAGAAGGCTCGCACGGACGGCGCTGGCGTCACTGGAAGACAGCGGGGCAGAAGACAGTTCCGGCGCGGGAACCAACGGTTCATCTGAACTGATTTCCGAATCCGGCGACGTCTGATTTTCCAGAATAGTCAGCAGATCCTCCTGCTGTTCCGAAAGCGCATTCTGATTTTCCAGCGTTTCATAACGGTTGGAAAAGAACAGCGAGGCGCCGAGCATGATACTGCCTACCACCAGAATGATCATCATCAGAGAAATTAAAAATCGTTTGCCCATCGGGAACCTCCTTGGCTCTAAAGCGATCTGCCGGCGCGGCGGTCTTGCACCGCCGTAATAGATTATGCGCCAATGCTAGTATAACCCAAACGCTCCGATTTTTCCACTAAAAAGCGACATTTTCTATGGAATTTTACGAAATTCTCTGCAAAATACCATGATCGGGAATAAAGTTTACGTAATTTTTGACAAAATTCAATGTTATGTAACACAAATAGGGAAAACTGTGATATAATATCCGCAGAGCGGATATTATATGCGCATACAGGCGCTTTACGCCTGTGCGCATAATTTCAATTCGCCGTGCCATCAGAGACGGCACATGGCGATCATATAGCCGATTGTTGTGTCTATGGAATCGCACTTTGTCAGACTGCATAGATGTTTGTTTCGGATAGAAGTGTGAGAAAGGGAGGAATACCATGTCCGATAATGCCTCTGTCTATAAAATCTGCCCACAATGCGGGCAGTCTGTGTCTGTGGCCGCAAAATTCTGTCCCACCTGCGGAACGCCCTTCGCGGAAGAAACGGCGGACTTTGTCGCATATGAACGGTATCAGGATACGTCCGGCACACCGCCGTATAACATGGAAGATACCGTGCCCTATGTTCCGTTGGGAAATTTGTCTCCGGAGGACGGTTACGGCGGAATGCATCCCGGCCCTGATCAGAGCGGCCGCGCCTATGCCGACGCTTCAGAGGAGAGCGCGGAACCGGATATTCCGGATTTTCACCGGGGCCGTTCCAGCCGGACGGAGGAGGCTTCCGCGCCGGGTGTTCGTAAAAACCCCATTCCGGATAAAAACAGGGGAAAAAGACTGATCGCGACCGTTGCTGCGGCGATCGTGCTGCTGGCGGTGGTCGCGGCGGGGCTGCTTATGGCGTTCCGACTGGGGATGCTCGGCTCACAGGAGACGGAAGATCCCATGATGCTGGCACAGTCCCGGTATGACCAGAAAGATTATTCTGCGGCGATTTCGCAGCTGGAAAAGATCATTGCGGACGGCAATGCCACTGTGGAAACCTATGAGCTTCTGGCAGACGCCTATGCTGACAGCGAAGATGCCGATGCAGCCGCAGACGCTTACCTTCGGGGCTATCAGGACCTTCAGGAGAGTACGCTCCGGAAATCTGCCATCAATTCCTATTTGAGGCTGGGTGATACTGCCCGAGCGGAAGGGGATTTGGCCAAAGCCAAGGAATACTATGATCTGGTGCTGAGTGAACTGGACGCCAGCAATTCCGTAGCCATTTCCAGTCTGGCAAACCTGAAGGATTTGGAATCAAGTTCCCCCAGTCCCTCTCCCTCCACGGAGCCAGACACGGAGAACACGACACCGTCTCCGGCGGTTTCCGGCAGCGAAAGCGATTTGCCCGGGACCAGTGAAGAAAACAGTTCCGGCGCCGGGGAAGAAAGCGGTTCCGGCGGTATTCACGAAGGAGAGGCAGGAGTCATCCCGACGCCGACTCCAACCACGTCAACGCCGACCCCAAGCACGCCAACTCCAACCTCGACCACGCCGACCCCGGCCACGCCAACTCCCGCTTCGGAGTCCGCAGGCTTTATGCTCAATGGCCACAAATATGAACTGATCATCGGTAATTTTACCTGGTGGGATGCCAAAGCGGATGCAGAGCGGCGGGGCGGCCATCTGGTTTCTATCAACTCTGAGGAAGAATTTCGGCAGTGCGGTGCGCTTGCGACCTCTAACCATATCGTGTTCTTGTGGCTTGGATCTTATGTGGATGATGTTTCCGAATGGCCTGCCGCCGGCTGGGTTACCGGCGAGCCAATGGAATATTCTGCCTGGTATCCGGGCGAGCCAAGCGGCGGCAGCGAATATTATTTGTCCATGTTCTCTGTCAATGGAACCTGGTACTATAACGATGCCGCCAATTCCATCACAGAATATGCCGGGAAACGAGGCTATATTTTGGAGATCGACGGCTGACAAATTCCGCGTTTTTGCTCTCGGCCATCTGGCCGGGAGCATCTTTATGCGGGCGGATGTTTGCCGGATCTGCGCGAAAAACCTTGAACTCAATTGATTGCTGTGCTAAAATAAAAACATTGTTTCATATGGAGGGAAAACATGAACGGAACAAAAAAACAGGGCGCAGCCATGACAGAGGGCGTTGAATGGAAACTGATTTTGCTGTTTACGTTGCCGCTGATGGCTGGAAATCTGCTGCAGCAGCTTTATAATACGGTAGATGGTATTATTGTTGGCAATTTTGTTTCAGAGAATGCGCTGGCTTCCGTTGGTACCTGCAGTTCGCTGACGATGCTGTTTGTGGCGCTGGCGCTGGGGATGTCCAACGGTGCAGCTGTAGTCGTGGCCCAACTCTTCGGCGCAAAACAGATGACAGAACTGCGAAAAGCCATTTCCACAGCGCTGATTTTATTTTTTGCCATGGGCATTGTCTTTTCTGTCATCGCATTTCTGTTGGCGCCGTGGCTGTTGGGAACGGTTCTCAGCGTTCAGGACTATTTGCTGGACGGAGCGATGTCCTACTTCCGCATTTACTCGCTGGGCCTGCTGTTTCAATTTCTCTATAATATCGTGGCGGCGATCCTTCGCTCTCTGGGAGACAGCCGGGCTACTCTCTATTTTCTGCTGGTTTCTTCCATCTGCAATATTCTGCTGGACCTGCTGATGGTGCTGGCCTTTGACTGGGGAATTGCCGGAGTGGCCATTGCCACAGTGATCTCGCAGGGGATTTCTGCTGTAGTGAGCATTTTTTATCTATTCCATTTTTATCCAACTCTCCGCTTTGGAAAAGGGGAGTTCCAATTCAATGGAGCCACCTGCGGCCTGATCGTGAAGATCGGCATTCCCACAACCTTGCAGCAGTGTGTGGTATCCTTTGGACATATGGCGATCCAGCGTGTTATTAACGATATGGACTTTACTGCCGGATATACAGCCGCCATGCGGATCGAGAGTTTTGTCATCATTCCCGCCCAGGGCTTTATGATGGGTATGTCTACGTTTACCGGTCAGAATCTCGGCGCCGGCAAGCTGGAGCGAATCTATAAAGGCGTCAGGAGCAATCTGATTATGGGACTTCTGGTCGCGGTGGCATTGGCGGCCGTTGTGGTACCCTTTGCGCCGCAGTTGATTAGCCTGTTTGGCGTAGAAGGGCCGACAAAATCCATGGCGGTGCAATACCTGCGCTTTAGCAGCTGGTTCCTGTCAATTTTTACGGCGTACTTCTGCGTCAACGGCGTCTTGGTGGGAGCCGGAGATGTGAAATTTACCGCGTTCAACACCATTTCCGGGCTGGTAATTAAAATTGTGTTTGTCTATATCTGTGCGTATCTGACGCCGCTGGGGGTTGCTTCCGTATGGTGGTGTAATATGCTCAGCTGGCTCTATAGCCTGGTGTTGTCCGTTTGCCGCTATCGGTTTGGCCCATGGCGGGAAAAGGGAATCGTTCGGGCGGGGGAAGAATAAAGGAGCGGTGCGTTGTAAAATGGACTTTTTAGAAATTTGGCCTGATATTGAAGCGGGAGAAATCACAGGTTTTCGTGATTTCTCCCGCTATTGCCAACCTTTTGGGCATACAATTTCTGCAAGAATCGCATTTTGCAACGCACCTTTTTTGATGAAACGCGAAGGATGGTCTGTCCGCCCCTCACGCGTTTTCTGCCGCTCTGCGTCTGCGAGATATCCCTTTCTGCAGACCGCTCTTCTATTCGTCCATATGAGTCTGGATAAACCGCACGGTGGCGTCCAGTGCTTCCAGTTCCTGAAACCCAGTGAACCCGTGATAACCGCCGGGAAATACGTTGAGAGAACAATCCGGAAATTCCTTCTGCATCTCAAAGCTGTAAGTAATCGGTGCAATCCTGTCGCTGTCACCGTGAAGGATCAAAACCGGGTTCCGGTAATTCCTACAGGCAGATGCAATGTCTAAACTCTGCGCTTCCCGAATAAACTGCCGGCCAAAGGTATAGCCTGCTGCAGTAAGCGTCTCCGGCGGGTCAGCAGGGGAAAAGCACTCTCCCAGCAGCGTGCCAGACCGAACGCCCGCTGTAATGCCAAAGCCCGGATACCAAAGGCACAGGCCCTTAATGTCCTCCTGGTGACTTTGCGCGGCCAGAACGGCTTCAACGCCGCCCATGCTCTTCCCAACAAGGAAAATGTTATCAGCATCTGTGAACGCAAGCGTTTTCACATAACTTAAAATAGAGACAGTATCTTTGAGTTCTGTGGAAACCGTCATTTCCTCCTGGGCGCCGTCGCTTGCTCCGTTGCCACCGTAGTCAAACCGAACGCTGGCAATGCCGTGATCCGCCAGACTCCATGCAATGTCCTCGCACCAGGTGCGGTCGGTATTGAGACCGTGGAGCAAAATTGCCACAGGGACTTTGTCTTCCCTGCTTTTCGGTACGGTCAGAGTGCCCCGAAGCACACCCAGCGCACCCTGACAGGAGATCTCCGTCTCTTCCCACTGGGGCAGCTTGGACCGTATGGACTGATACCGGCTTTCACGGGAAGGGAAACTATCCGCTGCCCAAACTGCGGCGCTTCCGCCAATGGTAAGGGCCAGCGCCAGAGCCAGCGATAAGAAACGGTGTAATGTCCGATGCTTCATTTTGCTCACATCCTCCTGTGAACAAGCGTAGCATCTTATTTTGTATATTTTGTCTGGAAAATTTGAACTTTATTTGAAAGCAATGCAAAGATTTGGTGGAGACTTTGCACAGAGTTGTATGGGATCGTAATATCGAAAAACTTGATGCACTTTTTCCGTAGTTGTGGTATAGTATGGATACAGAGCAAAATAATAAAGGAGAGAAACAGCATGGCGATTCGACTCAATACAGATGCGGAAATCGTTCATACCATTCGGGAGGGACTTCAGCGCACCGGTGGTTATTGCCCCTGCCGGCTACAGCACACTGAGGAAAACCGTTGTATGTGCGAAGAATTTCGAAGCCAGATCGCGGACCCGGATTTTGAGGGGTATTGCCACTGTATGCTATATTATAAAACGAAAGATTAATATCACAAACAAAGGAGGAAATAATAATGTCTGTAATCACCCTGACAAAGGAAAACTTTGAAACAGAAGTACTGCAAAGCCCGGAGCCTGTTTTGGTGGATTTCTGGGCGTCCTGGTGCGGCCCCTGCCGGATGCTGTCTCCGGTGGTCGATGAAATCGCCGGGGAAACCACTGCCGCAAAGGTTGGGAAGATCAATGTGGACGAGCAGCCGGAACTGGCGGCACAGTATGGCGTTATGAGTATTCCAACGCTGATCGTGTTTAAAAACGGGAAGGCGGCGGAGACTTCTGTAGGCGTTGTGCCCAAGGAGCGCATCCTCTCCATGCTGGGATAGGATCCGGAGATATGGAGGAAGGGGACTGCATCCGCAGTCCCCTTCGGTTATTTCATATCCAAAATGGTGCTCTCCCGCAGGAGACGGTAGGCCTTTGCGCTGATGATCTCGACTCTGACCTGCGCTTCCGCGCCATCCCCCGCAAGGGTTTTCATCTGTTCAGCGGACACTCCGTACTGCCGGGCCATCTGTGCCCAGTAGTCGGCAATCTCAGCTTCGTCGGCTTCCAGCCGTTCCTCCTCGGCAATGGCGGAAAGTACCAGCCGCAGCATGATTCGGCGATTGGCAAGCGGTTCCATTTCCGACAGCATTTGCGCCTGGCTCTTGCCGCTTTTCTGAGAAAATCCGGCAAGATCCATGCCCTTTGCGTTCAATTCCGCAACAAACTGCTGCATACAAATATTGAGTTCGCTTTTCAGCATCGCGGAGGGGATTTCCACCTGCGCATCGGCCAGGATGCGGCGCAGGACTTCATCCTCGATCTGCATATCGGCCTGTTGCTTTTTGGCTTGACGCACCTGCGCGGCCGCCTCATTTTTCTGCTGCTCTGTCAGAGGGGCAGGTTCCGGACGCGCAACTGATTTCACCTGAACCTCAAACACCGTTTCCTGTCCTGCAAGATTTTTCGCAGGATACTCCTCCGGGAAGGTCACATGAACAGAGACTGCATCGCCCTGCTTTGTACCGACCAACTGTTCCTCAAAGCCGGGAATAAACGCCCCGGATCCCAACGTCAGCGGATAGTCTGTTCCGGCGCCGCCTTCGAAGGCTGTGCCGTCCAGATAGCCGGTGAAATCAATGGTTGTGATATCGCCCATCTGCGCCGGGCCTTTCACCGGCTTCTGCACCGTGTTTTCCGCTTCCAGCTGGGCAATGGCCCGGGCCAATTCTTCCTTCGTCGGTTCCATGGGCGGACATTTGACATGAAGCCCCTTATATTGCCCCAGTCTGACCTCCGGCCGCAGCGCAAATTCCATCTGGTATACAATACCTTCGGCTTCTTCCGCCTTCACAACAGAGACGATCGGCTCAGAAGCTACCTGCAGTCCGGACTCCCGGATCGCCTCCGCATAGAGAGAGGAAAACACATCCTGAACTGACTGACGGAAAAGCTGCTGTCCCTCCGGCGAAGCAGGCAGGTTTTCCCGAGGGAGCGAACTGCCCTCATGGGTCTTTTGATAGAGTTCATAGGCTTTGTCCAGCGCCTGGGTCAGCGTCTGACCGGGCACAGATACCTCCAGCCTGGCAGAGTTTTTCTCCTGTGATAAGATCGTGACCTGCATATGGATACTCCTTTGCTTTGTTTTCTGTAACTATATCAGATTCTTTCGCAGGAAACAACATAAATTTCTTGGAGAAAATTCGAATGTTCCAAGGGACGGAGAAGCGGCTTGACATTCCACGAAATTCTGCTATGATAGCGCTGCAATATACAAGAAAACAGGTGATACTGTATGAACAGAAGAGAAGTAAAAAATACGTTGTTCTGTGTGTTTGGATCCGCCCTGTATTGTTTGGCGGTTAACCTTTTTGTCTCTCCGGTAGGTCTGTATTCCGGCGGCTTTGTGGGCATCTCTCAGCTGCTGGCCCGGCTGCTGCACACTTCGCTGGCGGCAAATACCGTGCAGAGCGTTATTTACTTCCTCATCAATCTTCCCATGTTCCTTTTGGCGTTGATTTTTCTTGGGAAACGCTTTATTTCAAAATCCATCATTACCATTGTGACGGAGACACTGTTCTTTGCGCTGATCCCAATTCCGGACGATCCGATCGTGCCGGAGATTTTAACCAACTGTCTGATAGCCGGTGTTTTGGAGGCATTTGGTTGTATTTTGATCTACGTCAGCTTTGGATCCGGCGGCGGAACCGATATCCTTGGAATGCTGCTGATCAGGAAGTTTCGGTTTCTGTCAGTAGGACGGGTGTCCCTGTCCATCAATTTGGTGGTCTACAGCATTTCCGCCCTCCTGTTTTCCATTGATGTGGCGGTTTACTCCCTGCTGACCAGCGTGGTTTGCAGCCTGCTCATTGACCGGTTCCATATGCAGAATAACAGCGTTTCCGTGAATATCCTCTCAAAAAAATACCGGGAGGTCAGCGAGATGATCCTGGCGGAACTCCGGCGGGACGCCACCATAGTAGAGTGCATCGGAGCCTATTCCGAGGAAGAGAAAAAAATGGTCATCAGCGTCATGTCCGAATACGAACTGCGGATGCTGAAACGCCGGATTGCGGAAATCGACAATCACGCTTTCGTGTTCATTAACCCGCATGTAGGTGTCATGGGCAACTTTGAGAAGCGTCTGTCAGAATAAGAAAACAAGGGCGTGCCGCAGACGTTCAGAAATTTGACCTGATGTTGAAGCGGGAGAAACCACAGGGTTTTGTGATTTCTCCCGCTGCTTCTAAGCTTTTGGGCGGGCAAGTGCTGCAAAAATTACATTTTGCATCAGGCCCGGTTTATTTGAAGCGCGATTTGTCACAGAGACGGGAGCGCCCAGGAAAGCGGATCCTCGCCATACTGCTGCAAAAATGCATTGATCCGGGAAAAGGGCCTGCTTCCGAAAAATCCGCGGTAAGCCGACAAAGGACTGGGGTGGACGGAGGTCAGAATCAGCCTTGGGGCATTGGCCTGGATCAGTACCGCCTTTTTTTTCGCAAAGCTGCCCCAGAGGAGGAAGGCGATGGGCTGGGGCAGAGTATTGGTGGCCCAAATCACCTGATCGGTGAATTTTTCCCAGCCAAAGGCTTGATGGGAAGCCGCCTTATGGGCTTCTACCGTCAAAATCGTGTTGAGCAGCAGAACGCCCTGTTCCGCCCAGCTGTCCAAACAGCCGTGGCTGGGCGGTGTGACGCCCAGATCCGACTCCATCTCTTTGTAAATATTTTGTAGGGACTTCGGAATTTCAGCCCCCTTTCGAACGGAAAAGCAGAGCCCGTTGGCCTGGCCCGGCTCGTGATAGGGATCCTGACCCAGAATCACCGCGCGAACCTGCTCCGGCGGCGTCTTTTGCAGCGCCGCGAAGAGCGTTTCACGAGGCGGAAATACTTCGGTTTCCTGATAGGCGCGCTCCACCTGCTGAGAAAGCGTGTTCCACTTATCATCCGGAAATGCGATCCGGCTTTCCCAACCGCCCAACTCCGCCCGGTTCATACCGGCATCTCGCTTTTCAACTGTTTTTTGACGCTCTCACAGCGTAGTATGACTTTCAGAATGTGCAACGCTGCTTCCTGCAGCTGACCAATGCGCATGGTTTCGCTGTAGTCCTGCAATCCGCGGTTTTGTATTCCCTGCCCGGAAGCCAGAGCCGCGGCAAGTTCCTCCACAACGGACTGCCCGCCAGGCTGGATCATGTCATTTCCATCTCCAATGCTCAATGCGGGCATGCTGATGCCGCCGCCCCAGTCGGTCATGACAAACCCGTCAAAGCCCCACTCGTCCCGCAAAATCGCGGTAGTCAAATCATAGTTATTGGCAGAGGGCATTCCGTTGATGTCATTGTAAGAGGTCATAACACTGTAGGGATGTGCCTGCTTGACGGCAATCTCAAAGTTCTTGAGATAGAGTTCCCGCAGCGCCCGCTGGGAGACAATGTCGTTGGAATCTGTCCGCAGAGTCTCCTGATTGTTCCCTGCAAAATGCTTGATCGTTACACCGACGCCGTGGGCCTGAACGCCCTTTGTAATAGCGGCGGCACAAAAACCGGAGAGCAGCGGATCCTCTGAAAAATATTCGAAATTCCGTCCACAGAGCGGATTCCGATGGAGATTCATGCCCGGCGCCAGCCACAGTTCTACGCCGTACTCCTGCATCTCGGCGGCGACAGCGTCGCCAAATCGTCTCAGCACTGCTTCATCCCAGGAACAGGCCAGTAACGACCCCACCGGGAACGCCGTGCAGAACTGCGTTTTCACAACATCGCCGGCGTCATCCTTGACTTGCTGGCAGATACGGATGCCCGCAGGACCATCGGCCAGCGTGATGGGCGGGATACCGTACTTTTCCCAAAGGTCGGCGGTTTCGCCCGCCGCACCGGGCACCTTCATACCCCCGCCCCCTAAAATGCCATTAAAAGGAGGCTGAAAATCTGCATCAGTCTGGACAGATTCCGGCATACCGGACAAATCCATGCCAATGCCGCAGACCAACCGACACAAATCGGAACTGTCCATGGAAGCCACGAATTCCCGCAGGGAGCACTTTTGCGCCATGACGTCCGACAGACGCAGACCGGTCCGCTTCCGGGGCAGAGATCTGCCGTGTTCTTTATATTTTTGCTTGACCGTTTGAAATTCCCGGGCAGAAAGACGGACGGCATGGGCTTTGGCAAAAGCCAACTCTTCCTGCTCGCCGGGATAATGGAACGCAGAGACGCCGGAGGGAGAAATGGTCTGAAAATCCGGGGGGACATGACCCATCCGATCAGAAAGCGTCAGTGTGGTCACGTCCTGCGAAAGGTCAATGGCGCCGCATACAGAGGTATTTCGGCTGTCTACGCCAACGCGAACATAATACGTTCCTTTTTCCAAAACATAACAGAAGGATGTTTCATCAAAGGACGCATAATCCGACAGCGAAAATTCCAAAGTCAGCGTTTCCGCATCGCCCGGCGCAAGCAGGCGCGTCTTTTGAAAGGCACACAGCGTTTGCAGAGGCTGTTCCAGCTTGCCGCCGGGACAGCTTAGATAGGCCTGCACCACCTGCCGGGCGCTATAGATATCGCCGGTGTTTTCCACGGTAACGGTCACGGAGATTTTGTCTCCCGTCACGCCAAAGGTGTATTCCGTCAGTTCGGTTTTGCCATAACTCAAGCCAAAACCAAAGGGAAACAGCACCTCCTGCCCAAAGCTGTCAAAGTATCGGTAGCCGACATAGATGTCATCGGTATAGGAAACATTGATCTGTTCCTGCCGGCGGCCCATGGTGGTGTTGACATTCCCGTTGAAATGCTGCCTGGAAAATTCCGCTGCGGTAGGAAATTGAACATACCGCAGCGGCCAGGTATCCGTCAGATGCCCGGAGGGCAGCACCGTGCCGGTCAGCACATCCGCCGCCGCGCCGGCATCCTGACCGGGCAGACCCATGAACAGGATCGCGGTGCATTTGGGCACATAGTCTGTGATTTCCAAAAATCCGGCGGTATTAAGCACCAGAATGATTTTCTCAAAATGGGCCGTTACAGAATCCAGCAGCGCACGTTCTCCCGCATGCAAATAAATCATGCCATCCTGCGCCTGCATATCCGCGCCTTCGCCGGCTACCCGTGTAAGGATCACGATAGCGGTATGATTTCGGGCGGCGCAATCCTCTATCTCCGCTTCCGTCAGGGACATTTCCTCATTAAAATATCCCTTTGGCTCCATAAACCCCTCCACGCATTGATTCTCATGCGCAAGACCCCAGGCCCGATATTTTCGGGCAAGCAGCGCGTCCGGCGCCAAAGTCGTGCAGTTTTCTAATCCTTCCAAAAATGAGATTGTCCTGAGATTATTGACATTGCCGGAGCCGGTGCCGCCCTTAACGGTGTAGATTTGACCAACGCCGAACACCGCAACCGGGACCGGATTCTCCCGCGTCCCCGGCAAAGGCAGCGCGTTGCCGGCGTTTTTCAGCAGCACCATGCTCTCCGCCGCCAGTGCCCGCGCTTCTGCTGCGTTTTTGACCATCCGCGTGGATGCTTTCATGGATCATTCCCCTTCCTCCTGCAGAGCGTCTTTTTCTGCTGTTTCAAAATAACGCTCCAAACAGAACTGCATAATTTTCTGGCGGGTAACCAGACCAATAAAGATATTCCGGTCGTCCACCAACGGTACAAAATTTTGATCGACTGCCATCGTCAACAATTCCCGAGTCGAGGTGTTGACGGCAACTGCCCGGTAATCCTTCCGCCGGGGTACTTCCATTACCGGCCGTCCCTCGGCGTCTCTCATATTCATCATATAGTGGTTTTTTATGGCCCAAAGCAGGTCACCTTCGGAGATCGTTCCAACATACTCTCCGCTGCGCTTTAGGATTGGAATGGTCGCAAAGCGGCTCTGCTCCACCCGTTCTAAAGTCTGCCGAATGGTAAAATCATCATAAATGTATGTACACTTCGCTTTGTGTGTCAAAAAGAATAGTATATTCACAGGCAAGACCCCCTTATGGATAGTATAGCATATATCATGGACAAAAGAAATGAAATATTTATGAATCCTGCACAAAAAAAGGAGAGCGCTGTATAGCAACAGTGCGCAGACTGTAGACAAATGCCGCTGCTGAGCGTCAGGCTGGCAGCGGGGTTCTCTGTTTTATGTGAAATTTCGGGAAAAATACAAAAAGCAGGAGGAATGCCGTACGATTCCGCGGATTCCCCTTTTATTTCAGATATTTTTGCACCACCAACCGAATACTCGCCTGCTCCGCAGGGAGAAAGCGAATGGTTTTTATCTG
>CAZGOQ010000019.1:0-1181 GCA_964527315.1 uncultured Oscillospiraceae bacterium | reverse complement strand
AGCCTTTTGTATCAGTTCAGGATTTTGTATCGTTTCATCAAAAAAATCGCGAGGGGGTAATTCCAAAATAATCACAAATAGCAAAAAATTCCTTGAGTGGCGGCAATGCCTTTCCCGAAGAAATATTATAACATACCCACGGCTATGTCCAAGATCGTAGCTCGTTTGATACGCAGAAACCCCTTTCTTTAGGCGTAACTGTGTAATTTGCTGCCGGACAAATTTTTCATACATAGGTTATTACCGCATATAATAATGATACCCCATATTGTCTGCAAAAGTAGAAAAATAATTGCCGCAATACTTGCATTGTCACTTCTGTGTGCTTGTGGAAGCACGGAAAGTTCCAACACATCATCGGAAGCAGCGAACTATTCCAGTGAGTCGGCAGAAATGCAGGCGCAAATAGACACGCTCGTTTCTGAGAATGCCACATTACAGGAGCAACTGACAGCCAAAGAGGACGCTTCATCTGAACTTCCGCAGGAGACGGAACCAAATGAAGTCTCCACGCCGGAAACTGACCCTGCGCCGGAGACCTCGGATGCTGCAGGTGAATATGGTCGAAAGAACCCCGCTCCCATCGGAACATCTCAGACCATTACCGTTGAAGGTTGGGACGATACCTACACTGTTACGCTTACCGTGAACTGGGTCAACCGTGGTGAAGATGTATGGTACTATATTCAGCAGGCAAATCGGTATAATGAAGCGCCCAGCAGCGGGATAGAATACATCATTGCAAATATTACAGCAACCGTAGAGGATTCACAAAATGATCTTGCTGTTGATTTCAGCGGTTTCGATTTCGATGTATTTTTGGAGACCAGTTCGGAATACGATGACCGGGTGCCTGTTGTAGAGCCGGAGCCTGCGTTCAGCGGCGAGGCGTACAGTGGCGCATCTGTTACAGGAAATGTTGTATTTATGGTTGATGCCACAGATACCGCGCCAAAAATTACCTATAGCCGCGATTACAATGGTTCTGGCGGGATTTGGATGGCATTATACTACTAAAACTGTAAAAAAAGACCGCTGGGAATTTGCTGGACGGTCTGAAGACCATAATCCAAAAAGACCACGATGACAACATTGCGAGGGCTAAGAGCGCCGGGAAGCACAGAAATGTGCTTCCCGGCGCTCCAGCCTGTCAAAGAACCCTGGTTTTCAGGGAGCGAAAA
>CAZGOQ010000018.1:6540-25832 GCA_964527315.1 uncultured Oscillospiraceae bacterium | reverse complement strand
AGGTGAACATATCAACGCCCCACTTCCAGCCCATATACTTCTCGATCATCTCCACATTGTTGCCGATGCCGCCGGTGGTAACAATGATCGCATTGGCCAGGCACTCGATCTCCTCGCCGTCCTCACCGACGGCAATCACGCCCCGGGCCTGACCCTTGGAGCCGGTGAGCAGTTGCTTGACAGGCGTATTGAGGTTGAACTCGACGCCGATTTCCCGGGCATACTCGGTAACGGTCTTGATCATGACAGAGGCAGCACGCTCGGTGGGCTTGTTGGCGCCGGGGACCTTCACCATATGCTGCGTCTCCTTGGAGTTCTTAAAGTATTTGAAAACGCCCAGGAACTCCACGCCCTTATCCTGCATCCATTTCACCGAGTCACCGGACATATTGAACCAGCGGCGCACCAGTTTGGCGTCGGAGCGCCAATGAGTATACTCCATGAAGAAGTTAAAGGCTTCGTCTTTGGTATAATTGTTGGTCATGCTTTCCTTCTGCATTTGGGACTCCACAGCAAAGAAAGCCATGCCCATGTTGGCCGCGCCGCCAATGGTGCCGGATTTCTCAAAGACCACAACGGAGCCACCTCCGGTGGCGTTGAGAGACTCCTGTGCCTGAGTGGCCGCACAGAGACCGGACATGCCGCCGCCAACGAGCACGACATCGGCTTCGATATGTTTCATATGCGTATCCTCCTAAATTTTTCTTTTGTTTTTCTATTATAGTGCAAAACTTCGATTTCTACAAGAACTTTTTACCTTGTGTTCTGAGATTTTTTCAGGTTTTGGGGAATGATGCGAAATCCGCTGCCATGACTGAAAAGACATCCATATCACATCGGATGGGGCGCTGATCACACGATGTATCTTCCCGCTGCGGACGGGGCAATGCTTAGCTTGGATTTTTACGGACTCTATACGCTTTTTTCAGAAATAGTTGACAATATTCCATAACTCTCCTATACCCCCTTTTTGAGGAAACATTCTTTTAGAGAGTACATCTTTTGAGAATCTGGAAAAGTAAGGAGAAATTGGTATGAGCAAACAGGAAACAAATGTGAATCAGGTAGAAGCCACATCGCCGCAAGAAGCAACTAAATTTTGCAAGTTTTGCGGGGGGAAAAATAATGGAAAAAGCTGTAATCTGCCCACATTGCGGATGCCAGGTTGAAGAGATTAAGGGTGCTTTTGGCGCAGCGCAGCCAAATATTGTGATAAACAACACAAACAGCAATGTGAATTGCAATGTCAACACCATCCGAGGTGACGGCTGCGAAAAGAACAAGTGGGTCGCTGTGCCGCTCTGCTTCTTTCTCGGAGCCATTGGAGGGCATAAATTCTATGAGGGTAAAATCGGGATGGGCATTTTGCACCTCTTTACCGTCGAGTTTTTTGGCCTTGGAGTTTTAGTTGACTTTATCTCACTGCTGCTTAAGCCAAATCCGTATTATGTGTAATTTAAAAGGCCTGGTGCGAAACACAGTTCTTTCAAAAATTGCCTGCCCCAAAATTGGAAATAGCGGGAGAAATCACGAAAACCTGTGATTTCTCCCGCTTTACTATCCGCTCAAATTTTTGAAAAGTCTGTTTTGCAACAGGCCCTTTACTTTTATCATCAAATCCTGATTTTTTTCAACACACTGGCACAACGGGGGCAAAGTTCTGTCTCCGGGTCTACCTGCTCGTTATGATTCCAGCACCGGCTGCACTTGGGCGCCTGGGAAAGGCTGACGCCTATCGTCAGGCCGGGGAATACCTCGCTCTGGCCGCCCTGTCCCTTTTCTACATAGACCTGAGATACAATGAAGATTGCAGCCAGATCCGCTGTATCAAAACCAGACAAAAACGCGCCCTTTTCCCAATCCGCAAACAGCGGATCCGCAAGCTGGAGCACAATCGCGGCATCCTGATTTTTCTTGACGCCCTGATCGTTTCTCGCCTGCTCCAACGCCTTGTTGACTTCATTCCGCAGCGCGATCACAGTCTCCCACCGGGCCGCCTGTTCCTCGCTCAGACAGAGCGTTTCATGATAATTCGGGATGTCGTTGAGCAGCACGCATGTGCCGTTGTCGGCTTTGCTATGGGGCATCGCGGCCCAGATCTCCTCAGAGGTGAACGCCAGAATCGGCGTCAGCATCCGGGTCATTGCATCGAGGATCTGATAGAGCGCAGTCCGGGCTGCAGCGCGGTCGCTGTCCTCTCCGCAGTAGAGCCGATCCTTGATGATGTCCAGATAGAAGTTGGACATATCCACCACGCAGAAGTTGTAGATGGCCCGGTAAACGCTATGGAATTCGTAACGGTCATAGGCGGCGCGAACGGTTTTGACCAGTTCGTTCAGCCGGGCAAGCGCCCACTGATCCAGTCCGGTCAGCGTATCATAGGGAACCTGATCCCGGTCCGGGTCAAAGCCGTTCAGGTTACCCAGCATATAGCGGGCCGTATTACGAATTTTCAGATATGCCTGAGAAAGCTGCTTTAAGATTCCTTTGGAAATGCGCATATCCTGGGTATAGTCTGCGGAAGCCACCCATAGCCGGAGCATATCTGCACCGTAATCCCGGATAATCTCCTCGGGGGGCATGGCATTGCCCAGAGATTTGTGCATGGCTCTGCCTTCTCCGTCTACCGTCCAGCCGTGAGTAATGATCTGCTTATAGGGTGCGACTCCTTTTGTGGCAATAGAGGTCAGCATGGAGGACTGAAACCAGCCGCGGTATTGATCTCCGCCCTCCAAATATACATCCGCCGGGAAAGAAAGTTCTTCCCGCCGGTCCACAACGGCGGCATGAGTGGAGCCGGAATCAAACCACACATCCATAATATCGGTTTCCTTGGAAAAATGCCTGTGTCCGCACTTTGGGCACCGGAATCCCTCTGGCACCAACTCATCCGCAGTTTTTTCAAACCAGATATTGGAACTATGATCATGGAACAGGTTTGCCACATGGCCAATGGTCTCCGGCGTCACAATATCCGCACCGCACTGGTCACAGTAGAAGATCGGAATGGGTACGCCCCATTTTCTCTGACGGGAGATACACCAGTCGCTGCGCTCTGTGATCATCGCAGTCATGCGTTCCTTGCCCCATTCCGGCTTCCATTTGATCCCGTCGCAGGCGTCCACTGCAGCCTGCTTGATGGCGTCTACAGAGCAGAACCACTGCTCTGTGGCCCGGAATACAATGGGCTTTTTGCAGCGCCAGCAATGGGGATAGGAGTGGACGATATCCTCTTTGCAAAGCAGTGCGCCGCTCTCCTCCAGCACCGGGATCACATAATCGTTGGCCCTGGAAAGATGCACACCGTTAAATTTCTCGTCAGTCATCACGCCTTTGGCGTTGACTGGTACCGGCACGCCGATATTCGTCAGTCCTGCTTTATCATACTTTTGGCAGATATTAAAGTCATCCGCGCCAAAGCCGGGCGCCGTATGCACGCAGCCGGAACCGGCATCCAGCGTTACATGATCGCCGCAGAGGACAACGGAATCCACCTTCAGGAAGGGGTGCTGCGCCGTCATCAACTCCAGTTCCGCGCCAGGCAGAACCGCAATGATCTCATAGTGTTCCAGTTTTGCCGCCCTGGCAACGGACTCCGCCAGATCCTTGGCCACAATATAAATCTCCCCATTGGGAACCTGCATCAGCGCATAGTCAAACTCCGGATTGACCGAGATGGCGCGGTTGCCGGGCAGCGTCCATGCGGTGGTGGTCCAGATGACAAAATACATCCTGGAAAGATCACCATAGCTGCTCAATTTGCCCTTGTCGTCCTTGACACGGAATTTGACAAAGATGGTAGTACAGGGATCGTCCTGATATTCAATTTCCGCTTCTGCCAGCGCAGTCTCATCAGTATAGCACCAGTAGACAGGTTTCAGGCCCTTATAGATATAGCCCTTTTCGGCCATTTTGCCGAATACGCGAATCTGCTCCGCCTCGAATTCCGGCTTCAGCGTCAAATAGGGGTCATCCCAGTCGCCGATCACACCCAGCCGCTGGAATTCCGCCCGCTGTCGATCCACATAGCTGAGGGCATACTCCCGGCATTTATCCCGGAACTCTACATCGGAAAGTTCATCGCGTTTGATTTTTTTGTTTTTGAGAATCGCGGACTCGATGGGCAGGCCATGGGTATCCCAGCCGGGGATATAGGGCGCCTGGAAGCCGGTCATATTCTTGTAGCGGACGATCATGTCCTTCAGGATCTTATTCAGCGCTGTGCCGATATGGATATCGCCATTGGCATAGGGAGGGCCGTCATGAAGGATAAAGCCGGGCTTCCCCGCATTTCGCTCCATAATCTTTTTATAGGTGCTGGTCTCGTATTCGCCATTCAGCAGTTCCGGCTCCCGTTTGGGCAAACTCGCCCGCATGGGAAAGTCCGTCTGGGGCAGATGAATGGTTTCATTATAATCTTTTGCCATCGGTTTCGATTCCCTTCTTAAAAATGCTTCTGGGGAGGACAGGTTCCGGCCCTCCCCAGATTGATTTTCTTTGTTGCTTAAATGGAAGTGAGCGTTTACTCCGCAGTCGGAATCACACGGGTACTCTCAATTTCTGCGGCGGCAGACTCTTTTCTGTTTTCCGTCGGAGCGTTCTCCTCTGCGGCTTTCGTCTCCTGCGCCAAAATTCGGCCCAGGTTTTCTCCAATCTCGCGGCCTACCTCTTCCGGCTCAGGGCTCTTCATTTCCTGCAGCGTACCCTTGGCGCCGTTGTCTGTTTTTTTCCCGGTCTTCGCAGAAAGGGTCATCTGACGGATCCGCTCCAGTTGGCTCAACGACTGGTGTACCTGATTCTCGATCTGTTCCACAAAAGCAGCCGCAGCCTTTTTCGCTCTGGCCACGCGCTCCGCTTCCGCCGCCAGTTCCACTTTCAGTTCCTGATTTCGCTGCCGAAGGGACTGCTCCGTATCGGACATCATCTTCGCGCACTTCCGCTCCGCGTCTACCACCATTTCATCGGCGGTCTTTTGCGCCACCATAATGGCCTTTTGCAGGCTTTCCTCTTCGCTGTGGTACTTGTCCATCTGTTCGACCAGTATCTTCATTTTGCTCTTCAGAACAGCGTTTTCCTTATAGAGCGCGGCATAATCCTCAGAAAGCTGGGTAATAAAATCATCTACAGAACTCATGCTGTAGCCGCCAAACACCGCTTTCTCAAAGGATTCGGAATGCTCCCGGACCTCCTGCGGAGTAAACATAGGCTGTCTCCTTTCTATGTGAGCGAAAGGGCCCGGTTTCCAACCAGCCCCCTATCGCTTCTCTTTATTCGTTTCCGCTCTCTTTCTCATCTTCCTCCGCTGAATCAACGCCCACATCTCTGGGCACCAGAATGTAAACATTGTTGGCAGCTTTCCTGATGTCTCCCTTGAGCGCATAGGCGCAGCCGCTGAGGAAATCCACCACGCGGCGGGCTACATCCTTATCGGTGGATTCGCAGTTGAGGATGACAGCGTCACCATTGAGCAGATGATCCGCAATTGGCGTTGCACAATCAAATTTCTCCGGCTGTACCAGAACCACACGATATTTGGTGATGCTGGAGCCCATGACGTTCATGCCCGCCATCCCGCCGAGATTCATGCCCATAGACGCATTAGCGCCGTTCACAGGTGCGCCGCCCATATTGATCGGCTCTGGCGCTGCCTGAGCCTGTGATGCCGACTGGGACTGAGTCTGAGGCTGGGGGCGGGTATAGGCCGGTTCCCCCAAACCTTCGTCCAAATCCATATCCATATCGTCATCGATCAGCGCGTCATCATCGTCATCGTAGCGTGTCAGTTTTCTCAGTTCGTCCATAATGCTCATGGCAATGTCCTCCAAATATATTTTTTACGATCTCGAGCCAAAGATAGCGGTGCCAACCCGGATCATTGTCGTACCTTCTCTGATGGCATCGGAAAAATCACTGCTCATGCCCATAGATAGGCAGTCTATGCTAGTATTATCGTATTTTTTCCCCTTTATGTCAACATAAAGCTGATACATTTTTGCAAAATATCTTAAATTTCGGCCATTTTCTTCGGAAATTGGTGGAATCGTCATAAAACCACGGAGCCGGATGTTGGGAAATTCTCCTACTTTTGCCGTCATCTCATCGGCCTGCTCCGGTGGAATTCCAGATTTTGCAGCCTCGCCGCCGATATTGATTTCCAGCAGAATGTCCTGGATCACGTTCCTCTGCCGGGCCAAACGGTCAATGGTTTCCATCAGTGTCAACGAGTCCACTGACTGGATCAATTCCACTGTCCCCACCAGAAATTTTGCCTTATTCTTTTGAAGATGGCCAATAAAATGAAGCGGACAGCCCGCATAGGCTCCCTGGGGCAGTTTTTCCTGAAGTTCCTGCACCCGATTTTCTCCGCAGGCGTCCACGCCGGCGGCAATGGCCTCCTGAATGCTGGCTGCGTCGTTCATTTTTGTTGCTGCCAGCAATGTGATTTCTCTTTCATCCCGTCCAGCCTGTGCCGCCGCCAGCGCCATTTCCGCCCGGATCCGGGCTACGCGGTCTGCAATTTTATCCATCGGAACACCCTTTCACAGAGTACTGATACCGGAACTTGAGGAAACCTTCCAAAAGGTTTTTACAGGGTGAAGCCCGTCAAGTTCCGCATGAGACGGCGCAGCGTGTGAAAGCACGATGTGCGCACGCGTAACACGCAGATTTCCCGATCAACGTCTTTCATCGGGAAATCGTATGAAATCAGGCTGCCGTATCAGGAAAATGTTCCATCGTCCGCTTTTCCGGCATATCCCTTTCCTCAGGCAATCCGGGGTCGCACCATAATCATACGCGTTTTCTATAGTATACTGCACTTACAGAAAAATTTCCAGTCCCGATTTTAATAATTCGACAATTTGATGGTCAATGTCCGTATTCCCGCAACTGCGTCCACATTTTCGGAGCAGGAAAACAGCAGAGAAAACATCCCGCCGCTCTGTTCCGCCCGTTCCACCGTCAATGTGCAACTGCCAAATTCGCCGCCCAACAACTCCGCATCCAGCGTATCGCCAGCCTTCAGCGCAAATGTCGACTTTGCAGAAAAATACCAGGTATCCGACGTAATTAGCCGCCCCATCGCCAGAACGGAGGGTTGGTTTTTCGGTAAATCCGCCGTGTCGGTCACAGGATGTTCCGGAGTCAAAACCGTTTCCAACCCGTCCACAGTCGGAACAAATACGCCGCTGACCGGCGCTGACAGAACGCACATCTGTCCGGCAGCTGCGCCGGATAGGTTTCCCTCCGTCTCCGCCAATATTGTCTGTCCCATATTTCCTTCCGCCAGCAGCAGCGCTGTCAGCGTCACATCGGAAGACGTCGTCCGATTATAGTCTCCAATGGCTGCAAAAAGCTGTTTGCGGCGCTGGGGGAGCGGCTGCTGTTCCAGCGCGAGACTCTGCCGGGCCGCCGCAGACTGTTTTGCCGCCTGCCATGTCTCCGCCCTGTCCCCAGTTGAAAAGAGGATCTCGCCCACCGCTGCCCGCTGACCGGCTCTCAGGCAGCACTGCCAATCTGCCACCCGCTCGGCATAGATCAACCTTTCCTGCCGAATCACCGTGCCGGTCAGCAGCACCGCTTTCGGTTCCAGCGTTGCAGCAGGTTCCGATTTTGTCTGCCTGAATGCACGGATGGTCTGAAATGTGTGCAGGATCTGCCCTGCTGCCAGCAGTGCAAGCGCCAGGGAGAGCAGACACAATACTCGCTTCTGTATACTGGACATTACTTTCACCTTCGCAAGCCGAAATCACGGCGCCATGCCGTTTCTTTTCATTGTAGCACAGTCTGCCGTCGAAGAAAGGGAATCCAGCGGGTCAAAAAGAATTTTGTCACAGTCCATGCCAATAGTTTATCCTTTGTTTTTCTCCCATATACCCGCTGTTTCCCCCGCCGAAACCGCACACCTTGTAGCAGAAAATCCAAGCGGATGATTGCAATTCGTAATATTTTTCGGTATAATAGCATTATCATTAAGTCGGGATTGTTCCGAACAAATAAGGAGGAAATCACTGTGAGCATTCGTTACTCCCATTTGCTCTCCCCGGTTCAGGTCGGCAATGTGCTGTTTAAGAACCGCATGGAAGCAACTGCAGCCACCCCGCACTTCATCCAGGGAACAGAACCCTACCCCACGGAAAAATGGATTACTATGATGGCCAACCGGGCCAAAAATGGTGCTGCCGGCGTCTACATCAACCATTTGGAGCATGGCTCCCCGGATAAAGCAGGCATTGACTTTACTCCCGCCCACTTTTCCATTATGGACATCGACCGCACCTCCACCCATAATTATCTCTGCCAGATGATCGATGCGATCCGTTACTACGGCTCCATTCCCATCACCGGCCCCAACGCCACCTTTACCCGCACCGAAGAACAGGGTATGGGGCCGCAGGCCATGATGATGGCAGAGGGCGAGAAAAAAGACGGCCCTGGCGGTCCCGGCGGCCCTGGTGGTCCCGGCGGCCCTGGTGGTCCCGGCGGCACTGGTGGTCCCGGCGGTCCCGGTGGTCCCGGCGGCGGAATGCCGGATATGTTTGGCGGCCCCTTTGAGGAAACTGTGCCCGCAGTCAAAAAGTCTCCCATTCAGATCACAAATCCCGGCCCGTCCATTGCCGATACCTTCTCCAAATCCCAAATGCATGAGTATATCGACTCTGCGGTCAAAAGCGCATTGGAACTGAAATCCCTCGGCTTCCAGATGTTTTCCTTCCATAATGCCTATCGCGGCGGCCCCGGCGCGCAGTTCTGGAGTCCCCTGACCAACCATCGCCACGATGAATATGGCGTAGACAGCGTGGAAAATCGCAGTCGGTTTCTGATTGAGTTTTTGGACGCCATGAAGCAGGCCCTGGGCAAGGACTTTCCGCTGGAAGTGCTGATTTCCGGCACGGAACCCGGCGGCGCGACCATTGCCGACACGGTAGAATTGGCCCGCCTGCTGGAAGGCCATGTGGATATTCTGTCCATCCGCAACGGCGTACAGGATCCCCAGCACCCCACCGGATTTACCTCCACCCGCGCCACCCGCTGGCCCAACGAGGAAGTCACCACCGCTGTGACGCGGGACGTGCATATGCGCGGCGGCAAACTGCTCATCGGCGCGACCGCAGGTCTCCACGACGCGGATTTGTGCGAATCTGTCATTGCCAATGAGCAGGCGGATCTGATTTGCATGGCCCGCAGCTGGATCTGTGACAGCGAATACGGCAAGAAGCTCTATGAAGGCCGGGGCGAGGATATCACCCCCTGTGTCCGCTGCAATAAGTGCCATGTGCCCAACGACACGGACAAATTCCGCTCCTTCTGTTCTGTCAACCCTCTGATCGGCCTGGAGGACAAAATCGACCGAATGGTCGCCCCTGTGGAGAGGGAAAAGAACGTTGCCGTCGTCGGCGGCGGACCCGCCGGTATGTATGCGGCAATGACGCTGGCAAATCGTGGCCATAAGGTCACTCTTTATGAAAAGGAAGCCAAGCTGGGTGGCCAGCTGATCCATGCGGATTTCGCCTCCTTCAAATGGCCCATGCAGGACTTTAAGGATTTTCTGGCAAGACAGTGCTACAAAAAGGGTGTGAACGTAAAGTTGAACACCAGAGCCACCAAAGAGATGCTGGCCGCAGAGCATTACGACCATGTCATCGTAGCCATCGGGCCTGTGTTCACCAAGGCCAACATTCCCGGCGCAGAGAGCGACAAGGTGCTGACCTGCATGGACGTGTTTGGCCATGAAGATGAACTGCCGGAGAACATCGTCGTCATTGGCGGCAGCGAGACCGGCGTGGAAACTGCCATGGATCTGGCCGAAAAAGGCCATAAAGTTACAGTGCTGTGCCGTCAGAAATCCCTGGCTTCCGACGCGCCCCACGCTCACTATGTGACGATGCTGGAAGACGCCTGGCTGAAGCTGGACAACTTCTATTGGGTCAAGGGCATTCAGAAGTATCTCGGTATTGATGATAAGGGCGTTTCCTATGTGAACTTTGAGGGCAAGGAAAAACGCATCGACTGCGAATGCGTGGTCATGTGTACCGGCGCAGTGCCCAACGCGGCAGGTTGTCAGGCGCTCTACGGTGCGGCAGACCGCACGGATTTCGTCGGCGACTGCTTCCGGGTGGGCAATGTTCACTTTGCCGTCACCACTGCCTTCGGCGCAGCCAATCAAATCTGATCCAAGGCGCGCAATAGAAAAGGGACTGTGAAGAAAAGGAGCGAAAAGGCTCCCGGACTTCACGGTCCCTTTGTCAATCTCCTGCTGCCGGCAGACTAAAGCCGATACGCATATCAGATTATTTTCCTTTCATCATGAGCGCACCACTGTGCCAGGCCTGGCCCACCTGCTCGCCTATGGTGTAGTAGTTGTTCTTCATCTGGTCAAAGACAAACGCGTTCATCTTTGTTACATCGATCTTGCCCTTTTCGCCCAGAACTTTTTCGTCCGCCAAAACGCCCATGATTTCCCCCAAAATGCGGGGACCGTAGGACTGCTCCTGAATTTCCAACACCTTGCACTCCAGAGTCAAGGGATATTCTTCAATGACAGGGGCGTCCACTTTCTCACTTTTGACGGCGTGCAGACCGCTGTGTGTAAATTTGTCCGGCACTTTGTTGGCCGAGACGATACCAAAGAAATCAGATTCCCTGAGAGTATTAACGCCGGGTACCGCCAGAGTGAACGCACCGCGGGACTTGAGGTTGGCAACGGTTTTATGGTCAGTCTCCAGATTCAGGGCAACTTCTTTCATGCCGCAAATACCGCCCCAGGCCATCATCATCACATCTACGGAATCGTCCTCGTTGTAAGTTCCAATCATATAAGCAGGCATGGGGTAGAGATAGGGATGGACGCCAAGATCTTTTTTCATGATAGTTTCCTCCTGAAATTTGATAATTGGATTCGCTCAATATTATAGCCGATGCGGATTACAATACAAGTACGCACATTTATGTTATATACTTACCGGCATGAAAGTATATTATTTGCAGAATGGCGTAATGGGATAGAATGTGTGGGGATATCCGGGGCTTCTTTTCCGGGAGTCGGCAGTGTGTCTTTCCGGCTTCGGAAGCCGCAATGGCATTTTTCCTTGGTATGGGAACTTTCGTTCATTTAGAATGCTTTCAGTCAGAAAATATCTTTTCTGGCTGCAATATGACGATGTCAGGGACAAAACCGGAATTGACATTTGATGCAGTTGTTATTATAATTCCGGTGTAAATGGCAGTTTAGGAAAGTACACGTATATAGAGAATATACTGTCTCTTTATTATATACAGAATGAAAGGAGCGTGTAAAACGTGGTAGAACGCTGTATCTCAAAGGAATGCCTGGGAACCACCGGGTTCAGTTATACTCTGTCTCTGATTAACGGAAAGTACAAGATGACCATACTTTATACCCTGATGGAATTCGGCGTTGTGCGCTTCAACGAGATGAAAAGATATATTGGAGAGATATCCTATAAGACTTTGAGCGCCACGCTGAAGGAACTGGAGGCGGATCAGCTGGTGAGCCGGAAAGAGTATCCTCAGATTCCGCCCAAAGTGGAATATCGCCTGACGGAACGGGGGAAATCCCTCATCCCCATTTTGGATGGAATGTGTGAGTGGGGCGACAATCACAGAATAGATAAGAATCAATAACAGCGGAATGACGTTTTCTCTGCTCCGTCCCGCTGTTTGCCTGACGGACGCAGGATATATCTCCGTTTTCCAACGTATTTTTCCTCGACTTCGGATTGACGGAAATACAAGGGGCTATGGCTGTTTAAACGCCTTTATGTACCGCCGATTGGTAATGTCCCGCCATGTGCGTTATGGAATTCAAATTATTATGATTGTAACAGACTTTTTGGGAGAATTGCAGTCTTCCGGCTTAGGCCCGCGTCAGTTTCGATTTGACCGGAACAGCGGAATGATGCAAAATGACGGAGATGGAAATGAGGAGTCAATATGATTACGATGGGAATAGGAATTTTGATACTGCTTCTGCTGCTTGGCGTTTTGCCGGTTCGGGCCTGGCGCTTCTGTCCGCCGAAGAAACAGACGGCGGCGCAGAATGAGATCACGGTAGACGCGGCTCGGGCTGTGGAGCATTTGCAGGCCATGCTCCGCTGCAAAACCATCTCTGAGCCGGAAATGCGGGAGGAAGCGGAATTTGAAAAATTTCGAGATCTGCTGCCGGAATTCTATCCAAGACTTTGGGCGGCGGCAGAGGTGGAGCGGGTGGATGCCACCGGCGTTCTGATCCGGCTCAAGGGGAACGCGGAGGAACATCCTGCCGTTTTCTTGGGGCACTATGATGTGGTGCCGGTTCAGGCCGAATGCTGGGAAAAACCGCCCTTTGCGGGCGTTTTGGAGGAGGGCGTTCTTTGGGGCCGGGGCGCTTTGGATATGAAAAACCAGCTGTGTGGGATGCTGGAAGCGGCGGAAACGCTGCTGGAGCGCGGCTTTATCCCCAGGCGAGATATATATTTTGCCCTCTCCGGCGAGGAGGAAGTGATGGGGCCATCGGCCCGTTCCATGCGTGATCTGCTGAAAACGCGCGGGATCGCGCCTGATTTTGTTTTGGATGAGGGCGGCGATATTATGGATGAGTTATTCCCCGGAACAAAGACGCCCTGCGCCATGGTGGGCATTGGGGAAAAGGGCGTGGCGAACCTGTCGTTTATTGCCAGAAGCAAGGGCGGCCACGCATCGGTTCCGGTGAAGGATAATCCGCTGTCCAGGCTTTGCCGGGCCATGGAGCGGGTGGAGAAACGTCCCTTTCCCATCCGGCCTGGGAAAGCACTGGAAGCGCTGGTGGACACCATGGGTCGCTATTGCAAATTTTCTACCCGGCTGCTACTGGCGAATCGGGATATCCTGCGGCCGCTGTATTTCCGTTGGCTGAAACGGCAGGGCGGCATGATCGAAGCGTCCGCCCGAACGACTTTCGCGCTGACCCGGGCGCGGGGCGCTCAGGCCGGGAATGTGATCCCCTCCGAAGCCAGTATGTCCGCCAATTTGCGGCTGATGGCGGGGGATACTGTGGAATCCGTCACAGCGAGACTCAGAAGACGCATTCGGGATGTTCAGATAGAGATTGTTCCCGGTTCCTGCACGGAACCGGTCCCGGATTCTATGATGACAGCTGGGTTTGACGAGATCAGGTCTGCCATTGAGGCCACATGGCCCCAGGCGGTGGTAACGCCCTATCTGATGGTGGCCTGCACGGATTCCCGTCACTGGCGGGAAATTTGCGACAATGTTTACCGGTTTTCCGCCAAATATATTACCAGCGAGGAAAAGGCCACAGTCCATGGGGACAATGAGCGCATTCGGATAGAAAATACGGAAAACGCCGTGAAATTTTTTATCCGGCTGCTGCGGAGATGTTGATACGGCGTCGCGCAATATCTTCGGCGGCCCTTTGCGGGCAGTTTTCAGTGTCAGCGCATTGTAAAAGCTTGAAATACATACGGTATTTCTGCGTTTCATGCCGTTTTCTGCCAAAAATTCTCTTACATTGCCCGCCGCGAATGATACGGTATTGTCTTGAAAGTTTATGCTTCCTGTGATACAATAATTCCCTATCAAAAACGCATAAAAACGACATTTACAGGAGCGATCATATGCTGGAGAAACTGCGGCTGGTGGAAAACCGCTATTTAGAACTTGAAAATATGTCCGGACGACCGGACTTTTATGACGATCCCAAAAAGGCCGCAACTCTCTTAAAGGAACAGCGATCCCTGGAGCCGGTGGTGGAAGCTTACCGGCGGTATCGGGATGCGCAGAAGACTGCGGAGGATATGCTGGAAATGCTCTCCGGCGGTCTGGAGCCGGATATGAGAGAATTATGTCAGGAAGAGTTGGACGAGGCGAAAGCAAAGCTTCTGGCGTTGGAGCAGGAACTGAAAATTCTCCTGTTGCCCAAAGACCCCAATGATGACAAAAATGTGATTTTGGAAATCCGGGCCGGCGTCGGCGGAGAGGAGAGCGCCCTGTTTGCCCATTCGCTCTACCGGATGTACAGTATGTATGCGGAAAAACGGGGCTGGAGCATTGAAATCACCACTTTGAACGAGACGGAACTGGGCGGCGTCAAGGAACTGGTCTGCATAATCAGCGGTCAGGGGGCCTATTCCCGACTGAAATTTGAGACTGGGGTACACCGGGTGCAGCGTGTACCGGAGACGGAGTCCGGCGGCCGTGTGCATACATCTACCGCCACGGTCGCCATGATGCCGGAGGTGGACGAAGTCAGCATAGACTTGAACCCGGCGGACATCAAAATGGAGGTGTTTCGCTCCTCCGGCGCGGGTGGTCAGCACATCAATAAGACCTCCTCTGCGGTCCGGCTTATCCATCTACCCACCAACACGGTGGTGGAATGCCAGCAGGAGCGGAGCCAGGTGCAGAACCGGGAAAAAGCCATGCGGATCCTCTATTCCCGGCTCTATCAGGCTCAGCAGGAGACCCGAGCGGCGGAAATTTCCGCGGAAAAGCGATCTCAGGTTGGCATGGGAATGCGGAATGAGAAAATCCGAACCTATAATTTTCCGCAATCCAGAGTGACGGATCACCGCATTGGCCTGACCCTCTACAAGCTGGGAGAGATCTTGGACGGGAATCTGGACGAAATGATTGACGCCCTGATCACTGCCAATCAGGCGGAAAAGCTGCAAAACAGTCAGGAAAGCGATTTTGTATGAACACACAAATGTTATCAGCCGCTGATCCGGAAACCTTAGAAATCAGCGCGGAGATCATCCGGTCCGGCGGCCTGCTGGGCATCCCTACGGAGACGGTTTACGGTCTTGGCGCGAACGGATTGGACGAAACGGCGGTATTGAAAATTTTCAGGGCCAAAGGCCGTCCTCAGGACAACCCGCTCATTCTCCATGTGGCGGGCATGGAACAGGTAACGGAGTTTTGCCACAATATTCCTGCGAAGGCAAAGACGCTGATGGAGCGGTTCTGGCCCGGGCCGCTGACACTGGTTCTGCCCGCAAAGGATATCGTGCCCCGGCGAACCACGGCGGGGCTCGATACTGTCGGCGTCCGGTGCCCGGACAACGCTCTGACCCGGGCCATTATTGAAAAAGCCGGGGTGCCCATTGCTGCGCCCTCCGGCAATCTTTCCGGCAAGCCAAGCCCTACCACGGCGGCGCATATGCGCCACGATATGGACGGGAAAATTGACGCCATTGTGGACGGTGGGCCTTGCGCTGTGGGCGTAGAGTCCACCATCGTGGATTTGACGGCGGATCCGCCCCGGCTCCTGCGGCCCGGCGGCATCGCGCCGGAAGAATTGAAAGAAATACTGGGGGAATTGGCCGTCGATCAGGCGGTGACGGGCGAAATAGATCAGGACGAGATCGTTCGTGCCCCCGGTATGAAATATACCCACTATACCCCCGCCGGGGAAGTCGTGATCGTTACCGGCAGTGCGGAGTCGGCGGCGCGGTACATTCGTGCCCGTCTGCGGCCAGGGGAGCGGGTGCTCTGCTTTCAGGAGGAGCTGCCCCTTTACCCCGAAGGAATTGCCGTAGCCTATGGCGTTCAGGCAGAGCCGGAGACGTTGGCCAGGGGATTGTTCGCGGCCCTTCGGGCGCTGGACAGTCCGGAAATCAGGATCATTTATGCCCGGTGCCCCACCGGCGGCGGCGTGCAGTACGCTGTGGCAAACCGGCTGAAAAAAGCCGCCGGATTTCATGTTGTGGAAGCGGAATAGAAAACGCTTGGAAAGGGGACAGATCGATGCGCATTCTCGGTATCACCGGCCCAACGGGCAGCGGAAAAACCACGGCGCTCCGCTGTATCGAAGCAAAGGGCGGCTGCGTGCTGGACCTGGACGCAGTGTATCACAAATTGCTGGAAAGCAGCCGAGACTTGATTGAGGAACTGGACGCGCGATTTCCGGGCGTGATCATAGATGGCGCATTAGACCGCAAAACTCTGGGCAAGATAGTTTTTGGCGACAAAGCGGCATTGGAGGATTTGAATGAAATTACCTCCAAATACATTGCGGCAGAGACCGATCGCCGTCTGACGGAAGCGGAAGCCCGTGGTTGTCCCCTTGCCGCCATTGACGCGATTAACCTGTTGGAAAGCGGGCTGGCAAACCGCTGTGATCACACTGTTGCGGTGACTGCGCCGGTAGAGATCCGGGTGCGGCGTCTGATGGCCCGGGACAGCATTCCGGAGGAATACGCCCGTCTGCGAATCTCTGCCCAAAAGCCCAATGAATACTATGAAGCCGGCTGTGAGTTCGCCTTGAGAAACGACAGTACGCCGGAGGAATTTCAGATCCAATGCGAAGCGTTGCTGAACCGGCTGATGGAATTACCATCAAGCTTGTACTATAAAAATCCCGACTGAAGAAATTAGATGGAAAGGAAATGATTTCATGTCCGAAAAAAAGTATGAAGATTTGCGGAAAGATTTGCTGTATGCGCCGAAAAACGGCTATGCGGCACTCTCTCTTGCAGACAAGACCAAAATGGAGGATTATGCCCGGCGTTATATCTCCTTTTTAAACTGTGCCAAAACAGAACGGGAAGCGGTGCGGGAGACGATTCGGCAAGCAGAGGCGGCAGGTTTTCAGCCCTATGTCCCCGGCATGGACGTGACCCCCGGCACGAAGATTTATTTCAACAACCGGGGCAAGGCCATCAATTTGGCCGTAATCGGCAAGCGTTCTCTCCGGGAGGGACTGAGAATTACTGCCGCCCATATGGACAACCCCCGGCTGGACTTAAAGCCCAATCCCCTCTATGAAGAGGACGAAATGGCCTTCTTTAAGACCCACTACTACGGCGGCATCAAAAAATACCAATGGACCACGATCCCCATGTCCATTCACGGCGTGGTAGTAAAAAAGGACGGTCAGACGGTGGAGATCTGCGTCGGTGAAAAGGATGAAGACCCCGTGTTTATCGTCACCGACCTGCTCATCCACCTTGCCACAGACCAGATGAAAAAGACGCTGGCGGAGGGCGTTGCGGGCGAAAATCTGAATCTCCTGATCGGCTCTGTCCCTATGGAGGATGACGAGGGCAGCGACAGCGTCAAGCTGGCAGTGCTGAAGTATCTCAATGAGACATATGGTATCAGGGAGGAGGATTTCCTGTCTGCGGAACTGACTTTGACCCCGGCAGCAAAGGCCCGGGAACTGGGCTTTGACCGGAGCATGATCGCTGCCTATGGCCATGATGACCGGAGCTGCGCTTTCGCTGCGCTGGATGCGATGCTGTCTTTGCAGGAGATCCCGGAGCACACTGCCTTCTGCTGCCTGGCGGATAAAGAGGAAATCGGCTCCATGGGCGTTACCGGCATGCAGTCCGAATTTTTTGAGTACTGCGTGGAACGGCTCTGCGAAGAACAGGGTGTTTCGCTTCGGGCGTGCTTCTCCGCATCAGAGTGCCTGTCCGCCGACGTCACTAACGCCTACGATCCCTCTTATGGGGACGTCTGCGACAAGCGCAACAATTCCCACATTAACCGGGGCGTCTGCTTTATGAAATATACCGGCTCCCGGGGCAAATCCGGCTCCTCGGACGCGCCGGCGGAATTTGTAGCAAAGATCCGCAGACTCTGCGCCGATGGCGGCGTGATCTGGCAGATGGGTGAACTGGGCAAGGTCGATGCGGGCGGCGGCGGTACTGTTGCCATGTTTATGGCCAACCGGGATATCTTAACGCTGGATGCCGGGATCCCTGTACTCAGTATGCACGCGCCCATCGAGGTGGTTTCCAAGCTGGACTGCTACGAAACTTCAAAAGCCATGCGGGTATTTTATCTGGACAAATAATTTGAAAGCGGCGGCGTAATCGTCTCATTTTGGTAATTGATATGCCATCCCTGAGAATGATACTTGCAAAAAATAAAATTTGCCCTATACTTGATTTGGTATGAAATCGAAACAGGAGGTATTCCATGAAAACATTTAAGAAGGTGGAGGGCAGGTGGGTAGTTCCAGAGACCACCGCTCTCTTTGGCCTGATCATTCTTCCGGGCGCCGAATTGGCGGCGCCAGAGGGCAAAACGCTGGTCATGACCATGAACGGCGAAAGCGTTGCGCCCCTCCCCGGCAACTACGAGGGAGATATCGTTCTGGAGGTGCTGGACCCCATTCCGGTCAGCAATTATCAGTTCCGTGCGGCCATCTATGCAGAGGGCGGCATGGTCATTGAGGAAAAATCCGCTCTGTCCGCCGTGACAGACGGCGAGGTCAAGCAGGGCGAAGCGCTGGATGTTTCCATTGTCAGCCGGGATGAAAACTTCAACGGCATCTGTGTGAGCGGCAAGGGCGCCTATACGGTTTCCGGCGCGGACATTTCCCTGACCGGCAACGGCGGAAACGATTTTATCGGCTATGGCGCGGGCATCATGGCTGTAGATGACGCGGTTTTGACCGTAGAGGACTCCTATGTTTCCACCAAGGGCGCCGCCAGAGGAACGCTGTTTGCCGGCGGTCACAGCAAACTCTATGTAAAGAACTGCGAAATTTCCGCCGAGGACGGCGTTTTGCCTGCGGACTATGAGGACAATGTGATGCCCGGAAATATGCGCCGCGTACCCTGGATGTTGGGCCTGCGGGGCAACTGCCGCGCCACCAATCTGGCGGATTACGCCGACGCATGGTATGAGGACTGTACCATCACCTCGGAGGCCTGGGGCGTCATGTCCACCGACGGTGTGCGCCGTTGCCGGCTTAATCTGAAAAACTGTGACGTCGCCATCACCGGCCCCAGCGGCTACGGCGCCTTCTCCATTGGCGACTGCATCGACACCTTTGAGGATTGCCGCATTGACGTGCCGGATTACGCGCTGATTATGGCAAACGAGACTGCATCCGGCGTGTTCAAAAATACAAAGGTCGATGCGGGCCGCTTTGGCGTGATGTGCTTCCGGAATGAGGGCGGCAAGCTGACCATTACAGACCGGTCTGTGTTCAACACCGATGAAACTACCGTGATGGTCAAGGGCTGTGCGCCTGTTATTGAGGCAGACAACTGTGTGCTGGCCCCCGGCAACGGCATTATTTTGCAGGTCATGAATTCGGACGATCCCGGCAATCCCGCCGGTTATTATATCGATCCCAAGGAGGATGATGTTTACGATCCCAACCATGACAACAGGACGGTCCGGGAGACCTATGACGTAATCGCTACCTTTAAAAACATGACTGTAAATGGCGATTTCTATAACGGCTCCACTGGTCAGAAGGGCGATACCGGCCCCAAGATGGAAATGGCGCCGCCTCCCGGTGCCGGTGGTCCTGGAGGCCCCGGCGGTCCCGGCGG
>CAZGOQ010000018.1:0-6440 GCA_964527315.1 uncultured Oscillospiraceae bacterium | reverse complement strand
GTCAGGGCAACGGCTATGACGGTGTTCGCAATCTGGGCCTAATTTTTGACAATGCTGTAGTTAATGGCATTCTCTCCGCCTCCAGGGCGCTTCATCGGGTGGAGAAGGTTTTTAAGGACAACTGTGAGGAACTGGGCGAGGTGGAAAATACGGCTCAGCCCGTGGTCAACAACGGTGTGATCGTGACCTTGAAAAACGGCGCTGTCTGGAATGTGGCCGGTACTTCTTATCTCAGCAGCTTGACCATTGACGAGAGTTCCAAGGTCGTCGGTACCCTGACGGTGGACGGCAAGGAGACCCCTGTGGTTCCCGGCACCTACACCGGCGCACTGACCCTGACAATTTAAAACGAGGAACACGCATCGCCGGAGCGTTCGCTCCGGCGATATTTTTAAATCCGCCTGGATGCAAAAACGGCATATCGCTTCTTTTCAGTCCGGGCGGCACGCTCTGTCTGTGTGCGGATCGGGAATTGGAATCTCCGGCGCCGCGCTTTATTGGCGCTGGCGAAGTACAAGGGAATCCTCTCGGAAATTTTCTTTACAAAACGGCGAAAATCGCCTATACTAATAAAGATATCGAGTTTGTATGAGGTGCAGATAATGACCGATTTAGATAAACTGAGAAATTTTTCCATCGTAGCCCATATCGACCACGGAAAATCTACGCTGGCTGACCGCTTACTGGAGGAGTGTCAGGCGGTAGATCAGCGGGAGATGGAGGATCAGATTCTGGACAATATGGAGTTGGAGCGGGAACGGGGCATCACCATCAAGGCCCGGGCCGTCCGGCTTCTCTATACCGCCGACGATGGGGAGACCTATGTGCTCAACCTCATTGACACGCCAGGGCATGTGGACTTTAACTATGAGGTTTCCCGGTCTCTGGCGGCCTGTGAGGGCGCAGTGCTGGTGGTAGACGCGTCCCAGGGGGTTGAAGCCCAGACGCTGGCCAATACCTATCTGGCCATTGACGCAGGGCTGGAGGTTCTTCCGGTCATCAATAAAATTGATCTGCCTGCCGCGGACCCGGAACGTGTCAAGCAGGAGATCGAGGATATTATCGGCCTGCCTGCGGAGGATGCACCTGAGATTTCCGCGAAAAATGGCATTAACATTCATGCGGTGCTGGAAATGATCGTCCGGGATATGCCCGCACCGGAGGGAGATCGGGCAAAGCCTCTGCGGGCATTGATTTTTGACAGCCAGTATGACAGCTACAAGGGCGTAATCGTCTATATTCGGGTCATGGAAGGCGTTCTGAAACAGGGCATGGAGGTCAAAATGATGTCCGGCGGCGCAATCTATAAAGTTGTGGAAACCGGCTACATGCATCCCAAGGGCATGGAACCGACAGACGCATTGGGGGCAGGCGAGGTGGGCTATTTCACCGCCTCCATCAAGACGGTCTCCGATACCCGGGTGGGCGATACCGTAACGGAAGCAGAGCGTCCTGCTGCGGAGCCGCTGCAGGGCTATAAGGATGTCCAGCCCATGGTATTCTCCGGCATCTATCCTGCCGATGGCGCCAAATACCCGGAACTGCGGGATGCGTTGGAAAAGCTGAAATTAAACGATGCTTCTCTGAGTTACGAACCGGAAAGTTCTGTGGCTCTGGGCTTTGGGTTCCGGTGCGGATTTCTGGGCCTGCTTCATATGGAAATTATTCAGCTTCGGCTGGAGCGGGAATTCAATCTGGATTTGATCACTACCGCGCCCAGCGTTGTATACCGGGTCACAAAGACTGACGGCAGCGTTATCATGATTGACAATCCTCTCAATTACCCGGATCCCTCTGAGATCGAATTGGCGGAGGAGCCGTTTGTCCGCGCCTCGATCATCTCCCCGCCGGAATATGTGGGAGGCATCATGGAGTTGTGTCAGGAACGCCGGGGCGAATACCTGGATATGACCTATCTTGATCAGAGTCGGGTGGAATTGCATTATCATATGCCCCTCAATGAGATTATCTTTGACTTTTTTGACTGTTTAAAATCGAGGACCAGGGGCTATGCGTCTCTGGACTATGAGGTCATCGGCTACCGGAGCAGTAATCTGGTAAAATTGGATATATTGCTCAACGGCGATGTGGTGGATGCTCTCAGCTTTATTCTGCATGCGGACAAAGCCTATGCAAGAGCCAGAAAGATTTGTGAGAAACTCAAGGAGACGATCCCGCGTCAGCTGTTTGAAATTCCCGTTCAGGCAGCCATCGGCTCCAAGGTCATTGCCCGGGAAACCATCAAGGCCCTCCGAAAAGACGTTTTGGCCAAATGCTACGGCGGCGATATTACCCGGAAGAAAAAGCTTTTGGAAAAGCAAAAGGAAGGCAAGAAACGGATGCGCAGTTTTGGCACGGTAGAGGTTCCGCAGGAAGCCTTTATGGCGGTGTTAAAGCTGGATTCCGAATAAGGAGGCAGCAGTTTGGCGACGAAAAAAAAGACCGTTTCCCACGGCAGTGCGGCCCGAGGAAAAAACTCTCCGCAGCGCAGCGCTGCCCGAAAGAAGACGAAAACCGGCGTATCTGCATCCAAGCGGACAACGAATGAAAAAAACGTAAAAAAAACCGGCCGACAGGCCAGTACGCGGCGTGTCAGTGCGGTACATCCGGCGGCGCAGACGCCGGTCAAATCCAGAGAGGTGCCCAACTTGGGGATCTATGTCCACATTCCCTTCTGTCGCAGCAAATGCCAGTACTGCGATTTCTATTCTCTGCCCAGAGGGCCGAAGACAGCGGAGTATATGGATCGCTATGTCAAGGCGCTGGAAACTCATATCCGGGAAGGCGGCGCCAGAGCGCCCAAGTATGAAGTGGATACCGTTTACTTTGGCGGCGGTACGCCCAGCTATTTTGGTCCGGAGCGGCTGCGCCAGGTATATTCGGCTATCACCAAACGGTTCAACGTCTCAAAAAATGCGGAGGTCACGTTGGAGGCCAACCCGGATTCCATTACGGAGAAGGGCTGTAAGCGGCTGCTGCAGGGCGGATTTAACCGCATTTCCATCGGCGTTCAGAGCAACAACGACCAGATATTGCAGGCGCTGGGCCGCCCGCATACCTACCGTCAGGCAGTTCAGGCGGTGGACATTGCCCGGACAGCCGGGTTCGACAATCTTTCAATCGATCTGATGTATGGGCTTCCAGGCCAAAGCCCCCAGCAATGGGCGGATGCGCTTGGCTCTATCATTGACCTGCACCCGGATCATATTTCCTGTTATGGGCTGACGCTTGCAGAGGGAACGCCGCTGTATCAATACCGCCGTCAGGCCGCTCTGCCGGATGATGACGCTCAGGCATCCATGTATCTCTACGCAGCTTCGACGCTGGAGGCCTATGGCTACTGGCAATATGAAATTTCCAATTTTGCCAAAGCGGGCTGGGAATGCAGACACAACCTCAAATACTGGACCGGCGGCGAATATATGAGTTTTGGCCCGTCAGCGGCTTCGGATTTTGCGGGAACGCGCTATACTTTTGTCTCCAGTCTGCCGCAGTATATCAAAGCGGTGGCGGAGGGGGACGCGCTTGTAACGGAGTCAGAATACGTGCCCATCAAAGAGCGGGCGGGAGAATATGTAATGCTGCGGATGCGCACCACCTATGGCATCAAACGGGAGGAATACGAGCAGAGTTTTCTAATGCCCTTCGACCCGCTGGAAAAGGTCCTGTCCTTCTATGGCAGCCGCGGCCTCACGAAATGCAAGGACGGCAGATGGTACTTTACCCCCCAGGGAATGCTGGTGTCCAACCAGCTGATCGGACAGCTGATCGAAGCCCAGACAAGATCAACGCCCTTGTCGCCTCATAGATTTTAAGGAGGACGTTCCATGAAATATGATGTTGCCATAATCGGCGCCGGGGAAGCCGGCATTTTTGCCGGATATGAACTGATGAAACTCTGCCCGGAACGAAAGATCCTGATTTTGGAGCAGGGGGCGGACATTTATTCCCGCCAATGCCCCATCGTGGCCGGAAAAGTTAAAGCCTGCATTGGTTGTAAGCCCTGCGCGATCATGGCGGGCTTTGGCGGCGCCGGCGCGTTTTCCGACGGAAAATATAACTTTACCACAGAATTTGGCGGCTGGCTGACAGATTATCTCAGCGACAAAACCGTCATGGAACTGATCGACTATGTAGATACCATCAACGTGGAGCACGGCGCCACAGATAAGGTTTTTTCAACCGATACGCCTGCCGCACGGGAGATCGAGGTGCAGGCTCTGCATCATGACCTCCATCTGCTGGGGGCAAGATGCAAGCATTTGGGCACAGAAAACAATCTGAAGATTTTGCAGAAGATTTATGAGCATATGAAGGAGCAGGTAGAATTCCGTTTCCGGACGCCGGTTCGCACGATTCAGAGAGACGGCAATGGGGAATACATCCTAACGCTGGACAATGATACCATCACTTGCAAATATCTCATTGCTGCGCCCGGGCGCAGCGGCGCGGAATGGTTCTGCGAGCAGTGCAAGGAACTCTCTCTGCCGCTGATCAACAACCAGGTGGATCTGGGTGTTCGGGTGGAACTTCCTGCCAAGGTCTTTGAACGTATCACCTCCGTGGTCTATGAATCCAAGCTGGTCTATCGCACCAAACAGTATGGCGATCAGGTGCGTACCTTCTGTATGAATCCCTATGGACATGTGGTCAGCGAAAACGTGGATGGCCTGATCACCGTCAACGGCCACTCCTATTCCGATCCGGCTCTCCGCAGTGAGAACACGAACTTTGCCCTGCTGGTATCCAATCGGTTTACGGAGCCGTTTAAAGAGCCATACACCTATGGCAAACATATTGCGTCTCTGAGCAATATGCTGGGCGGCGGCGTGTTGGTGCAGCGATTCGGCGATCTCATTAAGGGTGTTCGCACGAACGAGCATCGGCTGAGCAAAAGTTTTACAAAGCCCACGTTGAGCGCAACGCCCGGCGATTTGAGTTTGGTGCTGCCCAAGCGGCATATGGACAATATTATCGAAATGATTTATGCGCTGGACAAGCTGGCTCCGGGTACTGCCAACCATGATACCCTGCTCTATGGCGTGGAGGTCAAATTTTACTCCGCCCGGCTCCAACTCAGCGAGCAGCTGGAAACGTCTCTGGATAACATGTTCGCCGTTGGCGATGGAGCAGGTATTACCAGAGGTCTGGCTCAGGCGGGCGCGTCCGGTGTCCATGTGGCCCGGGCCATTGCGCAGCGGGAAGCCGAATGAATCGAAAATGGTATGCTGCAAAATGCAATTCTTGCAGAACTTGCCTGCCTGAAAAATTAGAAACAGCGGGAGAAATCACAAAAACCTGTGATTTCTCCCGCTTCAATATCAGGCCCGGATTTCTGAAACGTCTGTTTTGCAGTGCGCCTATTCTTTAATCTTCCGCAAACAACGCAGTGGAGAGATAGCGCTCGCCCGTGTCCGGCAGAATCGTTACGATTTTTTTGCCCCTGTTTTCCGTCCGCCTGGCAATCTGTTCCGCTCCCCAAAGAGCACAGCCGGAGGAGATTCCCACCAGTAGGCCGTCGGTTTTTGCCAGTTCTCTGGCGGCAGAAAATGCATCTTCGTTTTGAACGGTCAGAACCTCATCGTAAACGCTTACATCCAGCGTGTCCGGAACAAAGCCCGCGCCAAGCCCCTGAATCTTGTGGATACCGGCGCGCCCCTCCGTCAGAACGGGAGAATCCGCCGGTTCCAGGCCGATGACCTTCAAATTCGGGTTTTTCTCTTTGAGGTATTTTCCCGCGCCGGAAATCGTACCGCCAGTGCCGATGCCGGCAACGAAAATATCAATCTGCCCTTCCGTATCGGCCCAGATTTCCGGGCCGGTGGTTTCATAGTGCCGTTTCGGGTTGGCGGGATTGGTGAACTGCCCGGCAATAAAGCTGTTTGGAATTTCCTTCACCAGTTCTTCAGCCTTGGCGATGGCGTCTACCATTTTTGGTCCGGGGGTCAGCACCAGTTCCGCACCATAGGCAGACATCAGCCGCCGGCGTTCCACGCTCATGGTTTCCGGCATGGTGATGATGAGCCGGTAGCCTCTGGCGGCGGCCAGCGCGGCCAGCGCCACGCCAGTATTACCGGAGGTTGGCTCAATGATTACGGTATCCTGATTGATGCGTCCCTGCGCTTCTGCATCCTCCAGAATTGCGGCGGCAATGCGGTCCTTGACGGAACCTGCCGGGTTAAAGAACTCCACTTTGGCAAGCAGCGACGCGGGAATTTGATGGGCTTTTTCATAGCCGGTGAGTTCCAGCAACGGCGTTTTACCAATCAGTTCCGCAATAGAATGGTAAACGGGCATAGTCGTTCCTCCTTGTTTAATTCATATAAATTTAATAGGATATTAGTGCTGAGAGAATACTAACACATATTTCCCGCTTTGTCAACCAATATGCGAACATTAGAGTCGGCCGTAGAGTGCAGTGTACCGGCGCAGCCGCCGGG
>CAZGOQ010000017.1:0-26899 GCA_964527315.1 uncultured Oscillospiraceae bacterium | reverse complement strand
CCGCCGGGCCAAAAAGCAGGCCCCCCAAGCCGTAGTGGCTGTGTGCGGCTGTTACGGCCAGACCGACCCGGAAGCAGTGAAAGCGCTGGGTGTGGATCTGGTGGCCGGCACCTCCGGGCGCATGGCCTTTTTGGATTTGCTGGAGAAAAAATATCTGGAAAAGCAGACAGCGGAAACGACAGTCACCACCGTGGCCGTGGACCAGGCGCTCCGCCGCCGCCAATTTGAATCCCTGCCCGCCGGCGGCATGGAGGGCCGCACCCGGGCCATGCTGAAGGTGGAGGACGGCTGCGTCAACTTCTGCACATACTGTATCATTCCCTATGCCCGGGGGACCATTCGCTCCCTGCCCGTTGAAACAGCGGTGATGCAGGCGAAAAAACTCCGGGACGACGGCTTTTTGGAAATCGTTGTGACCGGCATTGAGATTTCCTCCTGGGGGATGGATCTCAAAAACGGCCAAAAGCCGCAGGACCTGATTGCCGCCATTGCTGCGGCCGTACCGGAGTTACGGATTCGGCTGAGTTCGCTGGAACCGAGGATCATTGATCGGGATTTCTGTGAAACATTAAAGGACTTTTCAAATCTTTGCCCCCAGTTTCATCTGTCGCTGCAAAGCGGCTGCGACGAGACGCTGCGGCGCATGGGGAGAAAATATGATACCGCACGGTATCTGGAAAGCTGTTATTTACTGCGGAAGTATTTCCCTGACTGCGCCATCACCACCGATTTGATTGTGGGTTTCCCCGGAGAGAGCGAGGAGGAATTTTCCGCTACGTTGGAGTTTTTGCAGACTGCCGCGTTTGCCGCCATGCACATTTTCCCCTATTCCCGGCGAACCGGTACGCCTGCGGCCCAAATGCCCGGTCAGATTTCCGCTGCGGAAAAAGAGCGGCGGGCTGCCCGGGCGGCGGCAGTTGAGAACGCGCTGCGGCGGGACTATCAGGCGAAGTTTATCGGCAAAACCTTGCCGGTGCTGTTCGAGCAGCAGAATGAAGCGGGCCTGTGGACGGGCCATACAATGAATTATATTCTTGTGGAAGCATCCGGGGAGAATCTGCATAACAAGATCCTCCCGGTGCGAATCACGGGGCCTGCAGAAAACGGCCTGACCGGCAGGGTGGAATAAAAAAGGGGCGTACCGATGATTCGGTACGCCCCCTCTCTTTTTAGCGCTTTTGGATGGAAATAATCTCTCCGTCCTCGTCCATTTTGACCTCATAGAGCGCGCCGTCAGCCTGCACCTCCATGATCTCCCTGCCGTCAAAGCTGACAACCTCCATATCGTGGCCGCCGGTCACGCCCCAGCGGATCTGATATCCGCCGCCGACTTTTTGTGCCAGACCGTCGCTTTCGCTGCAATCGGGAATTTCGGTTCTGTCATCGTCAAATCCGGCAAACAGGTCTTCCGCCGTGTCCCGCACCCGCTCCTCACTGACGGTGAAATAGCCGTCAGCGTCGCTGTCGCTGTATCGGGAAAGATATCGGGCCATAATGCTCCAGAAGGATTTTGCGTCGGCAGGGTCGAATGCAACGCCGTCCAGTACCGCATCCAGCGCACACTCTACCATCGGCAGCGCTTCGTTGATGTCCCGGGTCAGCGTGACGTCGCTTGCTACTTCGATTTCCATGGTAGGTTCCGGGGAGACAGGCGCTGCGGGCGCAGGCGCTGCAGTGGAGACTGCGGCGGTAGGCGCCGGAGAATTGGAAACATCCGGATCCGTTCCGTTCTCCTTTGCGGCCTCCTGTTCCGTATAGGTCGGGTCCGGCGCCGGCGGTTCCGTTGCTTCGCTGATCCGACTCAGCATTTCCTCCGCGCTGCCGGAGATGGTGTCATAGAGGGTCAGATTTTCTCCGCTGAAGGTGAAGCTATACTTGTCTGCGTCATCATCGCCATTTTCGAAGAGAAACAGAAGAACCTGCTTTCCGTCGTCTTCAATCCACCAGGTATAGGAGTCCGTATCGCCATCCGAGTCCCGGTCAGTAACGATCAGGCTTCCTCTGGCTTTAAACGTCCAGATTTCGTCCCTGTCGTCATCCAGCCAGCTGCCGACAAACTGCTCCTCATACTGTTCCGTAACATCCTGACTTCCCTGACTCGGCGCAGGAAGTTGGGGGCTTGGCTCCGTCGTGGTTTCCGCAGTTGTCATGGTAGAGACTTCCGCTGTCCAGACATCCATATCGCTGTTGGACGCGGAGATGGAGTCCGACATATGAGAGGTGCCGCAGGCCGAAAACAGGCACAGCGCCGCAGCGGCCCCCAGGGCAAATATACATTTATATTTCATGATTATTCTCCTTCCGATGCTTTCATTATAGTCCTTTTTGTAAAAAAAGCAACTGGTTCAAAGCCACTTTCGGGAACTGACAATCTCTTTTCGCAATGAAAACAGCATACAGAGATTCGGCACCGTCATCAGTCCCGCCAGGATCCCGCCCAGGCTCCAGACGGTTTCCAGCGAGACCAGTACGCCGATAAAACCGGAGATCAGGTAGACAAACCGGTAAAAAATAACGCTCTTTTCACCCCAAAGATACCGGCAGCAGCACTCCCCGTAGTAACTCCACCCGACAATGGTGGCAAAGGCGAATACGGTCAGAGAGATCATCAGTACCCCTTGCCCAAATGGCAGACAGGAAAAGGCCAGATAGCAGAGCCGGCCGGCGGACGCGCCCTGAAACAGCGCGGGGAATTTCACCATGGCGGAGACAAGAGCCAATCCGGTCATGGCGCAGATCACCACTGTGTCCCAAAACACGCCGGTCATGGAAATCAGAGCTTCCTCTGCCGGGCGCTGACAGGGGCCGGCGCAGGCCGCCATGGCGCCGGTGCCCATGCCTGCTTCATTGGTAAACAGCCCCCTGGCCGCGCCATATTGTGCCGCAGTGAGAATCGTGCTGCCCGCAAAGCCGCCTCCGGCGGCGGCAGGAGTAAAGGCCCGGAGGACGATCTCCCTGAGCGCGGGAAGAAACGCGTCCCGGCAGACAAACAGTACGCCTGTGCAGCCCAGAAGATACAGCGCCGACATGGTCGGCACCAGCTTTTCACAGCAGGAGGCAATGGATTTCACGCCGCCGAATATCACCGCTCCGGCGAGAAGGACTATGCCCAGCCCCGACAGAGCGGTTGGGATCTTCAGGGTATCATAGAGCGCTACGCCTGCCGCGTTGGCCTGGATCAGTGCGCCGGTTCCTACTGCGGCGGCTACGCCCAGAAACGCATAGACTTGTCCCAGCCATTTCTGCCCCAAGGTGTGTTCCATCACATACATGGGGCCGCGGACGACCGCGCCATCCTTTTGCCGCCGCCCATGGAGCAGACAGACGATTGTCTCTCCATAGCGGGTGGCCATGCCCAAAAGTCCGGTGAGCCAGCACCACAGCACCGCCCCCGGCCCGCCCAGGGCCACTGCGGTCGCAACGCCAATGATATTTCCCGTACCAATGGCCGCGGCCAGAGAAGTAGCCAACGCCCCAAAGGAGGAAACGCCGTTTTGCTCCGGATCGCCCCGCAGACTCAGCCGGATGCCCCGCAGGGTAAACCGCTGAACGACCCGCAGCTTTACGGTAAAATAGACATGGCTTCCCATCAGCAGAACAAGCAACGGCCCGCTCCACAGAAGCTTCTCCATCATTTCGATCATTTTCAACCCGCCCTTCTTGACATTGCGCTCCCGCTATCATAAAATAGAATTGATTTCCGCAGGCTGGGTATTCAGCTGCGTCTGCGCACAGAAATGGAATCCGGACAAGTCATTTTATGCGTCTGAAAGAAGCTTTATGCCGGAAACGGACAGAGAAAAGAGAGGATCATTATGAGCAAAAAAGTAACGGATATCGTCGCATATATCACTCCCATCGGCTGGATCATTGCCTTTATAGCGGGAGACCGTAAAAGTTCCAGGTTCCATCTCAATCAGGCTCTGGTCATTTTGATCTGCGAATTGATTGTAGGCATACTGGAAAGAATTTGCAATCGCATTCCCCTGATCGGCTGGATCGGCAACATTGTCTGCGGAATTCTCGCATTCATTCTGTTTATTCTTTGGATCATCGGGCTGGCCGCTGCAATTTCCAATACGGAAAAACCGGTGCCGGTGCTGGGCGGAATCCGATTGCTGTAAACGCTCCCCTGTTCAGCGTATAGAGCGCAGCCGATCCCCTGTTCAGGGGCTGGGGTGCGCCAATGAGAAGAAATCAGGTGAAAGATTGGCAAAAATACATAAGCTCTCCCCGGCCTTGGCGGATATGATCGCTGCCGGCGAGGTGGTAGAGCGGCCCGCTTCGGTGGTCAAGGAACTGGTGGAAAATGCCATTGACGCCGGAGCAAAGAAAATAACCATAGAGATTCAAAACGGCGGCGTTACCTTTATTCGGGTCACAGACGATGGCTGCGGCATGGCAAAAGAGGATGCGCCGACGGCTTTTCTGCGCCATGCCACCTCCAAGATCTCACGCCCGGAGGATCTGGGCTGTATTTCCACCATGGGCTTTCGAGGCGAAGCACTGGCGGCCATCAGCGCGGTCAGCAAGATTGATTTGCTGACCAGAGCAGAATCGGAGGAGTTGGGCGTTTCCCTGCGGGTGGAAGCGGGCAACGTGCTGGAGGTCCAGACCGCCGGATGCCCCGTCGGCACAACGATGGTCGTGCGGGAACTGTTCTACAATACGCCTGCGAGAATGAAATTTTTAAAGCGGGACAGCGTAGAGGGCAGCTACATTGCCGGCGCGGTTCAGCGGCAGGCCCTTGGCCATCCGGAAGTGGCGTTCCATTTTATTCGGGACGGTAAGGCGGATCTGACCACGCCCGGCGATGGACAGCTGTTGTCTGTAATTTATTCGGTGATGGGAAGAACGGCTGCCAGAGATATGGTGGAGGTTCATGCGTCCTCCAACGGGGTGACCCTCTCAGGATTTGTGGGAAAACCCACCGCGAGCCGGGGCAACCGCAGCTTTCAGCACTTTTTTGTCTGCGGCCGTTATGTCAAATCAAAAATGATGACGGCGGCGCTGGAGGAAGCCTATAGAAATCAAATGATGGTTGGGCGATTTCCCGTCTGCGTACTCCATGTGGAGGTGGCCCTCACCGCAGTAGATGTGAATGTTCATCCGGCGAAAACCGAGGTAAAGTTTCTCCGGGAGGGCGACGTATTTGACGCGATCCGCTATGGCGTTCTGGGTGCGCTCAATCAGGCGGAGGCCAAACCGGAAATGAAGCTGGACGCGCCGAAGCCACAGCCGAAGCAGGACTTTTACAAGCGGGTCACCGCAGGAGAATATCAGGCTATGCAGGCGCTTTTGGAACGCGGCAAAGCGACCAGCCCCGCACCGTCTATTTTGCAGCAGTTTCAGAACTACCAGCAGCGAAAAACGACGAAAATAACGGCTCGTGACGGCGTTTCTCTGTCACCGAAGATTTCCGATGACACTGCGTCTCCGGCGGAGATTCCGCTTCCTTCTCCGGAAGCCCTGCGAAAGGCGGCCATGTGGGAAAGCGTGGGCGGCGAAAGTGCTCCTCAGGCACAAACGGCGCTGGAGATGCCGAAACCGGAGCCTCCGGCAGCGCCGGAACCGCCGGAGGAAACGTCGCCGGACGCAAAGCTTCCCTATCGTATCATTGGACAGGCTCTGGATACATATATTATCGTAGAGCAGGGGGACGGCCTTTTGCTGTTTGATAAACATGCCGCTCATGAACGTATTTTATTCGAAAAGTTCAAAGCGCAGGATCACGCGGTCATGAGCCAGCTGCTGATTCATCCGATCATCCCCGACTTAAGTCGGGAAGAAACGGCAATTTTGCTGGAGCACAGTCAGACTCTGGAGGAACTGGGCTTTTCTATAAAGCAGAGCGGGGACGGCCTTTCCGTGCTGTCCATCCCCTGTGACGTCGAAGAAGCGCAGGCAGGCCCCTGCCTTTCGGAACTGGCGGAAAAGCTGGAGAATGGGGAAAAGCTGGACACGGCTGCCGTCTTCGACAAACTTTTGCATACCGTTGCCTGTAAAGCAGCGATCAAGGGCGGGCAGAGGTCGGATCCCAGAGAACTCAGTGCGCTGGTGGCGGAATTGATGGCACGGGAGGATATCAAATACTGCCCTCACGGCCGGCCGGTCTGCATCAGTCTGACAAGAAAGACGCTGGAAAGACAGTTTAAGCGAACGTAAAAGGAGAACCTTATGGCACTTGACATCCTGAGATCCATGCTCTACGGCATTGTGGAGGGCATAACAGAATGGCTGCCCATCAGTTCCACCGGCCATTTGATCCTGTTGGAGCAGCTGCTTCCGCTCAGCGCGTCCGAGGCGTTTATGGAACTGTTTGATGTAGTAATTCAGCTGGGGGCCATTTTGGCTGTGATTGTACTGTTTTTCCATAAACTCAACCCTTTTTCCAGAACCAAAGACGCCGGGGAAAAGCGAGAGACCTGGACGCTTTGGCTGAAAGTCATTGTCGCGGTGCTCCCCTCTGTGGTATTGGGACTGCTGCTGGACGACTGGATGGACGAGCATTTATACAACTATGTGGTCGTTGCCATTATGCTGATTCTGTACGGCGCTGCCTTTCTTTTGGTGGAGCGTGGCCGTCAGGGGACTTCCCCGCGCATAGGCAGCACTGCGGAAATAACCTATCGAACCGCCTTCTTTGTAGGCTGCTTTCAGGTTCTTGCGATGATACCGGGGACGTCCCGCTCCGGTGCGACCATTCTGGGCGCGATTCTGCTGGGGATCAGCCGGACGGCGGGCGCGGAGTTTTCCTTCTTCCTGGCCATTCCTACCATGTTGGGCGCCAGCGTTTTGAAGGTGCTGAAATTTATCCTGGAGGGCGGTGTGATGACCTCCGGGGAATGGGGCTGTCTGCTGATCGCCTCGGCGGTGGCCTTTGCGGTATCCCTGCTGGTGATCCGTAGCCTGATGAACTATGTCAAGCATCACAACTTCTCTGCGTTTGGCATATACCGTATTGCCTTGGGCGTGGTTGTGCTGATTTTTGGATGAATGCGTATGATCCTGCGTATTTTTCCGGCGTTTATCCCTCGCCTTGCATGGCGGGGGAAATTTTTTCGTATACTGAATCTGCACGGATGGTAAAATTCGTGACATCCAGCAAAAGCTATGGTATACTATATATGTATTTTCAAAATGGGAGATTCTCTGATGAAACACCTTCGTGAGTTTGTGACGCTTTTGCAGCTGGCGGATATCCCCCTCAAGCAGGGGGAATTGATGTGCCGCCATACGACATTCCAAATCGGCGGCCCTACTGCAGTTATGACGTTTCCGCGCAGCGACCGGCAGGTGGCGGAAATACTGCGCCTTTGCCGCCAATTTTCTGTTGCCCCCATGATTCTGGGGGCCGGCAGCAATATTCTTGCCCCGGACGAGGGATTGGACACCATCATCATTGAAACCAGGACCGGGATGAACCGGCTTGCCGAAACGGAGGACGGCCTTTTAGAGGCCCAGTCCGGCGTGACCTTGACCCGGCTGGCGACCTTCGCCATGGAGCGGGGATTTTCCGGGTTGGAATTTGCCCACGGTATTCCCGGTACAGTCGGCGGCGGCATCTATATGAATGCCGGAGCCTATAACGGAGAGATGAAACAGGTGCTCTCCTCCGTTGCGGTCATGGATCGGACGGGGACGATTCAGACGCTCCCGGTGGAGGAACTGGATTTAAGCTACCGGCACAGCCGGTTTATGCAGGAAGACCTTGCGATCCTGTCCGCCCGGTTCCGGCTGCAAAAAGGAGATCGGGAAGAAATTCAGGCCAAAATGGCGGAGTTTATGTCCCGCCGCCGGGCTTCTCAGCCTCTGGAATACCCTTCGGCGGGCAGTACGTTCAAGCGCCCCCAGGGGAACTATGCCGGAAGACTCATTGAGGAAGCGGGACTGAAGGGCCATGCGGTCGGAGGCGCGAAGGTTTCGGAAAAGCACGCAGGCTTTGTGGTGAACACCGGCCACGCTACCAGCAGGGATGTTTTGTCGTTGATTGCAGAGATTCAGGAAACGGTCAAAAAAACCTCCGGCGTAGAATTGGAGCCGGAAGTGCGGATTTTGGAGGTACAGCGCGAATGCGGTTCTTGATTATAACCGGCCAGTCCGGAGCCGGAAAAAGCCGGACAGCCTCCACGTTGGAGGATCTGGGTTATTATTGCGTTGACAATCTGCCCCCCGAACTGATTTCCCAATTTGCGGAGATTTGCCTGGCGACAACGGGCCGATTTGAAAGGGTCGCGCTGGTCAGCGACGTCAGAGCGGGGCGGAATTTTGATGGGCTGCTTGCCGGGCTTGATGCGCTGGACGCCATGGGCTGCAAATATTCCATTGTTTATATTGAAGCGGAGACTGACGCGATTATCAAGCGTTATAAGGAGACCCGCCGCACCCATCCGCTGAGCCGGGACGGGACACCCCTGCCGGAAGCGGTGACAAAGGAGAAGCAGGCGCTCTCACGGGTGCGGGCCAAGGCGGACTTTATCATCAACACCACCTCCATGTCCACGGCCCGGCTTCGGGCAGAACTGATCCGTCTCTTTGAGGACGAACCCAATCATGCCATGGTGGTTAATGTTCTGTCCTTCGGGTTTAAATACGGTTTGCCGCTGGATGCGGATTTGGTGTTTGACGTCAGATTTATGGCAAACCCTTATTATATTGCGGACTTGAAGCCCAAAAGCGGGCTGATGCCGGAGGTGCGGGATTTTATTTTCTCCTATCAGCAGTCCGCCGATTATCTGGCCAAGCTGGAGGACCTTTTGGCCTATACCCTGCCACTCTACTATGAGGAGGGGAAAACCTCTCTGACCATTGCCGTGGGCTGTACCGGCGGAAGGCATCGATCTGTCGCGATTGCCAAGGAAATCGGTGACTTTGTCGCCAAGCGGGGGTATCCCACTGTGGTCAACCACAGGGATATCGGCCGTGGATAGGCCGACAGGCGGCGCGCCGCTGCAAATTCAAGAGGAGAATATTCGCGTATATTCCCCCGGCGGCGCGCCGAGAATCGTTGCCATTGGCGGTGGGCATGGCCTTTCCACCATGCTTCGGGGCCTGAAATATTACTCCAGAGACATCACTGCCATTGTGACCATGGCGGATGACGGCGGGGGCAGCGGTATGCTTCGGCAGGATTTGGGAATGCTGCCTCCGGGAGACGCCAGAGACTGTGTACTGGCCCTTTCCAATACAGAACCGATCCTGGAGAGGCTGATGACCTATCGATTCGATGAAGGCTCTCTGGAAGGGCAGAATTTTGGCAATCTGTTGCTGGCGGCCCTGAACGGCATTTGCGGCTCCTTTGCGGAGGCAGTCCGTCAAATGGGCGAGGTTTTGGCCATTACGGGCCGGGTCCTGCCGGTGACTGAGGAAAATGTGAATTTGCAGGCGCAGTTTGAGGACGGCTCTACCGTATTTGGAGAAAGCGCGATTTTTTATCACAAAAAGGATACCCGCCAGCGCATCCGCCGCGTGACGCTGACGCCGGAACATCCGGATGCCTTTCCGGACAGTCTGAGAGCCATCGAGCGGGCGGACTTGATTTTGATTGGCCCCGGCAGTCTTTACACCAGCATTATTCCGAATTTTCTGGTGAACGGCATTACCGATGCGGTGACCAGGGCCGGCGCTTACAAGCTGATGATCATGAATCTGATGACCCAGGACGGGGAAACAGAGGGCTATACGGCCTCCGACCATCTCCGGGCTTTGCTCCGTCATGGGGATATGTCCATGGTAGACGGCTGCCTGGCCAATTCCAGCCCTGTGCCGGAACATTTGCAGCAGGACTATCTTCGAGAGGGCGCCGAGGTGATGAAGGTGGACAGGAAAAGCATTGAGTCGCTGGGGGTAGCCCTCTATACGGCGCCGCTGCTCAGCGACAAAAGCGAGTACGCCCGCCATGATCCAAATCTTCTGGCCAGGGCCATTATGGATATTTACCGCAAGCAGAGAAGAAACAGGTGAACATATATGTCCTTTGCGTCCGAGGTCCGGGAGGAACTTTGCCGGACACAGCCGGAGAAATACAGCTTGTTGGCGGAATGCTACGGCATTTTGCTCTACTGCAATACCTGCTCCAAGACGGAAATCAAGATCATCACCGAGAGCCGCTGCTTTGCCGAGCGGCTTCCACGGCTTTTTCGCCGTGCGTTCGGGGTGGAGTTTGACCAGTTCCCCTCCCTGCAGCAGCCGGGGAAGCTGAGTTTTGTCATGGATGGCAGCGAAAAGCTGGAGCGGATCTTCTCCGCTTATGGTCAGGAGCATGACAGTGTTTCCCTTCATGTAAACTTCGGCGTACTGGAAGACGATATCTGCCGCCACAGCTTTCTGCGAGGGGCGTTTTTTGCAGGCGGCAGCGTGACCGATCCGGATAAGCGCTACCATCTGGAACTGACAACCTCCCACTATAAGGTTTCTGTTGAAACCTATCAGCTGATGCTGGAACTGGGTTTTGCGCCAAAGGAACTGCGTAAGGGTGGGAGTAATATTTTATATTTTAAGCAGAGCGATATGATCGTGGATTTTCTGACGGCCATTGGTGCGCCGGTGTGTGCGATGAAAATCATCGAAGCAAAGATGGAAAAGGAATTGAGAAACGGCGTCAATCGCCGCTGCAATTGCGATACGGCCAATTTAAGCAAGGCTGTGGACGCCGCACAACAGCAGCTTTCCGCCATCCGGAAGCTTCGGGAAAGCGGCGATTTGGAAAGACTGCCGGACAAGCTACGGGAAGCGGCCCTTCTGCGGGAAGAGAATCCGGAAGCTACGCTGAGCGAATTGGCCGCCATGGCGTCGCCCCCCCTCAGCAAACCGGCCATGAGCCATCGCATGAAAAAACTGATTGAATTCAGTCGGGAATAAAAACGCAATGGCGCGCAAGCCCCAAAAGCAGTTTGACAAAAAACTGCGGCCTGACTCGCACTCGTTGCCCGCAGAGAGCGGACAGATCGCGCGCTTGCAGACTGAAATATGTTTTTCCGCGGCGCATATGTCTTCGCGAAAACAGATCGAAATTGATTTCGCCGCGAGACGTTTCTCTGCGGAAGAGTTTTTAACAACAGGAAAGGAAGCAAAACCATGTCGTTTGCCCATTTACACGTGCATACGGAATACAGCCTTTTGGATGGCGCCTGCCGGATCCCAAAACTCATAGAACGGGTCAAGGAGTTGGGCCAGACTGCCGTTGCGATTACAGATCACGGCGCCATGTACGGTGTGATCGACTTCTATAAGGCCGCCAGGGCGGCAGGAGTCAAGCCAGTGATCGGCTGCGAAGTCTATGTGGCGCCCCGAAGCCGCCATGACAAGGTACATGGCATTGACAATGAAAACTATCATCTGGTGCTGCTCTGCGAAAATCAGACCGGCTATCGGAATTTATGTTATATGGTTTCCCAAGCCTTTTTAGAGGGCTTTTATTCCAAGCCACGCGTGGACTATGAATTGCTGGAGCAGTATCATGAGGGCATGATTGCCCTTTCCGCCTGCCTGGCCGGGGAGATCCCCCGGAAAATCATTCAGGAAAACGACAGCGAAGCGCTGGAAGCGGCAAAAAGACTGTCGGAAATCTTTGGGCCGGCGCATTTTTATCTGGAATTGCAGGATCACGGATTGAAACTCCAGCCTGTCGTCAATCGCGGCCTGAGAAAAATTGCGAGAGAACTGGGTCTGCCCATGGTGGTTACCAACGACGCTCATTATATCCGCAAGGAGGACGCCAGAATGCAGGATGTGCTTCTGTGCATCCAGACCCAAAAAACGGTGGACGATCCGGACCGCATGAAATTTGAAACAGAGGAATTTTATATCAAGAGCGAGGAAGAACTTGCCGCGCTGTTTCCGGGCGACAGAGAAGCGCTGGAAAATACCCAGAAAATTGCCGATCGCTGCAATGTGGAATTTGAATTCGGAACCTATCATCTGCCGGACTTTGCTCCGCCGGAAGGCGTTACCAACGACGCATACTTTGACAGGCTCTGCTGGGATGGCTTTGCCATCCGATATCCCCAGGGGGGCGAAGCGGAAAAGCGGCAGCTGCAATACGAGATCGACATGATTCGTCAGATGGGCTTTGTCAACTATTTCCTGATCGTAGCGGATTACGTGGACTTTGCGAAAAAAAGCGGCATTCCGGTGGGACCGGGCAGAGGAAGCGCGGCGGGCAGTATGGTGTCCTACTGCCTGAATATCACCGACATCGACCCGCTGAAATATGGATTGTATTTTGAACGGTTTTTAAACCCCGGCCGTGTGACCATGCCGGATATCGACATTGATTTCTGCGTTTCCCGGCGGCAGGAAGTCATTGACTATGTAACGGAGAAATACGGCAAGGACAACGTGGCCCAGATCGTCACGTTCGGCACCATGAAGGCCAAGGGCGCCGTCCGGGATGTGGGCCGGGCGCTGGGAATGAGTTACGGCGAAGTGGATCAGGTGGCCCGGCTGGTTCCGGGTACGCTGAATATTACGCTGGCGGAGGCGCTGCGCATTGCGCCCCAATTGAAGGAGCGATATGACAGCGAGGAAAAGGTAAAGACTTTGATCGACACGGCGATGGCCGTAGAGGGGATGCCCCGGAACACCTCCACCCATGCGGCGGCAGTGGTCATTACCGGCGAGCCGGTCTATCACTATGTGCCTCTTTCCAAAAACGACGATACCGTGGTCATCCAATATACCATGACCACGGTGGAAGAATTGGGTCTGCTCAAGATGGACTTTCTGGGTCTGCGGAACCTGACGGTCATCGACGATGCGGAAAAGCTGATCCGCAAAACAGTACCGGAATTTGATATTCGGAAGGTGGAGGACGGAGACCGGGAAACCTATCAAATGCTGACGGTCGGGCATACCTCCGGCGTGTTTCAGATGGAGTCCGCCGGTATGACCGGCGTCTGCGTGGGACTGCAGCCGGAAAGCATCGAGGATTTGACGGCCATTGTGGCGCTCTACCGCCCCGGCCCTATGGACAACATTCCAACCTTTGTGGCAAACCGCCACAATCCGCAAAACGTGAAATACAAGCACCCGGCTCTGGAGCCGATTTTGTCTGTGACCTATGGCGTCATCGTCTATCAGGAGCAGGTGATAGAGATATTCCGGCAGCTGGGCGGCTACAGTCTGCCCCAGTCGGACAACATCCGCCGGGCTATTTCCAAAAAAAAGCAGTCCGTCATTGACGCGGAACGGAAGATCTTTGTCTACGGCGATGAGAGCCAGAATATACCGGGCGCAGTGAAAAACGGTATTTCGGCGTCCGTGGCCGACAGCATCTATGATGAGATCGTGGATTTTGCGTCCTATGCCTTTAACAAGGCCCATGCGGTATGCTACGCGCAGGTGGCCTATGAGACTGCCTATTTGAAATGCCACTACCCCAGGGAATATATGGCGGCGCTGATGACCTCCGTTTTGGACAGCACCACGAAGATCTCCGAATATATTGCCGAGTGCAGGGAACTGGGGATTGCGGTTCTGCCCCCGGATGTAAACCAGTCCAATGATCAGTTCACCGTGACGGATGAGGGCATCCGTTTTGGCCTGGGTGCGGTGAAAAATATTGGCATGGGCTTTGTGGCGAATCTGATGGAAGAGCGGAATTCCGGCGGTCCGTTTTCTTCACTGGAAAACTTTTGCCAGCGGCTGTTTGGCACAGATCTCAATAAACGCACTGTGGAAAATCTCATCAAATGCGGGGCCATGGATTGCTTCGGCGCCCGCCGGAGCCAGCTGCTCCGGGTCTATGAACTGGTGATGGAAGCGGTAGCTGACGCCAGAAAAAGCAATCTGGAAGGGCAGCTGGGGCTGTTTGATCTGCCAGGAGAGGACGAGGAAGTCAAACCGGCCGCCGTGCCGCTGCCGGATGTTCCGGAACTTGGCGCCAGAGAGAGGATGCAGATGGAGAAAGAAACCACGGGACTTTATCTCTCCGGCCATCCCATGGACGAATACCGGGCGCAGGTGAAACGGGCCGGCGCCGTTGCAATTGGCGAGATCTTAAGTGCCTTTGACGGGGAGACCCAGGGCTGCTTTCAGGATGGACAGAGGGTTTGCGTGGCAGGTATAATTACAAAGGTAAAATCCAAGACAACCAGAAACGGCTCTCTGATGGCCTATGTGACGCTGGAGGACGACACCGGAGCAATGGAACTTCTGTGCTTTTCACGGGTGCTGGGCCAATATGGAGGCTGCCTGGCAGAAAATTCCGCTGTGCTGGTGCAGGGCAAAATCTCCGTGCGGGATGAAAAGGAACCGCAGCTGATGACGGACAGCGCCGTCCCGCTGGGAGATGTGGAGCCTGCAATTCCGTCTCCGGTGCAGGAGGAAGCAAAGGAAGCTTTCAAAGTCAAGGCGCTCTATCTCCGGCTGGATACGCTGGGTTCCCGCCAGGATTCTGTTATTCGTGCGATTTTGCAGATGTTCCCCGGTCGCACAAAAACCGTTTTGTTCTATGCGGATACCCGCCGGCAGGTCGGTACAACCTGCATGATGGATGAGTCCATGCTGACGGAATTACGGGAACGGCTTGGGCAGGATAACGTCGTATTAAAATTGAGGTGATTCGTATGCCAAAAATCATTACAGCGGAGGAAGCCGCCGCGCTGATCCCCTCCGGAAGTCGCGTGATGTTCGGCGGGTTCTTGGGCTGCGGCGCGGCTCATGAAATCATCCGGGCCATGGACCGGCGGACGGATTTAGACCATATCGAGGGCGTTTTTGACGACGGCTCTATTTTAAACGGCCCCGACGGCTCTGAATATTACGGCTGGGCAAGGCTCATCCGATCCGGAAAAATCAAAAAATACATTGGCTCCCATGTGGGTTCCAACCCGGACGCGGGAGAGAAATGGGCCAGAGGCGAACTGGAACTGGAACTGGTGCCCCAGGGGTCTCTGGCGGAGATGATCCGTGCCGGCGGCATGGGCATTCCCGGCATCCTGACCGCCACCGGCCTGGGAACGCTGGTGGAGAAAAGTCCCTGGGTAGACCGGAAAATGGAGATCGGCGGGAAGGACTATCTTTTGATGAAGCCGATCCGGGCGGATTTTGCCGTGATTTCAGGATACAAGGTGGACAAAAAGGGAAACATCTGGTACAAGGGCACCACCCGGAACTTCTCTCCCCTGATGGCCATGGCGGCGGATACTGTCATTGTTGAAGCGGAGCAGCTGGTGGAAACCGGAGAACTGGAACCGGAAAATATCGTTACGCCGGGAATTCTGGTGGATTATATCGTGGTAAAGGAGGGCGTTTGATATGGACAGGCAGAGAGCAAAGGATATCATTGCCTGCCGCTGCGCGCAGGAACTGAAGGATGGCTATGTGGTGAACCTTGGCATTGGCATTCCCACTCAGTGCGCCCGGTACTTTCCCGAAGGTGTGGATATTACGCTCCACGCGGAAATGGGACTGGTCGGTCAGGGCCATGCGCCCTCTCCCGAGGAAGCCGATCCCATGCACATTGTAGACGCGAGCGGTCAGCCGGCCACGATTATCCCCGGCGGCGTCATTCTGGATTCCGCCACCAATTTTGGCCTGATCCGGGGCGGACACGTGGATGCCTGCGTATTGGGTGCATTGGAGGCCGATCAGGAGGGCAGCTTCGGCAACTGGCTGATCCCTGGAAAGAAGATCACCGGCATGGGCGGCGCGATGGATTTGGTCAACGGCGCGAAAAACGTCATCCTTGCCATGATCCACACCCAGAGCGGCAAGCCCAAAATCGTGGAGAAATGCAGCCTGCCGTTGACAGGATATCGGGTCGTCGACCTGATCGTCACAGAACTGGCGGTCATGGAAGTGATTCCGGAGGGTCTGCTGCTGACGGAATATAACCCGGAACTGGGAGAAAAAGACGCCGCTGTGGCGGAAATTCAGAACAATACCGGCGCAAAACTCCGGGTTTCTCCGGAGTTGAAACCAATGATTTTGCCGTAAGAAGAACAGATAGGAGGTAAAACTCTATGGCCCGGCACCGCAATATTCCCACGGAATTGACGGTCCTCTGCATGGTTTACGACGGTGACAAAATTCTGGTACAGGATCGGGTAAAAGAGGACTGGCCCGGCATTGCCTTTCCCGGCGGTCACATAGAAGATGGGGAATCCTTTACGGAAGCAGCCATCCGGGAGATTCGGGAGGAAACCGGTCTGACAGTAAAGCATCCTGTGTTATGTGGGCTGAAAGACTGGCAGAATGAGGATGGCAGCCGGTATATGGTGCTGTTCTTCAAAACGAATCAGTTTTCCGGAACGATCACCTCCTCCGAGGAGGGAGAAATTCGCTGGATATCCCGGAAGAATTTAAAAAATGAAACCCTGTCCTGCGATTTTGAGGAAATGCTGCAAATCTTCCTTCAGGATGACCTCAGCGAGTTTTTCTACCGTCCTAACGACACAGAGTTTGGTTGGGAGTACGAAATTTTTTGATCCATAAGGAGTCCTTACCATGAACAAGACAAAAACGCCGCTGGATCTCACCACCTGTAATATCACCAGCGGTCTGCTTCGATTTTCCCTGCCCTTTCTGGCGTCCAGCATTTTGCAGACCATGTATTCCACTGTGGATACCATCATTGTCGGCCAGTTTGCGGGGTCTGCCGGTTTGGCGGCGGTCAATAATGTCTCTTACATATGTAACGCTGCCGGCAACATCGGCCTCGGGGCCAGCGCAGGCAGCGCGGTACTGATCGCTCAATACTGCGGGGCGAAAAATGACGAGGGCGTGCATCGAACGGTGGGCACCGCCCTGTCGATCAGCACCATAATGGCAGTCATCATTTCCGTGGTCGTCTGCTGCCTGGTCCATCCGCTGCTCAATCTGATAAACATTCCGCCGGAAGCCCGACAGGAATCCTTCAACTATCTGATGGTGCGGGCCGCCTGTTTCCTGATCTCCTTTTTGTATAACTCCATCACCTCGTTTCTCCGGGGCATGGGCGATTCCAAACGGCCCCTGTATTTCTCAGCGGTGGCGTCTGTGGCAAACGTGTTTTTGGATTTGCTCTTTGTGGCGGAGTTCAACATGGGTGCCGGCGGCGCGGCGATCGCGACAGAAATTTCAGAGGTATTTGCTCTGGCCTGGGCTTTCCTTTATCTGAGAAAGCATCAGCCCGGTATGCTGACCCTCAACCGCAGCCAATATAAAATCCATGGGCCTACGGCAAAAGCTGTGCTGAAAATCGGGATCCCCTCGTCCTTTCAATATCTGTTCATTGATTTGAGTTTCGTCTTTGTCAATTCGATCATCAATGGCTACGGCGTCATTGCCGCGTCGGCGGTGGCGGTAGGCAGTAAGGTGGTCAACCTGGGGCAGACCGGTGTTTCCGCCCTCGCTACCGGCGTCGGGACCATGGCGGGGCAAAACATCGGCGCGGGACAACCGGAGCGGGCCGGAAAGACCATCCATGTGGGCGTTCGCTGCGCACTGGTGGCGGCGGCAGTCATGTTCTCGATCATTCAGGCTATTCCCGGCCCATTGGTACGGCTGTTTAACAGCGATCCCGCAGCGCTGGAGGAATCCATCCGCTGTCTGCGGTATCTCTCTGTGATGCTGTTCCCATCGGCGTTTTTCTTCATCTATGTCGCCATTGCGACCGCTTCGGGCTTCACCACCTTCTCCATGTTCTGTCATATTCTTGACGGCGTAGTGGTTCGGGTGGCCCTGAGCCTGCTGCTGACCAGAGTCTTTGATATGGGGCTGATCGGCGTGTATCTTGGCATGGGGCTGGCCCCCAGCCTGTCGGCGGTTTTTGCGGGCGCTTATTTCTACAGCGGCGCGTGGAAGGAACGGAAACTGTTGGATGCGGACGAGCTGAAAACCTGACATGGCAGCCAGCCGTTTGCGGGAGCGCTGCCCTGGCGGTCTGCGCACGGATCATTCTACCAGAAAAGAGGGAAGTAATTTGTCAATGATCGTATTGGATCTGGAGTGGAATCAGCCCGTTTCACCGGATTCCCCGCTTGCCATCAGGCTGTGTACGGCGCTGCCGTTTGAAATCATCCAGGTCGGAGCCGTAAAGCTGGAAACCGGAGAGCGGTTCAAGGCCACCTGCCGCCTCCAGCAGTATAAGGTGCTTTCTCCTCGCATTTCCAAGCTTACCGGTATCACCCGGCAGGACGTAAAAAATGGGGAGACGTTTCAAAACGCCATGACCCGTTTTGCGCAATTCTGCGGTCCCAACCCGGTTCTGCTGACCTGGGGCTTTAACGATATTCCAATCCTCCGGCAGAATCTGACCTTTTATGGCCTGGATACCGGCTTTACGGATCAATATTATAATCTTCAGATCATGTTTCATCAGCAATTTGAGCCGGAGACCGCCATGCGGGGGCTTAGCTACGCGGTGGATTTCTTTCAGCTGGAGGTGGAGGACAGCTATCATGACGGCCTGAATGACGCCGCCTATACGGCCGCTGTGGCAAAGCACATTGATCTGGAAAAGGGAATGGCCGACTATCCGGAATACCTCAAATTCTTTGAGGGAGACGGCGATCAGGCGTTTTTAAACTGTCTCCGTTATGCCAACTATACCCGCTTTGAGAGTTATGAGGATATGATGGCCGACCCGAGGATCATAGAGGTCAAGTGCCCTTACTGCGGCGCGGAGATGATGCGCACAGAGCCGGTGGCGCCGGATCCGGGAAAGCTGTTTTTCACGGCGAAGTGCGCCCGGCATGGAGAATTTCTCCTTCGGGTGGCCTTTAAGCGGAACCGGGATGACAGTATGCGGGCCAGCCGCACCATGTTCCCCATGGATAAACCCCACGCTGAACTGTACAAAAGCGCTGTGAAAAAGGCGGAGCATCCCAGAAAGCCCCAAAACGCGCCCTTCAAGCTGTACATCGATGCGGATGGCTGCCCGGTGGTGGGCATTGCCTTAAAGGCCGCTTCCCGCCGCCGGGTGGAGAGTTTCCTGATTTGCGATACCGCCCATCAGATGACCCGCCGGGGCGCGGAAACCATTGTGGTGGACAAGGGCGCGGACAGCGCCGATTTTGCCATCGTCAGCCGACTCGATCCCGGGGATTTGGTGATCACACAGGACTATGGCCTTGCAGCCATGTGCCTTTCGAAAGAAGCGCGGGTGATCGACCAAAACGGAATGCGCTACACGGCGGACAATATCGACGGGCTGTTGAATCAGCGGGCTCAGGCGGCAAAAATCCGCCGGGCCGGCGGACGGACGAGAGGATCGTCCAAACGGACGCGGGAACAAAACGACGCCTTTTTGAACGCGTTTCATGCGATGATCACCGAAGCTTATGAGACGATCAAGGCCCAAAAAGCGCCGCAGGGCGCGGAAGCGGAAAAGGAGGCTTGACTGTGGAAACACCGGATCTGTATATTCCCAATTGTATGTCCTTTCATAATGATAATATTTTTCTCGGAAGCTACAAAGGAATGCGCTTCAAACTCAGTCCCAACGTGGAGGAGGTGACCATTCGGGCGGAATACTGGTATGGCCCGCTGTGCTATGAGAAAAGTCAAATGGATGGAGAAAAGACCTTTCCGCTCTCGGAGGAGGGCATTGCGGAAATGACAGCCTGGGTTCGCCGGCTGGCAGAGAAAAAGCCCGCAAAATCATAAAAACAGGGCGCACTGCAGAACGAAAAATTCTGCAGCACGCCCTGTTGCTTATCCCCATTGAGCGCTGCAAATCGGAGGGGCGCTTGTTGGGACGGCAGGCTGAGATACGGGCTGGGTACTGACTGCCGGGGTGTTCGCGGTTGGAACGGAACCGGTCAGGCCCAACAGAAAAATGGGCAGATTGTCCCGCACCATCTCTGGCAGTTGAGACAGCGGCAGGGGGTTGGTTCCCGCGCCCGCTTCGATGGTGTAGCCAGGGCGGTCGAAGTCCTGAATGAACCAGTCCTTATAACCGGCAAAGGAGGAGCCGTAGGGGATCTCCTCCAGTCCGTAACCGGAGAATTCCGCCATCTGCTTACCCAGAAGTCTGGCCCCTTGTGGCTCCATATCAAGGAACTTCCAATAGATTTCCTTTCCCTGGGTATGCCATGCGATGGTCAGTTCCGGGTCAAGATTTTCGGTGGTGTTGAACATGGCGCGGCTCTCGGCTTCGCTGAGGGGGTCGGTTCCCACAAAGTCCCGGGGCGCGGGGGAGGTGAAGCCAAGGCCGTATTTGATCTCCTTGGCCTGATCCCACCCGGCAGGGTAGTTGAGATTGACGTCCACGCCCCGGAGATTGGCTTTCCACCCATCCGGAAACGGGATCGAGGGGTAATTTTGGCTGATGGTTTCAGCCGCCGCACGTTCCTGATCGGAAACGGCGCCATTGACCAGATCCACCCCATCGGGGTTCACCATGGGAACCAGATATAGCCGGTTTTCCCGCATCAGCGCCCGGATATCTATGTCCATCAGGGATTCCTGAAGGGCCATGGTCTGAAGCAGCTGCTCCAGACAACTCAGAACCAGCGGCGTTGTGATCCACTCGTTTGCGTGGTGGGCGGCGTTGTAATAGACGACCCGCCGCCCGGTTCCGACGCTCAGCCGGTAGATTGGCCGGCCAAATTCCGTCTGGCCGATGATATCTTCGCTGAGCATGGGATATCGGGCTTCCAGCCCTCGCAGTACATATCGCAGCAATTCTGAAGTCATGGGCGTGTCCGCCGGTACCACAGGGAACTCCATGGGTACAACCAGAAGCTGTCCGACCGGAAGATTGTTGGGATCCCGGTTGGGGTTCGCCGTCTCGATGGCCGCAGCAGTCGTTCCAAAACTTTGGGCCAGACTCGAATAGGTATCTCCCGGCTGAATCCGCCACAGGTCATAGCCGACCACATAGGGCGTCAGCGCGGTGACGGCGGATGATTCCGGGATGCCGCGATTGGCTAAAAAGGCGGACAGTGTGGAAAAGCCTGCCCGTTTCAGAGCAAGGTCTATGATCATTTCCTGCATAATAATTCCCTCCCCAATACTCTATGCACGGGAAGGGAATTATATTTTAAAAAATTAGATTTTCACGCATTCGCCAACCTGAGCGCTGTCATCAATGGAACAGGCACCGGAATACTCCACACGGGTAATGATACAGCCGCCATGGATGACGACATTGGCACCCCGGACGGTTTCCGCTCTGACGCCGGTCAGTTCTACCTGATCACCCTCGATGCTGTCACAGGTGAGGATGCCGTAGCCGGGCTTTACAATGCCGGACAGAAAGCCCGCCGCTGGAGACTGTGCGATGGTGACCTGTGTGCCGCCAATGGAACCAACGGTACTCTGTGCCCGATCCAGTCGAATGCTGATCGTTTCCGCATTGATAATGCCGCCGACCGTAAAGCTGCCGCTGGCGGTAAAACTGTCGGCTTCGCAATCTCCGCCGGTCTTCAGGCTGCCGCTGACCCGCATTTCCCCGGCGGAAATATTGCCGTCTACTTTCAGGCTGCCGGGAATGTTCACCAGGCCGCTTTTCAGATTGCCCATGATTTTGACGGAGCCGCTGGCGTTCATACCGCCGGTATCGACATTGCCGTCACAGTGGAAAGCACCGCTGGAATGAATCTCGTTGGCGCAATCGATATTGCCGCAGGCCCGGAAGCTGCCGCTGGAGCGCAGCGTCCGGCAGATCAGATCGCTGGACACCTTGCAGGAGCCGGAAGTGGTGATCCGATTATAACAGCCGCCGTCGAGTACACCGCTGCCGGAGATGCGATAATCCCCGATGCCGCCGGGCTTCTGGCTCTTTTCTCTGGCTTCGTTCCACATATTTCCGACGCCCTTGGCCGCGCCCGTGGCGGCATTGCCGACAGTTTTGGCGGCCTTGCTCACAGCAGACTGGACATCCTGACCGATGGTTTCAAAATCTACATGTTCCAAAGTATCGGCCACTTTTTTCAGACCTTTTTGCAGGATCTGATTAAAGTTTTCCATGGTCTTTTCCCATTTATCAGAATTGTCCTCTGCGCCGTGCTCGGTCTGCTTATCTGCTGCGGCATTACTTAATTCATCGGCAATGGATTCGGCCTGATTGCCGGTTTCCTCGATCACCGATTCCAACGATTCGATTTTTTCGTCGATTTCGTGCAATTTTTCCTCCAGTTCACCCAGACGGTCGTTAATCTGTTCCACCCGTTCGGGGCTGGCCGCCTCCCGAAGCTGAGCCCGGAAATAGCGGCGCTGCTCCTTGAGATCAAACCGCTGCCGCAGCAATTCGTTGCGCTGCTCTTTGGCGTCTTCGAGCTGCGCGTTGAGTTCGTCTAATTGTGCCGTAAGGGCATCTATTGTTTCATTGCGTTCGTCCATATTCATATGGAGACTCCTTTCTTTTTCAGCAGCGCGCTCAGCGCCGCCTTTTGGCTGCTGACGGAAATCGTCGCGGCAAGGCTGGATTGTTCGTCAAAAATAATCGTTTGCATTTCTCCGCCGGTGACGCAGAAGGGAACGCCGTATTTTCGGACCAGATATACCACCGGTTCCGCCATTTCCCCGGCACCGGCGCGGGCCACGGCAGTGGCGGCATCATAGGCTTCCTCCCGGCCAACAGTCCCCTCGGTCAGAAGCGCAGAGAAAGTATAAAGACCCAGCAGATCGGCATAGCTGAGCGTTCCCTCTATGCCGGAAAGGCTCAAATACTGGTTGATAATCGGCGGCAGTGCGATACCCATGGCGGCTGCTTCCACAACCGTCAGGACCACCTCTCCCGGCGGACCGGGCTGGAACCGATGGGCGATCTCCTCCAGGCTCATCTGCTCTTTCAGTGTCTGGATCTCCTCCACCCGGGCCAGCACCTTTTCTCTCGGGAAAAAGGTTTCGTGGCCGGTGACGGTCGATTTGCGGATGAACCATTCATCCGGCAGCAGTTTCATCCGTTTCCAGCGATACAGTGCGCCGTAAGAAATACCGGTCAACTCCAAAAGTTCCTTTTTGGTGATCAAAACTTCATCCATATTCTCACCTCGTGTAACAATGTATCATAACGATGTTATTTTGTCAAGCGGGATTGTGACACTTTAAACAATTCTTTATCTTTATTTACGCTTGTAACGATTCCCGAAATCCGCTATAATGAACGGAGAAAGATGGGTGAAGGCATGAATCTCTGTGATATCAACGTGATAAAGCCGCTGCTGCAAAAGCACGGTTTTCATTTTTCAAAATCCAGGGGCCAGAATTTCCTGACGGAGATCTGGGTGCCCCGGGAGATTGCCGAGGGCGCGGGCGTCGACAAGACCTGCGGTGTGCTGGAGGTAGGTCCCGGCATTGGGGCGCTGAGTCAGGCATTGTGTGAAAATGCGGCGAAGGTAGTTTCCGTGGAGGTGGACACTTCCCTCGCGCCGATTCTGGCAGAAACCATGGACAATCAGGATAATTTCACGCTGATTTTTGGAGATATTTTAAGGACGGATATCCCGGCGCTGGCGGCGGAGCAGTTTCAGGGACTTCGGCCTATGGCCTGCGCCAATCTGCCCTATTATATTACATCCCCGGTGCTGTCGGCGCTGCTGGAAGCGAAATGCTTCGAGACGATAACGGTCATGGTGCAGAAGGAGATGGCCCGGCGGATCTGCGCGTTGCCGGACAGTAAGGACTACAGCGCGTTTTCTCTGTTTTGTCAGTATCACGCAGAGCCGGAAATTCTATTCGATGTACCGCCCTCCTGCTTTATTCCCCGACCGAAGGTGACCTCGGCGGTTATTACGCTTCGGTGCCGGAGGGAGCCGCCTTGTCCGATTTCAGATGAAAAGCTGTTTTTCCGTGTGGTCAAGGCCAGCTTTGCCCAGAGACGGAAAACGATTGCCAACGGGCTTTCCTCCGGATTCTCAGAATTGTCTAAGGAGACTGTGATCGCGTGCATCCGCGCCGCTGGATTTTCGGAGACGATCCGGGGCGAAACGCTGGGCATTCCGGAGTTTGCAAAAATCGCGGAAGAAATTGGGAAACGATTATAAGAATGAACAGCCCTGCCGTCGGCGGGGCTGTTACATATATTGATACGATATACTGTGTTTTATGTATATCCGCACAGGCCGCGGACAGAGACTTCGCCGGAATAGACCACACCGGTTTCGCCGGAATCATAGCGAACGATCAGGCCGCCGTTTTCATCCAGATCCATAGCGGTGCCGGTGCGGGTTTCCTGCCCTCGGACAATTCGGACCTGCCGGCCAAGGGTGATACAGTCCTTTTTATATCGCTCCAGCTGAGAGCGTTTTCCGGTGAGCAGATTCTGATCCATTCGGAAGAGAGCACGGGTCAGCGCCGCCGCCAAAGCGCAGCGGTCTACCGTATGGCCTGTTTCCAGCGACAGGCTGGTAGCAATTGGACGCACATCTTCGGGGAAATCCGTCTCTTTGTGATTGCAGTTGATGCCAATGCCGATCACCAGATATTGCAGGGCCTGGCTCTCCCATTCGGCGCTCATTTCCGTTAAAATGCCGACCACCTTTTTGCCGCCCATCACCAGATCATTGGTCCATTTGATGCCGGGACGGAATTGTGTGATCTCTTCGATCGCATCGCAGGCGGCAACGGCCGCCATAGCAGTCACATGACTCACCTCGGTGGATGCACAGTCAGGACGAAGCAGCAAAGAGTAATAAAGTCCTGCGCCTTTCGGGGATGCAAAGCTTTTTCCTGAGCGGCCCCGACCGTCGGACTGCTCATTGGCCAGAAGAATGGCGCCATGGGGCGCACCCGCTTCTGCCATCGTTTTCAGCACGGTGTTGGTAGAACTGACGCACTCCTGCACCTGGAGCTGTTCTTTCCATGGACAGCCTGTCAGGTTGTCCGTGATTTTTTGCAGTTCCAGACGATCCGGCTCCAATGTCAGATGATAGCCGCGGTTGGTTACTGCCTCAATGCGATAGCCCTGCTCCCTGAGCTGCTGGATATGCTTCCATACGGCCACACGGCTGACGCCTAGAATTTTGCTGATCGCTTCCCCGGAGACAAAACCGTCTCCGGCGTCTCTCAGCAGGTTTAATATCTGTTTCTGGCGCATATGGAACACCCCCTTATGTGCAGTGTAGCATGGAAAAAAGTTTTTTGCAAGGGAAATGATTCAAGATGTAAAGGATTTTTACTTGACATTTTATCAAAGATGCGGTACAATTCTGGCTGTTAAGCCGTTTGCCTTTACACTTGCGGAAGAAAGACAGGAGGGGTTCCATGGAATTGGATACGCTGACAAAGGCGCTCCTGTTTGATGTGTATGGCGAAATGCTGACGGAAAAACAGCGGAACTGTCTGGATCTCCGGTATAATCAGGACCTTTCGTTGGGAGAGATCGGAGAATTGGAGGGCATTAGCCGTCAGGCGGTTCGGGATAATATTGTTCGCTCCGAAGCGCAGCTTCAGGAAATGGAGGAGAAGATTGGCGCGGTGCAGAGGCTCCGCCGGCAGGAAACGGCTGCCGCAATGCTTCGCGCGGCTGCGGAAGAAGCGGACGCCCTTGGAGAAAGTACCGTTTCTCGAAAAATAAGAAAGGCGCTGGCCTGTATGGAGGAGTGACCACATGGCATTTGAAGGATTGACCGAAAAGCTTTCTGCCGCATTTCAAAAGCTGCGCAGCAAGGGCCGCTTGACAGAGACCGATGTGAAAGAAGCCATGCGGGAAATTCGTCTGGCGCTGCTGGAAGCCGACGTCAGCTATAAGGTCGTAAAGGACTTTGTAAAAAAAGTGACGGAGCGGGCGGTTGGCAGCGATGTGCTGGAAAGCCTGACCCCGGCGCAGATGATCGTGAAAATCGTCAATGAAGAACTGATCGAACTGATGGGCAGCGAAAACGCAAAGCTGACGATCTCGTCCAAGCCGCCTACTGTCGTGATGCTGGTGGGTCTGCAGGGCGCCGGGAAAACCACCAACGGCGCAAAGCTGGCCGGCCTGATGAAAAAGGACGGGAAGCACCCTTTGCTGGTGGCCTGTGACGTATACCGTCCCGCCGCCATTCAGCAGCTGGAGATCGTAGGCGGACAGCTGGACATCCCGGTGTTCCAGATGGGAACGGCCAATCCCGTGGACATTGCCAAAGCTGCGGTAGAGCACGCCAAAAAAGAGGGCAATGACATGGTGTTTCTGGACACTGCGGGCCGGCTTCATATTGAGGAAGCGTTGATGGAGGAACTCTCCGGCATGAAAGCCGCGGTCCAGCCGGATGAAATTCTGCTGGTGGTAGACGCCATGACCGGCCAGGACGCGGTCAATGCCGCTTCGGCCTTCAATGCGCGGCTGGACATCGACGGCGTGATGCTGACAAAGCTGGACGGCGACGCCAGAGGCGGCGCGGCGCTGTCTGTTAAGGCGGTGACCGGAAAGCCCATTAAATATGTCGGCAACGGCGAAAAACTGGACAATATTGAGCCTTTTCATCCGGAACGCATGGCGTCGCGGATTCTCGGCATGGGCGACGTCTTAACCCTGATCGAAAAGGCGGAAGCCGCCCTTGATCAGAAAAAGGCGGAGGAACTGGAAGAACGGCTCCGCAAAAACAAATTCACTTTACAGGATTTTTATGATCAGCTGGTACAGCTCAGGGGCATGGGCTCGATCACGGACATTTTGGGCATGATGCCGGGCATGAACGCCGGCGCGCTGAAAAACGTCCAGGTGGACGAGAGAGCGATGAGCCGCACGGAGGCGATTATCCTTTCCATGACCCCATATGAGCGGGAAAATCCCGGCTGCATTAATCACAGCCGCAAGCAGCGGATTTCCGCCGGCGCGGGCGTGACGGTCCAGCAGATCAACAGTTTGCTCAGGCAGTTTGAGGATATGCAGAAGATGATGAAGCAGTTGACCGGCTCCGGTTCCAATAAGAAAATGAAGCGTCTGCAAAAGCAGGGGGGCTTCAATTTTGGAGGCCTGGGACGGAAGGGCTTCCGATGAACATCGTTCGTAACAGGCAATTTGCTTTACGATAGAAAAGAGAGAAAT
>CAZGOQ010000016.1:23972-27182 GCA_964527315.1 uncultured Oscillospiraceae bacterium | reverse complement strand
ATGGCCGGAAACTATTGCTATCACTAATATTTTTGCGTTTTGCTCATGGCTATTTCATGATATTTTGGAGGGAGCGATCTGAAGACAAAGGAGCGGGAGAGAATCAGGATGGAGCGCATCAAGGCCCAGCGCAGTTTGGAGCCGGCCCAATATCTGGCAATGCCTGATTTTCGCAATCAGTATCCGGCGGATCTTGTGTTGGAAATGGACTTTGGCCGACCCTTTGAAAAGGCCATGGCGCCAATGAAAAAGCGGCACCCGTTCTGGAAAATTATAGCGGAAAACGCATTACTTTCCGGAATCTGGCGAAGCAGATTGACCCGAAAATGCCTATGAATACTAGAATCTGTAAAGGAGCGAAACACAATGACAGAGATTGAGGAGCGGAAGCCGGAAATTGGACGATTGAAGGCTGGTAATGAAATCCAGCAGTGCATGGCCTATTATGAGACAATACATCTGAATCCCGCCTGTATTGCAAGGAACTTTGCACGCTTTGCAAACTGGTGGAATGCCATCTCCGCAGGGGGCGGTGGCTGGGTCCGCGGCCAGCTTGCAGTCTCCGAGGGTAAGATTGCGTGGTACATGGAAATTGTGACTGTTTCCCGGAAGCATGTCTTTCGACTCAATCTCGACCGTGACAAAAACGCGTTCGACAAATGGGCTGAGAGCCTGCGTCTCCTCCTGGTATAAGTTGTGTCTTATTGTCTCTATCTCCGCAAGTCCCGCGCCGACGCGGAAGCGGAAGCCCGTGGTGAGGGCGAAACACTGGCCCGGCATGAAAAGGCTCTGTTGGATGTTGCCAAGCGGCAGCGCCTGAACATCACGCATATCTATCGTGAGATCGTCTCCGGCGAGACGATTGCTGCCCGTCCGGTCATGCAGGAGCTCCTCTCCGCTGTTGAGCATGGAGTGTGGGAGGGCGTTCTTGTCATGGAGGTTGAACGTCTGGCCCGTGGTGATACCATCGACCAGGGCATCGTCGCTCAGACGTTCAAGTTGTCCGATACCAAAATTGTCACTCCCGTCAAGATCTACGACCCGACAAACGAATTTGACGAGGAATACTTCGAGTTTGGGCTGTTCATGTCCCGGCGCGAGTACAAGACTATCAATCGCCGGTTACAGCGCGGTCGCCTTGCCTCCGTCAAAGAGGGGAAGTACGTCGGGAACAAGGCTCCCTATGGCTACCGGCGCGTAAAGCTGGAGCACGACAAGGGCTGGACACTTGAGCCGGTTCCCGAACAGGCCGACGTGCTCCGCCTCATCTTTGAACTGTACACCATTGGTGAGCGGCAGGAGGATGGGGAAATGAAGCGTCTTGGGGTCTCTCTCATCGTCCGCCGTCTGAACAACATGGGGATTCCGTCCGCCACCGGCGGGGTGTGGGTTCCCGCCTCCGTCCGGGATATGCTCAGGAATCCCGTCTACTGCGGAAAAATCCGCTGGAACTGGAAACAGGCTTCCAAGAAGATGGTGGACGGGAAACTCGTTGTTGAGCGGCGCCGCGCTCCGCTTGAGGATTGCGTTGTCGTGGACGGTCTGCACCCGCCGCTTATCTCTGAGGAGACGTTCGCGCTTGCACAAAAATATCTCGCGAATAATCCTCCGCGCCCGGTAGGGGAGCGAAACACGGTAAAAAATCCGCTCGCAGGCCTCGTCATCTGCGGCAAATGCGGGCGTCGGATGGTGCGCCGTCCCTACGGCCCTCGCCGCTCTGTCGATACGCTCATGTGCGCCTGCACTTCCTGCCCGAATGTCTCCGCTGACCTGTCCCTTGTGGAGCGGCGGATCCTTGACGGTCTGCGCGATTGGCTCGCGGCCTATTGTCTGGAATGGGAGACGCAGGCTCCGACGGACATCTCCGCCATCAAAATGAAACGCAAGGCGGCAAAATGCCTTGAAGCTGAGCTTCGCAAGCTGAATAAGCAGTTCGATAACGTCCATGATCTGCTGGAACGCGGTGTATACTCCACGGAAAAGTTTCTTGAGCGGTCGCGTCTCCTCGCGGAAAAGATTCAGGCCGCTCAGGATGGACTTGCTGCGGTGGAGACTGACGTCGCCCTTGATGAAGCGCGGGAAGCAGACCGCCGGAACATCGTCCCAAAGATGAAGGAGTTGCTTGCAGTCTATGCCTCGCTCCCGAACGCCAAGTCCAAGAACGACCTCCTCAAAGGTGTGCTTGAAAAGGCTGTCTATACCAAAGAGCACGGTACGCGCTGGCATGGCTCTCCTGATGACTTCGAACTTGTCCTGTACCCAAAGCTGCCGGAGGCTCCTCCGGGTAAAAATTGAGACTGTCCCTTTTTGGGGACAGCCTCATCACGTATATCCTGCTGGTACTGACGAACTGGGACATCTGGAGATGGTTGGTACCATCGTGCATCAGTTGACCCGGAATCTCACGGATAAGGAGATCCAGCAGAGCGGCAATTTTGCGTCTTATTTCGTAGACCGGGGCGTGGGCGTCTACCCAACCGCTGCTTCAGGCTTCCCATGGAGTGCCGCCAGCATGGCGGTCAAGGGCGATCCAATCACGGATCTCAGTGAAGACCTGGCGGCAGAGCAGAAGGCCAGAACAACCTATGACAATATCCTTCTGCTCTCTGATGATCCGGATGTGAATGATGTGATCAAATTCCTGCGGGCCAGAGAGGTGGTACACTTCCAGCGCTTCGGCGAAGCATTGGAAGTGCTGAAGGAAGATCTTGATAAACGCAATGTATACGCCTTTAACCCCAGCCTGGAAAACTGATTTTATGAAAAAGACTGTTTTGAGCACGTAAATTGAAAATCATTGTAATACAACGCAATTATGCCGAACAAATTCATTTTCCCCAGAAAGCTTCTATCTCAACGTTCACAAAAAGTACCGCGCTTTTTGTGAACCTGAACTGTGCCGCAGAGAACTGCGGCACGGTCTTTTTATATGTTGCGGCTTTTGAAACTTAGAAAATGGATCCTATCATTTTTCAAACAGTTTGCTTGTGATAAGATGGAAGTGCAACGTATCGGAAGGAGGCTTAGTATGGAAACAATAACGCAGATTTTGCGCTGCTTCCGACCATGGCAACTGTATTTGCTCTTTGCGCCAGCGGCAGGTGGGATTGGAACCGATGCGGCTGCCCGGGCAGCCGCTCTGAAAATCGACACCATATGGGCATCACATGGTTTTTCCACGGCGGCCAGGTCAATATTGATGCCAGGAGG
>CAZGOQ010000016.1:0-23872 GCA_964527315.1 uncultured Oscillospiraceae bacterium | reverse complement strand
TATGGGCATCACATGGTTTTTCCACGGCGGCCAGGTCAATATTGATGCCAGGAGGACATCACACTGCGTATTTTTTTCTTACAAAATATCGATTTTTCCAAATATCCAATGGAATGCTGGAAGAAATCAGAGATTGTTCAAAGCTGTTGCGATATTAATGGCATGGTCGGAACAGCGCTCCAGATCGGTTGCCATATCGGTGAATACCACGCCGCCCATGGGGTTGCAGGTGGCATTCATGAGCCGCTTGACGTGGTTATTGATGATCTCCTCCTGGGTATCGTCCACCAGATCCTCCAGATCCTCGGCCTCCTGAATCCGGTCAAAGTCCTCGTTGGCAAAGATGCCCAGGCACAGATCGACGGATTGAAGGGACAGGTCCGCCAGATGCCGCAACTCCTTCAGGGCTTCCTTGGACAGTGCGGCCTGCCCGGTGCGCACCTGCGCTTCATATTCCACAATGTTTTCTGCATGGTCGGAAAGCCGCTCGATATCCGCGACCACCAGCGTCATATGGTAGACGCGGTTGAGATCCCTGGGGGTCATATCCAGCGTCCGAAGTTCCACCAGCTTGGCGATGATTTCCCGGTCCAGATAGTTGACCGTATCCTCAATCTCCTCCACCAGGTCCACTTTCGAATCATCCAGTTCAAAGAAGCATTCCACCGCCAGCTTTAAATTCCGGCTGGCAATCTCGCCCATACGGGCAATTTCCCTGTGCGCCTGACTGACGGCCACAGCAGGAAGAATTTCGCTGGTCTGGGTCATATAGAGCAGTTTTCGGTCCTCCCGGTTCCCCATCTCGTCGTTTTTCAGGGGCAGAAGTTTTTGGGTAAGGCTCACAATATATTTGGAGAAGGGCAGCATAATCAGCACTGCAAAGACCGCGAAGATCGTATGGGTATTGGCGATCTGCCGTGCAACGTTATCCGGCGACAGCCGCTGGATCAGTGTCAGGATCTGCGGGAAAACAGCCAGCAGGAGCATCAGGATCACTGCCCGGATCAAATTAAAAATCAGATTCAGAAGCGCAGTGCGCTTGCCGCTGCGGCTCATGGTCAGACTGGCAAGAAGATTCGGGGTCACAGAGCCGATGGCCGCGCCGATCAGCAGGTAAACCGTGGTGTGATAAGATAAAATCCCCTGGACAGCAAAAGCCTGAAAGATGACGGTAGCCGAGGAGGAACTTTGCAGCAAAGCGGTAAAGAGAATACCGAATATGACGGTGGCAAAGGGCTTGTCCAGGGTAGAGATCAAAGAGATAAAGGCCTCAGTTTCTGCCAGAGGAGCAATGGCCGATTTCATCAGGGCGATACCTTCAAAAAGCATTCCGAAGCCCAGAATGATCGAGCCAATATATTTGACCATATTCTTTTTTACAAACAGATATAAAACCGCACCTGCAAAGAGAATAAAGGGTGCATAGGCGCTGAGATTAAAGGCGGTAATCTGTGCGGTGATGGTGGTTCCGATATTTGCGCCCATAATAACGCCGATGGCCTGACCGAGGGACATCAGTCCGGAATCCACGAAACCGATGACCATAATATCGGTGGCAGAGGAACTCTGGATCAGCATGGTAATGGCAATGCCCACCACAACAGAGATAAGCCGGTTTTTTGTGGCGTGTTCCAGAATGACCCGCAGGTTTTCACCGCAGGCGTTTCTGAGGCCGGCCGACATAACGGTCATACCATACAGGAAAAGGCCGACGCCGCCGAGAAGCGTGAAAAACTCAAATAAAGACATGATGAGTTCCTCCTCTTTTGTTTCGTCAATAGCCTGACAACATTTTTAATATGGGCACTGTCTGTATTATAACAAGAGATGTGCAAAATCGAAAGAGAAAAAGAAAAGTTTGTGGAATCTTCCGAAAGCCAGCGGAAAAGTTAATCTGTTTTTCGAAAGGAACCATTGCTTTGCACAAAAACCAGTGCCGCAGATTTGCGGCACTGGAATGTATTATTTTGGAAACAGAGGAAATCGCCTGGGGGGCATGGGCGTGGGCATTTCGACGATGGAAGGAATGCCCGGAGGCGGCGTCATGGGTACACCCGGATCATAGTCCACCAGCTTATAGCCGCAGGCGTTGATCATGACGGTGTCCTGATAGGGATAGATGGCCCGCCGATCCATGGGATTTTCCCCCAAATGCCGATGCCCGTAAAAATGAATGGCAGGGTGATAGATGTCGTCAATATAGCGAAAGGACCGGAATCCCTCGTGAAACAGATCCGGGCCGTCGCCCAGGCCCAGGGCTGGGGCATGGGTCACGAACAGGTCCACGCCCTTTGCCCGGCGGATCTGTGGTTCCAGACGCTTGACTTTACGCCACATCTGGTCGTCGGAATACTCATAGGTGCAGGGATGAGGGCTTTTGCAGCCGCCAAGCCCCATAATACGAATGCCTTTATACACAATGACACGGCCATCAATATTAACGCAGCCCTCCGGCGGCGCCTGCTCATAGCGTTTATCATGATTGCCGGGGACGTAGAACAGCGGACATGGGATCATGGTCACCAGAAAAGAAAGGTATTTGGCGGAAAGATCTCCGCAGGAGATGATGATTTTCACATCCCGAAACCGCTCCGGGTCAAAATGATCCCAAATGAACTTGCTTTCAATATCAGATACTACCAGAATCTTCAAGGCATTCACCACCGGGCAAAAGATACAAATTCAGTATAACAGACGCTTTGACAAAAAGCAAGAAAAATACCGTTTCTTCGCCTTGTATCCCTCCCCTGTTTGTGCTATGATACCCTGAAAGGAAAAAGAAACGCGCAGGAGGCGTATGAGAATATGGCAAAGACAGAGTTTACCAAGCAACGGCTTCTGGCTCTTATGGAGATCCTCGCTCGGGAGACTGACGAAAATCATCGTCTGCCAGCAGAGGAGATCAAAGCGCTACTCCGGCAGCGGGGGATCCCAACGGAGCGAAAGAGCATCTATCGGGATATTTCCGTTTTGCAGGAAATGGGATGGGATATTCTCTCCAGCAGGCAGGGCTATTTTCTCGCATCCCGGGAATTTGAACTGGCGGAACTGAAGCTGCTGGCAGATGCGGTACAGTGCGCTCACTGCATCACCGAGAAAAAAACCTATGAACTGCTGGGCAAACTGGAAAAGCTGACCAGCCGTCATCAGGCGATACAACTCCATCGGCAATTGCAGCTGGTGGGCCGATCCAAGACGGAAAACGAACAGATCTACTACAATGTGGACACATTGTATTCCGCCATTTCTGAAAACAGTCAAATCTCCTTCCGGTATCTCGACTATCGAAGCGACGGCAGCCGGGTATTCCGGGAAAAAATCTATATTGCCTCTCCCTATGGTCTATGCTGGGACAGCGAAAATTATTATCTGGTCGCCCATACGGAGGAACGGGGCCGTACCCACTATCGAGTGGATCGCATGGCCAATATTTCTCTGCTGGACACACCCCGGGAGGGCGCGGAAAAAATCGGATCGCTGGACATGGCCCAGTACGCAAAACAGGTTTTTGGAATGTACGGCGGGGAAATGACGCCGGTGCGGATGCAGTTTCCGGAAAGCTTATGCAACAGTGCAGTGGATAAATTTGGTTCGGACGCCATGATGGTGCCACAGGGCGATGGAACCTTTACGCTAACGGCCCATGTAGCGGTGTCTCCGGTGTTTTTCTCCTGGGTATTCAGCTTTGGGGGCCGGGTCAGGATCCTCGAGCCGGAGAGCGTCCGGCAGCAGTTTACGGCTCTTTGCAAAAAGGCGATGAAATGAGCATGGAAAGAAACCCGCTCAAGAAGGCAGCCGCAATGATTTGCTGCTGCTGAAAGGTTTTTAGGGCGAAACTCGTCAAGTTCCGCATGAAATTTAAGAAACAGGAGCAGCAGCAATTTCTTGCAGCGGCTCCTGTTTCTTATTCCACAATTTCCAGATTAGAGTATCCCATCAGAAATTCATCCACTTCCCGGGCAGCTTCTCTTCCCTCCCGGATGCCCCAGACCACAAGAGACTGGCCCCGCCGCATATCGCCGGCAGCAAAAACTTTGGGGACATTGGTTTTGTGTGTGCCGTCCTCTGTGGCAATGCAGGTCCTGGGAGTTTGATCAACCCCGAAAGCGTCGGCTACATAACTTTGACAACCCAGGAAGCCTGCGGCAATGAGCACCATGTCCACATCCACGTGGTAGGTGTCCAGCTTCGTCATCTTGCCGCCTTCCCAGCTGAGATTCACGGCAGTGACGCCCGTGAGATTTTCCTTTTCGTCCATGAGAAATTCCTCTACCGTGGTGTTGTAGATTCTGGGGTCTTTCCCCTGCAAATAAATGGCCTCCTCCTGACCATAGTCGGTTTTCAGGACATTGGGCCACTGGGGCCAGGGATTGGATTCCGCACGTTCCACAGGCGGCTGAGCCATCATCTCAAATTGGATGACAGACTGGCAACCCTGACGGATGGCGGTGCCCACGCAGTCATTGCCGGTGTCGCCGCCGCCGATGACCAGTACTTTTTTTCCAAACGCATTGTTGTAATTGCCGTCCTGATGATCGGAGTCCAAAAGGCTTTTCGTATTGGCCCGCAGGTAATCCACAGCAAAATGGATGCCTTTGGCTTCCCGGCCAGGTGCGTTCAGGTCTCTGGGATTGGATGCGCCGCAGCAGAGCACCACCGCGTCAAACTGGTCTAAAATTTCCTGCGCATCCACGTTCTTGCCGACATTGGCTCCCAGGCGGAAGGTCACGCCCTGCTGTTCCATGAGTCTGGTCCGGCGCAGGACGATGGATTTGTCCAGCTTCATATTGGGGATCCCGTACATCAGCAATCCGCCGGGCCGGTCGAAGCGCTCAAAAACGGTCACATCGTGCCCCCGGCGGCTCAGCTGATCGGCAGTAGCCAGTCCCGAAGGACCGGAGCCGACGACCGCCACCCGTTTCCCGGTACGCATCTTGGGGATGACGGGCTTTACAAGCCCCAGCGCAAAGGCGTTCTCAATAATGGCCAATTCGTTGTTATGGCAGGTTACCGGTTCACCGTCCAAATTGCAGGAACAGGCCTTTTCGCAGGGAGACGGGCAGACGCGCCCGGTGAATTCCGGGAAATTATTGGTAGCCCGAAGCCGGTAATAGGCCTGCTCCCAATTTCCCTCATAGATCAGATCGTTCCACTCCGGGATCAGATTATGAAGCGGGCAGCCGGAGACAGCGTTTCCGAACAGCATACCGGCCTGACAGAAGGGTACGCCGCAGTCCATGCAGCGGGCTGCCTGACGCTGCTGTTCCTCTTTGGAGATCAGAGATTTGAATTCCTTCCAGTTTTTGATCCGCTCTTTCGGCGGGAGCGCATGGCAGTCCTGCCGCTCATAGTCTAAAAATCCTGTTGGTTTTCCCATCTGCGGTCCCTCCTTATGCGTTTTTTGTAATGGCATAGAAAGCTTCGAACTGCGCTTCCTCGCTGTTGAAGCCCTTCTCTTCCATGTGGATGATCATATTCTGCATGACCTGATAGTCATTGGGGATCACCTTTTTAAACTTTGGCAGATAATCGGAGAAATTATCAAGGATCTGCTGGCCTTTTTTACTGCCGGTGGCGGCCACATGCTCAGCGATCAACGCTTTGAGTTCCATGACGTCGGCCTTGTTGGTAACAGCCTCCAATTCCACAATTTCCTTGTTGGCCCGGAGATAAAGGTCAGAGTTTTCGTCCAGCACATAGGCAATGCCGCCGGACATACCGGCTGCAAAGTTTTTGCCGGTTGCGCCCAGCACCACCACACGCCCGCCGGTCATATATTCGCAGCCGTGATCTCCTACGCCCTCCACAACGGCGTATGCGCCGGAATTTCTCACTGCAAACCGCTCTCCCGCAACACCGGCAATAAAGGCTTTGCCGGAGGTGGCGCCATAGAGGGCCACATTGCCGACGATGATGTTTTCATCGGCCTGAAACACACTGTTTTTCGGGGGATATAAAATTAGTTTTCCACCGGACAATCCTTTGCCGAAATAGTCGTTGCTGTCACCCTCCAGAGAGAGCGTCAGACCGGCGGGGATAAACGCGCCGAAACTTTGACCACCGCCGCCGGTGCAGTTGACCCGGAAGCTGTCTTCCGGCAGTTGATCGCCGAATTTTTTCGTGATCTCACTGCCCAGGATCGTACCCAGAGCACGGTCAGTGCTGGAAACCTGCAAAGAAATCTGCTTTTTGCTGCCGGATTTCAGATTCCTGGAGAATTCCTTCAACAGCACCTTCATGTCGAGCGTGTTTTCCAAATGGAAATCGTATTCGGCGGCGGGATCGTAGACATTGCCCTGACGGTCATCTACATAGGGATTATCCAGAATTTCATGCAGGTCCAGAAGCCCGGCGCGGCTTTGCGTCAGATCCTCGCGCATTTTCAGAAAATCACTGCGGCCCACCAGTTCGCTGACGGTGCGGACGCCCAGTTTTGCCATGATTTCCCGCAGTTCCTGGGCTACAAACCGCATAAAATTGACGATGTATTCCGGCTTGCCCCGGAACCGCTTCCGCAGTTCCGGATTCTGTGTGGCAATGCCCACGGGACAGGTATCCTTGTTGCAGGCCCGCATCATGATACAGCCCATGGAGATCAGCGCTGTAGTGCCAAAGCAGAATTCATCCGCCCCCAGCATACAGGCAATGGCTACATCCCGGCCTGTCATCAGTTTGCCGTCGGTCTCCAGCCGAACGCGGCTTCTGAGACCGTTCATAATCAGCGTCTGATGCGTTTCAGCAATGCCAAGTTCCCAGGGAAGCCCCGCATTCTGGATGGAGGTTTTCGGCGCAGCGCCAGAACCGCCGTCAAAGCCGGATATCAGAATCAGCTGTGCCCCTGCCTTGGCTACGCCGGCGGCAATGGTTCCCACGCCGGCTTCGGAAACCAGCTTGACGGAGATCTTTGCGTCCCGGTTGGCGTTTTTGAGATCATAGATCAGCTGCGCCAGATCCTCAATGGAATAGATATCGTGATGGGGCGGCGGAGAGATCAGAGAAACGCCGGGAGTGGAGTAGCGTGTCTTTGCCACCCAGGGATAGACCTTTTTCCCCGGCAGATGGCCGCCCTCGCCGGGTTTCGCCCCTTGCGCCATTTTGATTTGGATTTCCTTGGCGGAAACAAGATATTTGGAATCTACACCAAACCGGGCCGATGCCACCTGCTTGACGGCGGAGTTCCGGTTCAGTCCATCGGCTCCTATGGTGTAGCGGCTTTCCAATTCACCGCCCTCGCCGGTATTGGATCTGCCGCCGATGGAATTCATGGCGATGGCCATGCATTCATGAGCTTCCTGACTGAGGGAGCCGAAACTCATTGCGCCGGTCTGGAACCGGGTCAGGATCGATTCTACGCTTTCAACCTCATCAAGCGGAAGTTCCGCCCCTGTGGGGAATACAATGTCCATAGCGCCCCGGAGATTGACAATATTATCCGGGTCATTGACCAGTCTGGCATATTCCCTGTATTTTTCATAATCATTGGTCTGTGCCGCCCGCTGGAGCAGATGGACGACCATGGGACTGTAGAGGTGCCGCTCCTTCCCTGCCCGGTATTTGTGCAGGCCCACGGATTCCACTGAAACGTCGGTATACAGTTCCAGTGGGTCAAAAGCCTTGTCATGGAGGGCCTTGACATCCTCCTGGAGTTCCTTTAGCCCCACGCCGCCGACCCGACTGATGGTGCCGGTAAAGTATTGGTCGATCACATCTTTTTGCAGACCGATGGCTTCAAAGATCTGGCTGCCTTGATAGGACTGGATGGTGGAGACGCCCATTTTCGAAGCAATCTTCACGATCCCATGCAAAACGGCATTCGTATAGTCCTTTTCCGCCGCATAGTAGTCCTTATCCAACAGCCGGTCCTCAATCATTCCCTGAATGCTTTCCAGCGCGAGATAAGGGTTGACGGCGGAAGCGCCATATCCCAGAAGGGCCGCGAAATGGTGGACTTCCCTGGGTTCTGCTGTCTCCAAAATCAGACCAAGAGCTGTACGCTTTTTCGCTCGAACACAGTGCTTTGCTACAGCGGAGACTGCCAGAAGCGACGGCAGCGCCACATGGTTTTCATCCACGCCCCGGTCGGAAAGAATAATGATATTGCTGCCTTCCCGATAGGCCCGGTCCACGGCGTTGCAGAGTTGCTCCAGAGCTTTATCAAAGCTGGTGTTTTTGTAGCAAAGTATGGGAATGGTGCTGACCTTAAAGCCGGGCTTTTTCATGTTCCGGATTTTCAGCATATCCAGATTGGTGAGGATGGGATTGTTGATCCGAAGCACATGGCAGTTGCCCTCCTGCTCCTTCAGAAGATTGCCATCGGTGCCCACATAAACATTGGTAGCGGTGACAATCTCCTCCCGGATAGAGTCAATAGGCGGATTGGTCACCTGAGCAAAGTGCTGTTTGAAATAATTGAACAGTGGCTGATGGGTATTGGAAAGGCAGGCCAGGGGCGCGTCAATGCCCATAGCGGCGGTTTCCTCTGAGCCACTGAGGGCCATAGGGGCAATGGAGAGTTTCAGATCCTCATAGCTGTAGCCGAAGGCTTTCATCATTCTGGCCCGCTGAAACCGGCTGTATTTCGGAACAGCCTGATTGGGAATGGGAAGGTCTGTTAAATGTACCAACTGATTGTCCAGCCACTGTCCATAGGGGGCCGCGCCGGCATAGTGCTCTTTGATCTCGTCGTCCTCAATGACCCTCCCCTGCTGCGTGTCTACCAGCAGCATTTTGCCAGGGGTCAGCCGGGCTTTTTTGATGATCTTTTCGTTGGGAATATCCAGCACGCCCACTTCAGAGGCCAGAATCAAACGCCCATCGTCGGTAATATAGTAGCGGGAGGGCCGGAGTCCATTTCGGTCCAGCACAGCGCCCATCAAATCGCCGTCGGAAAACAGAATCGACGCGGGGCCGTCCCATGGCTCCATCATGGTGGCGTAATACTGGTAAAAATCCCGGCGCTTCTGACTCATGGCCCGGTTGTTTACCCATGGCTCGGGAATTGTGATCATAACGGCTTTTGGCAGCGCCATACCGCTCATGACCAGAAATTCCAGAGTGTTATCCAGCATAGCGGAGTCAGACCCGGCAGTATTGACCACAGGAAGAACTGTGTTCAGATCCTCTTCGGAAAAAGCGGTGGTCTCCATGGTTTCCTCTCTGGCCAGCATCCGGTCAGCGTTGCCCTGAATGGTGTTGATCTCGCCGTTGTGAACGATAAACCGGTTGGGATGCGCACGCTCCCAGGAGGGATTGGTGTTGGTAGAAAACCGGGAATGGACCATAGCGATGGCAGAAGTCACCCGGGGATCCTGAAGATCTAAATAAAACTGCCGCAGCTGGGCCACCAGAAACATTCCTTTATAGACAATGGTGCGGCTGGACATGGAAACCACATAGGTGTCCTCATAACTCTGTTCGAATTCCCGGCGGATCACATAGAGTTTTCGGTCAAAGTCAAGGCCCTTTTCGCAGCCGGCCGGCCGCCCCAAAAAGAGCTGCATAATAGCGGGCATACAGTCCCTCGCCTTTTGGCCCAGAACAGAAGGTGCAGTAGGCACGGTGCGCCAAGCCAGCACAGGAACCCCCTTTTTCTGGCAAATAGTTTCCAGCATCTTCATGGCCTGCCGCCTGGGCAGTTCCTCCTGGGGCAGGAAAAACATTCCGACGCCGTAGTCCCGCTGGTCTCCCAGATCCACGCCTTCTTCCAGCATCACAGCACGGAAAAATTCATGGGGCACCTGGAGCATGATACCGACCCCGTCGCCGGTTTCGCCGGTGGCGTCTTTGCCGGCGCGATGCTCCAATCGCTCCACGATGGCAAGGGCGCTGTCCACGGTAGCGTAGTCCCGCGTGCCGTTGATGTTGACAATGGCGCCAATGCCGCAGTTGTCGTGCTCAAAGGAGGGATCATAAAGGGGCGGCCGTTTTGTCTCTAACATACATAACACCTCTTTGTGGAAATGATGGATATAAAATGAAGGAAACTTGGAAAATAAACTTGCAAAATATATTTTTATATTGAACATTATAATAGTATAACTTGCATATGTCAATGGCTTAATTCCACGAAGCAGGAAAACAGACCATTAAAATGATGGATAGAAATATTAAAAATGCATAAAAGAAAATAAAAATGAAAGAAATTGGCTGCTTTCTTTCGTAAAATCAGGAAGAGCAATATGCTTGGTCATGACTGTCCGAAGGGGCGGGCTGAACTACGGCGCAAAAACAGACTGCCGCAAAGGCAACGGGACCGTGACGTTCCGATCAGCGGTCACAGATGCATACGCCTTTGCAGCAGTCTGTTGGATTATTTAAAAAGATAATTGAAGCAGTGCGACAATTCGTGTTACGGCTTCTTCCGTGTCCTTCACATCGCCGAAAGCGGTCAGGCGGATGTAGCCCTCTCCGCTGGGGCCAAAACCGGCGCCGGGAGTAGTGACCACGCAGGCTTCCTTGAGCAGCCGGTCAAAGAATTCCCAGGACCCCATATGATCCGGCGTCTGCACCCAGAGATAAGGGGCGTTGACGCCGCCGTAGACGATGAGGCCGGCGGAGGTAAGCCCCTCCTTGATGATCTGGGCGTTACGAAGATAGTAGACGATGGTTTTTCGGATCTGCCGCTGCCCCTCCGGGGTGAAAACAGCTGCTGCCGCCCGCTGAATAACATAGGGGACCCCATTGAACTTTGTTCCCTGTCGACGGTTCCAGAGGGCATTGAGAGAAGCGCCGTCCCGTTTCAGGGCCTTGGGGATGACGGTATAGGCGCAGCGATTGCCGGTAAAGCCTGCGGTTTTGGAGAAGGAGCGGAACTCAATGGCACAGGTCATCGCGCCTTCAATCTCAAAAATGCTGTGGGGAAGATTCGGCTCGGAGATAAACGCTTCATAGGCGGAGTCATATAAAATCACGCTGCTGTGGGCGTTGGCATAATCCACCCACGTTTTCAGCTGCTCTTTGGTGGCGGCTGTTCCGGTAGGGTTGTTGGGAGAGCAAATGTAGATCAGATCGGGTGCGGCGCCTGTAGGCAGTTCCGGGAAGAAGCCGTTTTCCGCAGTACAGGGCAGATACATGAGTTTGCTCCACTTCTCGCCGTCGTAGTCCCCTGCCCGTCCTGCCATGGCATTGGTGTCTACATAGACCGGATAGACCGGGTCGCACACGGCGACGACATTCTCCACGGAAAAAATATCGCCAATATTGCCGCAGTCGCTTTTTGCGCCGTCAGAGACAAAGATTTCATCGTCCGCAATCTCAATACCTCGAGCCTTGTAGTCGTCCCGAATGGCAAAGCGGAGAAAATCATAGGCGCCGCAGGTCTCCTCGCAGTAGCCCCGGAACGTCTCCTTGACGCCCATTTCCCTGGATGCTGTGACCATGGCATCTACCACCGCCGGTGCCAGAGGCTGGGTCACATCGCCGATACCCAGCCGGATCAGGGGCATGGGCGGATTTTCATAGGCCCGGACCCGCCGCCCGATCTCCGGGAACAGATAACCGCCGGGCAGCTTCAGAAAATTTTGATTGATTTTTGCCATCGTTTATACTCCTTTTTCGAAATATTCCCCATCGAATACAAACTCTGCGGGACCAGTCATAAAGATATGGTTGGTCGCTTCGTCCCAGGTGATCTCCAAATCGCCGCCCAGCAACGAGATCGTTGCATGGCGGTCGGTCCGCCCGGTCAGAACGGAAGCGGTCAAAACGGCGCAGGCGCCGGTACCGCAGGCCATAGTCTCCCCTGCGCCGCGTTCCCAGACACGCATTTTCAGATGCGTTCTGTCAACAATGCGGACAAACTCCGTATTTGTGCGCTCCGGAAAAGCGCTGTGATGCTCAAATTTGGGGCCAAGCTTGGGCAGATCCAACGCATCCAGATCGTAAACATAGACAACAGCGTGAGGATTGCCCATGGAAACGGCAGTCACAGACCAGATTTCCCCCATAATCGTCAGGGGCTGGGATACGAAATCCGCCCCATCTCCGGCCACTGGGATTTTTTCCGGCGCTAAAACAGGCTCCCCCATGTCCACGGTAACAGATACAACTCTGTCCTCCTCTAAATGCAGCTGCAAGTTTTTGATGCCGCCCAGCGTTTCCACAGTAACGGTGGTTTTGTTCGTCAGGCCCCTGTCATGGACATATTTCCCCACGCAGCGGATACCGTTGCCGCACATTTGAGCCTGAGAGCCATCGGCATTATACATATCCATCTTAAAATCCGCTTTGTCGGAAGGGCAAATCAAAATCAGACCATCGGAGCCGACGCCGAAATGGCGATCAGAGATTTTTACAGCCAGGGCCGTTGGATCCGGAACGGTTTCGGAAAAACAGTTGATGTATACATAGTCGTTTCCGATGCCGTGCATTTTCGTAAATTTCAAAGTGAAACCTCCTCTATGCTTTGCTTGCAATGGCGCAAGGTCTATTGTATAATCATAGCTGATGTGTTTTTGCCTGTTCTTCCGCAAGGGCCATAAATGCGTCCATATCATTAAAAAATATTTGGGCGATCTGAGGAGACTGCTCCCCGATAAAAGGGCCGCCCTGCGCGGCGATGGTGTCAAGGAGCGCTTGACAGTTTTTCTTCTCCATAAAACTCAGAATCGTCTTTTTCCGCGCTTCGTTGAACAGAGCCACCGGCCATCGGTATTTGCTGACTACCAGCGGTTCCGTCTCCTGGTAGCCCCAAATCAGCTGATCGGTCTTGAGGACTTTGGTGACCGCTCCCTTCTGATACCAGATATACGCGCCCACCCGAATCCGCTCAATCTCGGCGGCAGCTTCATAGATGGCTTCCGCTTCCTGAGGAGTGTGCCATTGGGCAATGAAGCGGTTGGCCTTCTTTTGGAATCCTCCCAGCAGTACCCACAGCAGCAACGCCGCCGCACAGAGCAGCAAAACCAAACCCAGAGCAAAGAGCACCAGCGTCAGTGTTTTGCCGAACAGGCCGACCCGATCCAGTGTGACCTCGATTGGAAGGATTTCCAGATTGCCATCATAACCGGGAAGCTGATACTGCTGGATGCAGTCTGTCATAAAGTCGATCATATCCTCGTCCAGAGACGATGCCGTGCCGGAGAGCGTTCCGAGAGCAGTCAGTTCAGTCAAATCGCCCAAATAGAATTCGTGGCTCTGCTCCATGGCGCGATCCAAAAGAGCCTGATTATGTTCTTTCTTGTCCACAATGGCCAGATATCGCCCATCTCCCGCATGCCAAAGATAATAAGTCTCCAGCGTCTTTTCTTCAGAATCGGAGGAACTTGTCAGGGTGGCGAAGGCCACAATGACCTCACTGGCATCCAGCGAGACATAGGAGCCGTTCAGCGCATTACTTTGATCTACTTGCGTTTGAAGCGGCCTGGGGCCGGCGGCCAGCCCGAGGACGCCCTTTCCGGAAACGCCCAGCAGCGCCGCCGCCAACAGTACGCATAGAACCATCCATGGCAGTAAAAACTTCAGGCTCCTTCGTTTTAACGCTTGGTTCATGGAAATCACTCCGCTCTTAAATCAGTCAATTTTGAGGATGAACATATTATAGCAAATTATCTTACAAAAGGGAAGAAAAAATACAGAAAGGATGAATGGAAATGAACGGATATGTCATGGCAATTGATCAGGGGACGACTTCCTCCAGAGCGATTCTCTTTGACAAAGGCGGAAATATCGTCACCAAAGCGCAGTATCCGCTGACACAACACTATCCTCAGCCCGGCTGGGTGGAGCATGATCCCATGGAGATCCTCTCTACGGAACTGCTTTCCATAGCTGAGGCCTTTGAAAAAAGCGGTCTGAGTCCCACGGATATTGCCGCTATCGGCATCACCAACCAGCGGGAAACCACGATCCTGTGGGAAAAGGAAACGGGAAAACCTGTGGCAAACGCCATCGTCTGGCAGTGCCGTCGGACTGCAGACATCTGCGACCAACTGGTTCGGGACGGACTCAGAGATACCGTCCTGCAAAAAACCGGCCTGCTCATCGACCCTTATTTTTCCGGTACAAAGATTCGCTGGCTGCTGGATCAGACGCCGGGACTGCAAAGCCGCGCAGAACGGGGCGAGATCTTATTTGGCAACGTTGACAGCTGGCTGATCTGGAATCTTACCGGAGGAAAGGCCCATGTAACGGACTATTCCAACGCTTCCAGGACGATGCTGTTCGATATTGATAAACTCTGCTGGGATCAGGAACTGCTGAAGCTTTTGCGCATCCCGGAGCAGATGCTCCCTTCCCCTGTCCCCTCTTCTATGGTCTACGGCAACGTGGCCCATGGTCTGCACGGACTGGAGGCGCTGTCTGGAACGCCGATCTCCGGCTCCGCAGGCGATCAGGCGGCGGCGTTGTTTGGGCAGGGCTGCTTTACCCCCGGACAGGCGAAAAACACCTACGGAACCGGCTGCTTCACCCTGCTCAATACCGGTGCGGAAAGCGTTCGTTCCGGCCGCGGACTGCTGACCTCCGTGGCCTGGAATTTGAACGGAGAGACCACCTATGCGTTAGAAGGCAGCGCGTTTCATGCCGGATCCGCCATCCAGTGGCTTCGGGACGAATGCCATATTATCGCGGCGGCCCATGAATGCGACCTTCAGGCGGAAACGCTGGAGAGCAACGACGGCGTATATTTCGTGCCAGCGTTTACAGGACTGGGCGCACCCTACTGGAATGTTGGCGCCAGAGGAAGCTTTTTTGGACTGACAAGAGGGAGCGGAAAAGCCCATATGTGCCGGGCGGTGCTGGAAGCGATCGCCTATGAAGTGGGGGATCTGGTCAGCACCATGGAACTTGAATCGCAAACATCCATGGCGGAACTGAGAGTGGATGGAGGCGCTTCTGTCAGCGATTTTATGATGCAATTTCAGTCAGACCTGCTGAACATCCCGGTGCTTCGCCCAAAAATGGTGGAAACTACCGCCGCCGGAGCCGCCTATCTGGCGGGGCTTTCCACCGGCGTCTGGAGCGGCACGGCAGAACTGAGCGCGCTGCAGGAGACGGATCGGGTGTTTTCTCCCGATATGGAACAGCCGCAGCGGGAGGAACTGCTGCGGCACTGGCACAAGGCAGTAGAATTGGCCTGCGCATGGGGTGCATGATACGTCCCTTTTTTGGTACAAAGCCTCCTGTATACTTTGGTTATCCAGTATACAGGAGGTTTGATTCATGCGCAGCAACTATGTTTATCTCAGCGATTATCTTGCCGTGCCGGCGCCGAAAAGCGTCATGAGCCGAAAGACGTTCCGAAAAAAGCTTCAGAAACGGAAGCTGCTTTGGTCTGTTTTGCCCTATGCAGCGGAAGCAGTACTGCTCACCCCGGTCATTGTGATACTCATGGCAGGTGCCTCGCTGATCCTGTGCGGATTGGGGCGTTAAAAATCTGGGTAGAAAGATAGTCCTCCGTGGTTTCCGGGCGGCGAATCTCCCGGGCAGAGGTTCCGTCCCAGAGATATTCGCCGCACCGAAGCCGCCCGCCATAGTTGTAACCCATGGCGTGACCATGGGCGCCTGCATCGTGAATGACCAGCAGATCGCCTATGTGAAGTGCCGGAAGGTTTCGGTTTTCTGCAAATTTATCCGTATTTTCGCAGACAGATCCTACAATGTCCCAGGGGGTGCGCGGTTGTGCGCCCTCCTGCCCTGCCACGGAGATGTGATGATAAGCGCCGTAGAGCATGGGCCGCATCAGGTCGGCGGCGGAGGCATCTACCCCGGCAAAGCTGCGGCGGCCATGCTTGATCTGGGTGACGGTAGTCGCCAAAATCCCGTGGGGGCCGGTAACAAAGCGGCCGAACTCTGTATAAAGCCGCATTCCGGCCAATGCGGTTCCGGTAAATTTTTGCTGGAATACGGCTTCGATCGACTTTGACACGGCGGGAAGCGACAGGGCTTCCTCCTCGGGCCGGTAGGCAAGGCCCAGACCGCCGGAGATGTCGATGTAGGAAACCGGCAGGATGTTTTGAAGCGCCATCGCTGTGTCGCAGAGCAGTACGGCAACTTTGACCGCGTAGTCCGGAGACAAAGTGTTACCTGCGAGATAGGCCATCAGTCCGAGTTCTGTAACGCCCAAGGTCTTCAGTTCCGCTGCAACGTCTGCCGCCTGGGCGGGAGACATGCCGAATTTGATCCCCTCTGTTTTGACCTCGATGAGGCCAAAGCGGAAAATCCCCTCCGGTGTAATGCGCAGCCCCACAGGGCCATGAAGCAGGCCCTTTTCATAGAAGGGCCGAACCAGTTCTGGACTGTCAAGGATCGGCATACATCCCACTTCGGCCGCCCGCTGCAAATCCTCCTCTTTCGGGTAATTGGGCAGAAATAAAATCTCCTCCGGAGAAAAACCGCAGCGCTGGCAGAGTGTTAATTCCGATGCGGAGGAGCAGACTACCCCCTGTCCATTGGCGCGAAGGAGTTGGAGAATCGCCGCCGTGGGTGTGGCCTTGATGGGGAAAAACTGCCGGTATCCCGGATTCCAGGAAAAGGCCTGCCGGATCGCTTTACAGGTCATTTCGATCCCCGATTGATCATAGAGATAAAACGGCGTTGGAATGGTCGTTGCCAAGTGCTGGAGTTTTTCGGCAGGAAGAAAAGTCGGATCCTTTTTTGCCGGGTCCCCCGGCGCAGGTGGCAAATTGGAGATGCGTTTGGCCGGATGCTTCAGCACGACCCTGCGCAGATATCGCAGAGTCTCTTTTTCGCCCCGCTGCGCCAGCATGGAGAGGATCTCCACTACCTGCGCTCTGGTTTCCGGATGCATCATATGGCTATCTTTGCTCTTTTCCAGATACTCCAATGGATCCCGATCCGTATAGGCCGCGCCGTGATAGACCCGGCAGGCGGCAATCCGATCCAGACACAGTTCTACCATATACTTTGTGGGCATGGGATGGCCGGTCAGCTTCATGTCCCGGCCGCCGTAATCGATCCAGTATTCGAGATGGTGTTTATTCCGACCCTTGTGGTGGAGCCAGGCGGTGGAATAGCCCAGGGCCTCCCGCTCTGCGGCGTTTGGACTTCTGATACCGGAATAGTATTTTGCGCCGATCCAGAATTCAGAAGGGGCGTATTTACTCATATCATGGAGCAGGCCCTGACGAAAAAGCCCCACCCGGAAGCAGTAGCCCATAACCAGAAGCTTATGATGTGTAATAGTTTTCAAATGTCCCAGCAGACGCATCTTTCTCACCTCAATCAAAATCATTATACCGGTAAAAGAAAGAATTCGCAACCAAAAAACTTTTTTGACGCGCCGGGCAAGGAGACAAGCAGCGGCGGCATATGCTTTATCCGAGGTGATTTTTATGCTTGCATTGCTGCTCACTGCCAATACATTGCTCTATTCCCTGCGGCTGACCACTGCAAGCGGTTCCTTCCCCAAACCCCTCAGTGCGCAGGAAGAAAAACGATATCTGGAACGAAGCGCCAAAGGAGACCTGGAAGCCCGTAATATTCTGGTAGAGCGAAACCTCCGTCTGGTAGCGCATATTTTAAAAAAATATTATGCGTCCGCTTCTGATCAGGACGATCTGATCTCCATTGGGACCATTGGCCTGATCAAAGCCATTTCCACCTTTGACAGCAGCAAGGGTGCCCGGCTCGCCACCTATGCGGGAAGGTGCATTCAGAATGAAATTTTAATGTATTTTCGATCCCAGCGGAAAAGCGCCGGGGACGTCTCTCTGTCGGAGATCATTGAAACAGGAAAGGATGGAAGTGGACTGAGCATGGAAGATATCCTTGCCAGCGATGAGGACCTGTTTTTGGAGACCTATTTGCGCAGTGAAACAAAAAAGCTGCATGATCTGCTCAAACAGTCCCTGACGCCGCGGGAAAAACAGGTAATCATCTGGCGCTACGGTCTGTCGGGCGGAAAGCCCTTGCCCCAGCGGGAGGTGGCGGAGAGACTGAATATTTCCAGAAGCTATGTGTCCCGCATTGAAAAAAGAGCGCTGGAAAAGTTGAGAATCGCGATGGAGGGTGACACCGCCCCATAAGATATGTTATCATATCTTATGGTCGGATATGATATACGCATCTGCGTGCCTTGCCGCGCAGACGCGTATATGTGTCTGGCTCTGCCGTCGGAGACGGCACATAGCCATGGTGGCATGAAATTTTTTAAAAGGGAGGAAACGAAATGACCACCAAAGAACGCCTTGCGGCAAAGCTGCCAGGTGAAGATACCGGCATTTCTCTTAAAAACACATTTTGTGATATCTGTGCGCCGGGGCCTCACTGCGGCGTGACTTGCTATGTAAAAAGCGGGAAGATCATCAAGGTGGAGGGTACAGACAGCCACCCCACCAATCGGGGAAAGCTTTGCGCCAGAGGATTGGTAGCCAGAGATTATGTATACCGGAAAGATCGGATCCAGAGTCCGCTGCGCCGAACCGGTCCAAAAGGCGTCGGGCAGTTTGAAGCTATCTCCTGGGAAGAGGCGCTGGAAGAAATTGCTTCCAGGCTGAACCAGATGAAAGGAGAATCCGGAGCTTCCAGCGTGGCCTTTTATTCCGGTTATAGCAAGTGGTACCGTCCGTTTTTGCAGCGATTGGCCTACTGCTTTGGCTCCGTCAATTACGGCAGTGAGTCTTCCTCCTGCTTTACTTCCACCATGCTCTCCTGGAAATGCGCGACAGGGGCGGAAATGGTGCAGCCGGATCTGAACAACGCCGGTGTGTTTTTGGGCTTTTGCGCCAATCCCGGCATTTCCAGCTATTTAATGAACGGCGGACTACAAAAAAACAGAGGCAGGGGCATGAAAGTGATCATTGTAGATCCGAGGATCACTCCGGCTGCCCTGAACTGCGACCTGTATCTCCGTGTCCGACCCGGCACAGACGGTGCGCTGGCGCTGGGTCTTGGCCGGGAACTGATCAAAAACGGATGGATTGATCCGAATTACATTGAGAAGAAGGTGTATGGCTTTGAGCAATACAAGGAATATGTAAACTCCTTTACACTGGAGCGGACGGCGGAACTGACTGGCCTTCCATCGGAAAAAATTCGTCTGGCGGCAAGACTCATTGGCGAAAACGGTCCTCTGGCTATCAACCCGTCCAATGCATCTCTGGTACATTTTAAAAATGGGATGCAAAACCACAGGGCAGTGATGGCCTTATGCGCCATCACCGGCAGCTATGACCGCAAGGGCGGCATGATTCCGACGCCGCTGACTTACGCTCATTCTGTCGGCGGCTTTGAAACACTGGAACCAAAGTTTTCCGTAGAATGTCGTCCAAAAAACGGCCCGGTTCCCATTGGCTGCCGGCGGTTTCCCCTGTGGAGTCGACTAATTGGAGAAATGCAGGCCTGTGATCTGCCCCGAGCGATTTTAAATGGCGACCCCTACCCATTGCGGGCACTGTACGCCCACGGGATGAATTTCCGGATGTTCCCCGGATCCGATCAGATGGAGCAGGCGTTAAAGGAACTGGAGTTCTTTGTGGATGTGGATTTGTTTTTGACAGACAGCGCCCGATATGCGGATCTCGTACTTCCGGCCTGCACGTCCTATGAACGGGGAGAATTTAAAGTATTTGGCGGTGGGTATGTCCAGTATACGGAGCCTGTGATCGCGCCTCTCTACCAGTCCTGGCGGGATGATGCAATTATTTTTGAGCTGGCCCGGAAACTGGAAATTTCAGACCCGCTGATCACATCGGATACAGATACCTGTCTTCGTTATATGCTTCAAAATACGCCCATTGATCTGGATATACTGAAGCGGCATCCAGAGTTGCCGCAAAAAATAGAGGGTCTGGACATCAAGCCGGTAGGGCAACACGGATTTCAAACGCCTTCTGGAAAATTCGAATTGGAATCTCAGATCATAAAAGAACTGGGAGATCCGAATTTGGATCCCCTTCCCACCTACCGTCCCTCGGAAGACGATGCGGATCCGGAACGCTATCCGCTGATCTTATCCACCGGTATCCGCATTCCCGGCGGACTGCATTCCCGGCTGCATGACTGTCCAAGCGCAAGATCTTTGCGGTCGGAGGTTATGGCGGATATCAGCCTGGAAGACGCAGAAAAAATCGACGTCAAAAAGGGTGACAGCATCTCCATAAGGACAGCCAGCAATCGTGTTTCCGTGCTGGCTAATCCGACAAAAACTATGCCGGAGGGAATGGTCAGCCTGTATCATGGCTATCGAGAAGCGGATGCCAACCGGCTGCTGGATATCAACCACCGAGATCCCTATTCCGGTTTCCCAGGCTATCGGTGCATCCGCTGCGCCATAGAAAAGGAGACTGCAAAATGAGAATTTTATTTGACAAGGACAAGTGCACCGGCTGCGGGGCCTGTCAGATTGCCTGTCTCGACCAGCGGGACATTCAAACAATATTGGGACAAGCACCCCTGCGGTATGTGGAGATCAGAGAAAACCCGGTCCAATTTTTCTCCGTAGGCTGTATTCACTGCGGTAAATGTATGGACAAGTGTCCGCAAGGTTCCATTTTCCGGAATGATCTGGGCTTCGTGGTGCTGGACGAGGAACGCTGTATTGGGTGCGGCAACTGTCAAACGGTCTGCCCGCTCCATGTGATCTCCAGAACGCCGGGAACAGGAAAAGCAATTAAGTGTGACGGCTGCTCCGGCCGGCTGCGGGAAGGACTGCTCCCTGCCTGCGTCCATACTTGCCCTACCGGAGCATTGATGTTGAAGGAATAAAAAAAGCACGCGCCGTAAAGGGCCAGTCAAATCAGAAACTGCAACAAATCATCTGAAACAGAACATTTACAAAAACCAAAAGGGGACTGTCTCAAAACGATGAATTCATCGTAGAGACAGTCCCAACACTATTTTTGCAAAAGGAGCGCAGCGAAGAAGAGAACGATTAATATGAAATCTGAAGCAGTGAAGAAAGCATTAAACGACACGATTTATGCAATAACCAATTGCAAATGACTCTTTTCTCCGGAGCAAGCAAAGACAATACCGGAAGCAGGAACTTCTCTTTCCGATTTTTGGATAGTCCCTTGCCGATCGAAAGCCTGTGCCATAAGGTACAACATTTTCTTCAAATATGTTGCTGCTTTTCAGTCTGGTGTGATCATCCAACCTGTTCAAACTGCGCATTGTAAAGTTCTGCGTAGAAACCGCCTTTTTCCAAAAGTTCCTGATGGTTGCCCTTCTCGACAATATCTCCATCCTTCATCACCAGAATCAAATCGGCGTTGCGAATCGTGGAAAGCCGATGAGCAATGACAAATGAGGTGCGGCCTTTGAGCAGTTCATCCATTGCGGCCTGGATCAAATGCTCGGTTCGGGTATCTACAGAAGATGTGGCCTCGTCCAGAATCATGATCGGATTGTCGGCCAAAATCGCACGGGCAATGGTCAGAAGCTGCTTTTGCCCCTGAGAAATGTTGGAGGCTTCCTCGTTGATCTCCATCTGGTATCCATCCGGCAGGGAGCGGATAAATTTATCGGCACGCGCCAATTTTGCAGCGTGGATCACTTCTTCATCGGTCGCATTGAGACGGCCGTACCGGATATTCTCCATAATCGTCCCCTTGAACAGCCATGTGTCTTGAAGCACCATGCCAAACCCGCTGCGAAGGGAGTTTCGGTCAAAATCGCCTACCGCGTGACCGTTTAGACGGATGCAGCCGGAATTAACATCGTAGAATCGCATCAGCAGTTTGACCAGGGTTGTCTTGCCAGCGCCGGTGGGGCCGACAATTGCCACCATTTGTCCTGACTTGATATTGCTATTGAAATCATGAATGACGACCTTATCCGGCGTATAGCCAAAGCGGACATGTTCAAAAGAAACTTCTCCCTTGATTTCCGCCGGGTCAACGGGATTTTCGGTTGTCTGCACTTCTTCCTCCTCGTCCAGGAATAAGAAGATGCGCTCCGCAGCCGCTGCCGTGGATTGGAGCATATTGGAAACCTGCGCCATCTGTGTGATTGGCTGGGTAAAACGTTTGACATACTGGACAAATGCGACAATATCGCCGATGTCTATCGTTCCCGCCGCAGCAAGCATAGCGCCCACCACAGCCACTGCTACATAACCAAGATTGCTCACAAAGTTCATGATTGGCTGCATGAGGCCTGACAGGAACTGGCTTTTCCATGCCGATTCAAAAAGGATCCCGTTCGTTTTGCCGAACTCCGCAAGTTCCGCATCTTCGCGATTGAAAGCCTTGACTACATCATGGCCCGAAAAAGTTTCCTCGATCTGTCCGTCAATCTTGCCCAGATATTCTTGCTGCGCCACAAAATATTTCTGTGATTTTTTTACAATTCCGGCTACAAGAAGGATGGAAGCGGGAAGAATGAGAACCGTAATCAGCGTCATGAGGGGAGAAATCGACAGCATCATCACCAGAACGCCGATTAACGTACACACTGAGGTAATCAGTTGCGTGACGGACTGATTGAAGGACATTCCCAGCGTATCCACATCATTGGTGATACGGGATAGGATATCGCCCACTGCATTGCGTTCAAAATAGGAAAGCGGCATACGGTTGATTTTCTCACTGATGTCCTTGCGCATCCGGAAACTCATCTTTTGGGACATCTGCGTCATGATCCAGCCCTGCACGAAGGAAAGAACGGCACACAGAACATAAATGCCCATCAAAGTCAGCAGGATCATACCGATTTTTTCAAAATCAATGCTTCCGGTGCCGGACAGTTTGGCAAACACGCCGTTAAACAGTTCAGTGGTGGCGTTGCCTAAAATCTTTGGTCCAATGACGTTCAGAACAGTTGAGGCCACTGCAAATACAACCACAGCTGCCAGCGCGATTTTGTACACACCCATATAACGGAGAAGATTTCTTATCGTTCCTTTAAAATCTTTCGCTTTTTCACCGGCAAATCCTCCGCGTCTGCCCATCGGCTTTCCTGTCTCAGGCATTTTCCTCGCCCCCTTTTAATGCGCTCTGAATCTCATCTTCTGAAAGCTGCCCTCTGACAATCTCCATGTAGGTTTCACAGCTTGCCAGCAGTTCTTTATGCGTTCCTTTTCCCACAATGCAGCCTTCCTCCATTACCAGGATCTGATCGGCGTTCAGGATGGTGGAAATTCTCTGCGCTACAATGAGTACTGTGGCGTCCTGTACCTGACTTGTCAATGCGCGGCGAAGCGCCGCGTCGGTTTTGTAGTCGAGTGCGGAAAATGAGTCATCAAACAGGAAAATCTTCGGGTGCTTCGCAATGGCGCGGGCAAAGGAAAGTCTCTGCCGCTGCCCGCCGGATACATTGGAACCGTTCTGCGCAATTGCCGATTGATAACCGTCTGCTTTTGATTCGATAAACTCAGTCGCCTGTGCAATTTCGGCGGCAGTTTGCATATCCTCATCGGAAATCTGCTCTCCGGCATATTTCAAATTGCTCTCAATCGTACCCGAAAACAGCATTCCTTTTTGCGGAACATATCCGATACACTCGCGCAGCTTTTTCTGGCTGATTTCGCGAATATCCACACCGTCGAGCGTAATACTCCCTTCTGTCACATCATAAAATCGGGGAATTAAGTGAAGCAATGTGGATTTTCCACTTCCGGTTGAACCGATGATGGCAGTGGTTTTTCCGGGTTCCGCCGTAAAGGAGATATGCTCCAGCACCGGAAGTTCAGCGCCGGGATAGACAAAGGAAACATCAGAAAAGGTAAGAACACCTTTCAAATCTTTCAACTCATTGTCCCTCGGCTCGGCAATATCGCTCAGCGATATGTCTGTGTCCAATACGTCCTCGATTCGATCGGCGGCAATTCCCGCACGGGGCAACATAATTGAAATCATGGAGAGCATCAAAAAACTCATGATAATGACCATCGAATAGGTAATGAAAGCCGTCAGGTCACCGACCTGCACATTTCCGGCATCCACACCGTGTCCGCCGACCCAGACGATCAGCA
>CAZGOQ010000015.1:0-28695 GCA_964527315.1 uncultured Oscillospiraceae bacterium | reverse complement strand
GCTCTCCGCGATGATCGACAACCACATCCAGCAGGGCAACGAACTGGACATTGATGTGAAAAACATCACATGGAAGCGCTGCGTGGATATGAACGACCGGCAGCTGCGAAACATCGTCTGCGGTCTCGGCGGCAGAATGCAGGGCGTACCCAGAGAGGACGGCTTTGATATTACGGTGGCTTCCGAAATTATGGCGGTGCTGTGCCTTTCCAACGATCTGATGGATTTAAAACGGAGACTTGCCCGTATGATCGTTGGCTACAACCGGCAGGGCGAACCGGTCACGGCTCACGACCTCAAGGCGGAAGGCGCTATGACGGCGCTGTTAAAGGACGCAATCAAGCCCAATCTGGTGCAGACGTTGGAGCACAACCCCGCCATTGTTCACGGCGGACCCTTCGCCAATATCGCCCATGGGTGTAACTCCATCTCGGCGACAGACACGGCCATGAGACTCAGCGACTATGTGGTCACAGAAGCAGGCTTCGGCGCGGATTTGGGTGCGGAGAAATTTTTGGATATCAAATGCCGCTATGCGGGCTTCGACCCCTCGGCGGTGGTCATTGTGGCGACGGTCAAGGCGCTGAAATACAACGGCGGCGTTCCCAAAACGGAACTGGCGCAGGAAAATCTCAAAGCGTTGGAACAGGGAATTCCCAATCTGTTAAAGCATGTGGAAAACGTCACGCAGGTTTTTGGCCTGCCAGCGGTGGTGGCTATCAACCGGTTTGATCAGGATACCGACGCGGAACTGAATCTGATCCGGCAGGAGTGCGGGAAATACGGCGTCAACGTGGCTCTCAGCGAAGTCTGGGGCAAAGGCTCAGAGGGCGGTATCGCACTGGCGGAGGAAGTTCTGCGGCTGTGCGAGACGGAGCATCAGTTCCACTTCTCCTATGAACTGGATCAACCCATAACAAAGAAAATCGAGACAATTGTGAAACGGATCTATGGCGGCGCCGGGGTCAGCTATTCCAAGACGGCCATGGACTCCATCAATAAACTAACGGAACTGGACTTTGGGAAGCTGCCCGTCTGTATGGCAAAGACGCAGTATTCCCTGTCGGATGACCAGAGCAAGCTGGGCCGACCCGAGGGCTTTACAGTCAGCGTTTCCAAGGTCAGGATTTCAGCCGGCGCGGGATTTATTGTGGTGCAGACCGGCGATATTATGACCATGCCCGGTCTGCCCAGGGTTCCCGCAGCGGAAAAGATCGACGTGGATGAAAACGGTGTCATCACCGGTTTGTTCTAATGACTTGACAAATTTTTCACATGGGCATACAATGAAGCATACCAAATAAGGAGATGGTTCTATGTCATTTCTGGACAAGATGAAAGAAACTGCCGGTGCGGCGGCGCAGGCGGCCGCCAGCGTGGCAAACGCGGCAGTCAGCAAAACAAAAACCATGGCCTCCGTGGGACGGGTCAAGCTGGCCGTTTCTCAGGAGGAGGACAAGCTGAAAAAAGCCTACACAGAGTTGGGCCGCCTGTTCTATCGGGATTATACGGCTTCGGTGGAAGCGGATATGGAGGAATATCTTCCATGGTGCAGCCGGGCGAAGGAAGCAAAGGCGAGAATCCAGCAGCTGACTGAGGAAATGGAGGCGATTCAGGCTCAGTCGGAGACCGGAACGAAAACGGGAAATGCCGCAGAGACACCGGATACTGCGCCAGAGGCCCCTGAAGCGCCGGAGAGCGGGGAAACGGCTGACACAGAGGACAAACACGAGACACAGAAAACAACTGCTGACGGGCCTGCTGAGGACTTTGGAAAGGAGCCTCCGGTCGGCACACTCTATGTAGATACCACTGGTCAGGAAGAAGAATAATATTTCCCCCGGGCATCCGAATTGGATGTCTGGGGGATATTTTTTGTTATCTGCGGTTCTGGCTGTTCTGGTTCTGCTCCCGCTGATTCTGCTTCTGCTGATCGTTCTGCTTCTGCTCTCTGTTGTTCTGACGGTTGTTCTGCTCCTGACGATTCTGCTTCTCTTCCATGTCGGTTACCTCCTTACAAAATAGTCGGATCGCTCCGTGGAGATAGTATAACCGGATTTTTAGGCATTATGCTTTATCCTTGGATTTGAAAAGCATGGCGCAGAGATAGCCGAATACAATGGCAGCGGTGACGCCGCCGGCTGCGGCGGTAAATCCGCCGGTAAAAATACCAATCCAGCCGTTCTGATCAATGGCTTCCCTTACACCTTTGGCGAGATTAAAACCAAAGCCGGTCAGCGGAACCGTTGCGCCCGCGCCGCCCCATTCCTTGATGGGAGCATAGATGCCGATGCCGCCTAAAATCACGCCCGCAACCACATAGCTGACTAAAATTTTTGCCGGGGTCAGTCTTGTCTTGTCGATCAATATTTGACCGATGGCGCAGAGTATGCCGCCGCAGAAAAACGCATTCAAATATTCCATTTAAATACACCCGCCTTCCATGGAGAGGGTCACCGCATGGCAAATCGCCGGAATGGATTCCCCCTGTTGGGTGGAGACCGGGCTTAACAGTGCGCCGGTGCCGCAGAAGAGAATATTGTTATATTTTCTGGTTTTCATTTTCTCCATCAAATAGCCGCAGAGGACGGCGGCGCTACAGCCGCAGCCGGAGCCGCCTGCGTGGACATCCTGCTCCTCTAAATCGAAAATCATGGTGCCGCAGTCATCCAGCCGGTCTCCCAGAGAAAGCCCCTCCCGGCGGAAGAGATCCACTGCCAGTTCTTTTCCCACCTGGCCCAGATCGCCGGAAACGATCAGATCATAATCTTTCGGCTCCAAACCGGTGTCCCGGAAATGTGCTGTAACTGTATCCACAAAGGCTGGGGCCATGGCGGCACCCATATTGTTGGCGTCGGTAATCTGAAGATCGACGATTTTTCCGGTGGTGAATCCGCGGATATAGGGCGGGCCCTGATTGGGGCCAACCAGAAGCGCCCCGGACCCGGTAACGGTCCACTGGGCAGTGGGCGTCCGCTGGCCGCCGTACTCCAGCGGCAGACGGTATTGCCGTTCCGCTGAAGCAAAATGGGAAGAGGTCACGGCTGCGGCCACCTCTGCGCAGCCGCTTTCCACTGCCATCGCTGCAAGAGAAAGACTTTCCGCCATAGTGGAACAGGCGCCGTATAGCCCGTAAAAAGGGATACCGGTACCTCTGGCGGCAAAGCTAGTACCAATGCACTGGTTCAACAGGTCACCGGCAAAGAGCATATCCACCCGGGTCGGGGAGATGGATGCTTTTTTGAGCGCTGCCTGCAGGGCCAGCGTCTGCATTCGGCTTTCCGCTTTTTCCCAGGAACTTTGCCCGAATTTGGTGTCCTCGCTGACCTGATCAAAATAATCCTTTAAAGGGCCTTCACCCTCTTTTTTTCCAACCACGGACGCATAGGAAAGAATGGTGGGAGGAAAATTAAATCGCACAGACTGCCGTCCTAAATGTTTTCCTTGCATGATACTGCCTCCAGAGCCTTTTTGCATAGTATCTGCAAAGAAAGCAAAATCATGCTGGATCTTGCTAAAAGGTTCCGGTGGAAAAAATAAGAAAAAAGGAGCAGTTCAAATTGCTAGCTGCTCCTTGTCGTTATTTCAGGGATTCCTGTGTTTCCAGATAAGCAAGCAGTGCTTCGTCTGTGGTATCCCCGCTGATGTTCATGCGGCCCAGACTCAGCAGGGATTGCCGAAGGCCCCGAACCAGCGTGTTGACCCGGGTTTGATCGGTGGTCACCGTCACCTGAATCCCGCATTTTTGCAACGTCACATCGGTGAGAGTCGTGTGCTTGCCTGCCGGAAAGGCCAGAACAGAAGGAGACTCAAGTCCTATGCTTTCAAACAGCGTGTTTTGCCGGGAAACATCCTCGGTCAGCGCGTCCACATAATCCTGTTCAGATTCCTGCGCCAGGGGCAGGATCGTGGGACGGATGGATTCCCCCTCTTCAAAAGCGCTCCATTGATGCATATCATAAGTGTGAGAAGCAATGGTGATCAGTCCGGAGGAGCACATTTTCTGAATTTCCGAAGGCCCGAAATGAGGCGTCATTTCATAGCTGGTATCTTTGTAATACTGGTCATGTCCAACAGAGCAGCCGATAACAAAAATCGTGGCTGGGAAGCCGTGCTTTTGCAGAATGGGGAAGGCATACTCGTAATTGCTGAAATATCCATCATCAAAGGTGATGACAACCGGCCGATCAGGCAGAGCCGTACCCCGCTCCACATAGTCGATGAGATCCGAAAATGTAACGGGCGTATAGCCGTTTTCTTCAAGCAGTTCCATCTGATGGGCAAACCGGGCAGGGGAGAGCACCGTGTCGCTTTCGGCTTCCGTTTCGCTCAGGTGATGATACAGCAAGATGGGAACTGCCGTTTCGGCGCTTTCAGACTGCTGAGCTTTTTCCCGCATGGCTTCTGCTGAGACAGATTCGCCACCGGAGCAGAAAACGCCGAGATCCGGGTATGGGGTCTGATCGTCGAACATACAGGAAAGCACCATATTTCCAGTGTCGTTTCTCGGATGGGTGGCATCATAAAAATACCGCAGATCATAGGTGATGGGGGAGATGGCAAAGTTCCAATAGTCTGTCACCTGAGAAAGTACGGAAAAATAGGCGTTGACAGAATCCAGCGTGTAGCCCTCCAGCTGAGTCTGGCAGACAGGGGAGAGCACCACAATCAGTTCCGTGCCGGCTTCTTCGCAGAGGGAGCGGATCTCCGCAACCGTTTCAGCGCAGTGGTCAATGTCCGCAAGATCCCGCTGGGTCTGCGGTTCCGGGAAATCAACGCTGTTTTTCTCCAGATATGACTCCATACTGCCAATGGACTCCACATCCCGGATCTGTTTGTCATAGCATCCAGTTTCCGGCAAAAACACGTCAAAGGACTGGGGCAAAAGGGTGTCCTGCCGGTAGGAGGACAGTTTTTCCACCGCATAACTGGGACTGGCGAACAGAAAGCGGCTGTAATAAGTCAGGGGGGATTCCCCGGAAACCTTGTAATAACTTCGGTCTGTCAAGCTGTCACGATCGCCGGGGATCCCGGCTTCTGTCAGTCCCAGCACCAGAAAAATATACTTGACGTCCTTGTCCTGCTCCAGCAGATATTCCACCAGCTGTTTGTCGTAGGAGATATCCGCGCCATAGTGAAACAGGTTGTAAAAGCTGGCATCCAAATAGTTCCCCAGCGTACCCGGATCATAGGAAGCCGCAGAGGAGGAACCGATGATATAACCGTCAAACTCGTCCAGGCGCGCTTCTATTTCGATTGCTTTGCTGTTTCTGGGATTCAGGGTTTGACTGTAGGAATCCCAGCGGAAGGTGCCGAAGGTGCCGAAAGGATCGACCAGCAGATTCAATCCGGCCCAGAGTATGAGGACCAACGCCAGCGCACCGGCGCATAAAAGGAGCCATCTTTTTCCGCTCATGAAAACGCCTCCTTAAACAGATTCATAGACATAGGCGATGGGGGTATAGTCGTCGTTTCCATACACCCCCAGGACGATTACAAAGAGACAGACGAACAGGATCAGAAACTGCACATACCATTTTCGATCAAAGAACCATTGATAGATGTCCCGCCCCCGTTCTGCGGCCAGACTGATGAAAAACAGCGCCAGTAGCGCGGCGGCGACAATGCAGACCGTTTGCGTGGAAAGACCCAGAGATGAGAAAGTTGCGCGGGAGATCGTGGAAAGACCGGGATCGGAGGCTGTTTTTCGTAGCATTCCCAATGCGCCCCGAAGGCTGCTGGAGCCGGAAAAATACCGGCCGACAATCACCAGAAGATTGGTTCGCAAAACGCCCCAAAGCGTCAGCCAGAAGCCTTTTCGGTTCCAGCCGTATTTCTCAAAGAGCCGATTACCCAGAGGCGCCCAGAGCAGTCCCAGAGACATCCAGAAGCCGTTCCACAGACCGTAGGCAATGTTTGACCAGCCGGGGCCTTGCCAGACGCCCACCGCAAGAAAGACAAGGAAGGTGGAAAGACAGGGAGTCAGCCGCTTTGCAAGTTCGGTGGGAAAGACTTTTTTTGCTTTTTTGGTCAGACGGCCAAAGCCCTTGGACAGAGCCAGGGGATAGAAGAGATCATCCTTCATCCACTCGCCTAGAGAAATATGCCATCTGCGCCAGAAATCCGCCAGACTGGTGGAAAAGTAGGGCTGGCGGAAATTCTCCTGCATCTGGACGCCAAACAGTTGGGAAGCGCCCATCACCAGATCAATGCCGCCGGAGAAATCGCAGTAGAGCTGAACACAGTAGAGAGCCGCGCCCAGAAAGGAGATCAGGCCGGGATAAGCGTCATAGCCTGTGTAAATGGCCTGAACCACCGGAGAAAGAGGATCGGCGATCAGGGCCTTTTTTAAAATGCCCAGCATCATGCGAAGGCTGCCCCGCTGAAGATGATCCCAGTCAAAGTCAATGCCGTCAAAGAGTTGCGGCGCCATGGCGTCATAGCGATTGATGGGGCCCTGTATCATCTGGGGAAAGTAGCAGACAAACAGGGCGTACTTTGCAAAGTTACGCTGGGGTGCGTATTTCCCCCGGTAAAGGTCGATCAGATAGCCGGAGGTTTGGAAAATATAGAAAGAAATGCCCAGAGGCAACAAAAAAGAGGGGAGCGGTAAATTGCCGCTGCATCCGAGAAGCCGGCTGAGCGTTTCGATCACAAAACCGCTGTATTTAAAAATACCCAGGGCCAGAAAATTCAGAATCATGGCTGCCGTTAAAACGCGCCGCTTTTTTCGCCTGAGTTGTTTTTTGAAAAGCCGCCTGTCCACCGACGGGTCGGCTGGTTTTTTTTCATTCAGTGCACCCAAATACAGAGAAAAACCATAGGTCAGGCCCATCGTAGCGCCCAGATAGACAATCGCTTTCAAACTGTAAGTGAGATAAAAGATCAGGCTGAAAGCCAGAAGCACCAAGTAGCGAAAGCGTTTGGGCGTCAGATAATAGCAAAAGACGGCTGCAAACAGAAACAGCAGGAAGCCTGCACTGTTGATGTTCATGCTTCCTCCAGCAGCCTGGTCAGCAGCACGAAGATCGCTTCTGCGGAATTAAAGTTTTCCGGTACCAGGTCGTCCACCGTGATCTCCACATCGTATGCGTCGGAAAGTTCGCCTACCAGCATCACAATATCCAGCGACTCCAGAATTCCATCGTCGATCAGATGGGTTTCCTGCCGAAAGTCGATATTGGGGCAGCAGCGTTCCAGTATGACATATAATTCTTCCATGGGCTATTCTCCTTTGATCAGATTCATCAGGGCGTTCCGGTCGATTTTTCCCGTTCTTGTCCTGGGAAATTGAGAGACCGGACGCAGTTCCGACGGGAGCATATATTTGGGCAGCGCGGACTTGAGCGCATCACGGAGCGCCCGGGCGTCGGCGCCGCCCTGATAGCAGAGGATGATGCGGGCACATTGTTGCAGATAGACACAGACGGAAGCGTTCACACCGGGGAACTGGTTGGCGCAGAGTTCAATCTCGCCGAGTTCAATGCGATGGCCCATGTGCTTGATCTGGGTGTCCTTCCGCCCAAGAAAAAACAGCTGTCCGTGTTTCCAGATTCCCATATCTCCGGTTCGATACATCCGCTCCGGCAGCGCCGGCTCCAGCGGATTTTGAACAAATGCGCCAAGGGTCAGTTCCGTCTGGCCGTAATATCCGGCGGCAAGGCAGGTGCCGGTGACGCAGAGTTCACCAATGGTTTCCGGCTGCGTAATCAGCCGGTCTCCCTCCAGCAGAAAGACGTCGCAGTTGGGAAAGGGAAGCCCGATGGGAATCCCCTCTGAGAGGGATTCATCGGAAGAAATGATGTGATAGGTGCAGTTGCAGGTGATTTCCGTAGGGCCGTACAGGTTGACATAGCGGGCATTCGGCAGATATTCCCGCCAGTATTTCAGCGTATTCGGCGGCATGACCTCGCCGGAGAACAGCACGTTGTTGAGCGGGGGCGTTTCTTTGGCAAACGCTTTCAGCGCCGCAATGATATTCAGGGCGGGAACCGCCCAGATGATAGTGTTGACCTGACGCTCGATCAGGCGTGCGATCAACAGCTTTGGGAAAGAAAACAGCTGCTTTTCCAACAGTTCCAGCCGACCGCCTGTCTTTAGCGTCAGGTAAATATCTTTGACAGATACGTCAAAATCAAAAGGCGCCTGATTGCCAAAAACACAGTGTTCATCAAAGGCAAAGGTCTTTGCGAACTGCTCTGTCATGTCGATCACGGAGCGGTGACGGACGGCGACGCCCTTTGGCGTCCCGCTGGAGCCGGAGGTAAAGATCACATAGAGCAGATCTGTGTCCTTGCAGCGCATCCAAGGGGCCGCAGGCATGGCGGCGCTCTGTTCCAGCATGGAGAGGGACCAGTGTTCCGGCGCGGAAATTGCGGGGATCTCACCGAGTATGGCAACGGGCCGGATCAGCTGCGCCATGCTGCAAAGGCGATGGGCCGGGAGCGAAGGGTCAATGGGAACATAGAAATTTCCACTGTAGGCAATGCTGAGAAAGGCCACAATATCGTCAATATCGTGTCGCAGGCCGACAAAAACGGGCTGCTTTGTAGCCCCAAGCCGTTCATAGATAGCGCTGCCGATGACGGCGGTTTTTTGCAAAAGCGCCCCATAAGTCAGTTGTTTCTCTTTGGAAGCCAGCGCGATTTTTTCGGGAAAATGTGCTGCGGCGGCTTCCAAATAGGAAATCACATGGTATACCATAAAATTGCTCCTTGCCTGTTTCCGTTCATTATACAATATTTCTAAAGCCATTGCAATTACTTAAAAGAAAAATGTTATGGAGTCGTGGCTCCATAACATTTAGGACGTTATTCGAATGTCGTCTCTATCGGTTCCACGCCGTAGACCCGGCGGCACAGCGCCAGCGCAGTGTCTTCTGCGTGGGCAGGGATCAGGATAGAGATATCCACAGCAGAGGTGGTGATCATGGTTACAAGGATATTGCGTTCGGACAAGACAGAAAAGACCTTGGCGGCCACACCGGGGGTGGCGACCATGTTCTCGTCGTAAAAGTTCAGCTTGCTCATGCCCGCGGAGAGTTCCATGCTGAGGTCGGGAAATTTCGGCTTCAGCCCATTGATAATGGGCAACAGCTGGCCCATAGCATCCATGGAAATAGTAAAGGCAATGGAAATCGCGTGACCCTGAGGGGCGGTTTGGGAGATCATATCCACATTGATGCCGTTTTCAGCGATGGTAGTGAGGATCTCACTGATAATTCTGCTTTCACTGGGGACGTTCCGAAGCGTCACCAGCGCGATATTTTGACAATAGGTAATGGCTCCGATGTTTGCCATTAAATCACCTCCGCAACCAGATGTTCCATTTGATACAGGCCGGGTGCAGCCAGAGAAGCGATGTATTTTGCCGCCTGAACGGCGCCAGCGGCGAAAACATTGCGGCTGTAGGCGCTGTGTTTGATTTCCAGCACCTCATCGGTGCCGGCAAAAAGGATCTCATGCTCTCCCACGATGGTGCCGCCCCGAACAGAACTGATGCCGATTTCCTTTCTGCCCCGTTTCTGCCGCCGGGAGTGCCGTTCGTAGGTATACTCCGGCGTATAGCGGAGCGCGTCGGAGGCGGCGTCCGCGATCATCAGTGCGGTACCGCTGGGGGCGTCCAGTTTTTGATTGTGATGTTTTTCCACGATCTCAATGTCGCAGCTGTCTCCCAGGACCTTTGCCGCCTGCCGCACCAGCGCCAGAAGCACATTGATACCAAGGCTCATATTGGCGGAGCGGAAAAGTCGAAGCTGCTTTGCAGCGTCCGCAATCTCTTCGGTCTGCTCCTGCGAGTAGCCCGTGGTGGCGAGCACCGCGCCGCAGCCTTTTGCTTTGCAGAAGGCCAAAATTCCATGAAGGGCGGAGGGGTGGGAGAAGTCAATGACGCAGTCCAATGATCCGGAAAAATCCATCGGATCAGAAAATACGGGATAATCGTTTTGCTGGATGGGAGTTATGTCGAATCCAGCCACGACTGTAATATCCGGGTCGGCAGCGCAGAGCGTTGTGACTGCCTGACCCATTTTGCCATTGCAGCCGGAAATAATCACGTTAATCATTGCGGTTTCCTTTCTTTTGAGTAAAGGCGGTCAGATCAGGCCATAGCGCCCAAGAGTCGCTTTCAGTTTTTCTTCAGCGGCTTCCTCCATGGGACACAGGGGCAGGCGCAGCGGGCCGACTTCCATGCCCATGAGATTCATGGCGGTTTTGACCGGAATGGGATTGACGTCGGAGAACAGAACGTCGATGAGCGCCATGTATTTCAGCTGCAAAGCGGAGGCGGTTCGATAGTCTCCGCAGAGACAGCTTTCCGCGATGGCGGCGGTCTCTTTGGGCAGAATATTTGCCAGCACGGAGATCACGCCTTTGCAGCCCATCGCCATAAAAGGGACGATTTGGCTGTCGTTGCCGCTCCAGATATTGAAGTCGTCGCCGCAGGCGTCCAGAGTGCGCAGCACAGTATCCGTACTGCCGGAGGCCTCTTTGACGCCGTTGATGTTGGGGTGCTTTGAAAGCGCTTTGTAAGTATCGACCGTCATGCCCACGCCGGTGCGGGAGGGAACATTATAAACAATCATGGGGAGATTCACCTGATCGGCAATGGTACAGTAGTGCTGGATCAGGCCCTTTTGGGAACACTTATTGTAATAGGGCGTTACCAGCAGCAGGCCATCTGCGCCGAACCGCTCTGCTTCCCGGCTGAAATACAGGGCATGGGCGGTGTCGTTGCTGCCGGTGCCGGCAATGACCTTGATGCGGCCTGCAGCTTTTTCCACAGTAAAGGCGATGGCCTTGAGGTGTTCCTCATCGCCCAGGGTGGAAGCTTCGCCGGTGGTGCCGCAGATGGTAATGGCGGCGGTGCCGCCGGCAATCTGCAGTTCGATCAGCTGGGACAGTTTGTCAAAATTGATGGAACCGTCGGGATGCATGGGGGTCACAATGGCGACGCTGGAACCGGTAAAAATCGGTGTTTTCATATCAAATACCTCACTTTGTCACAGATTGGATGTAGCCTTCGGCGCACAGCAGTTCCGCCAGCAGGACGCCGCCGCCGGCAGCGCCCCGGAGAGTGTTGTGGGAAAGGCAGACGAATTTCAGGTCATACTGTGTGTCCGGGCGAAGCCGACCCACCGAGATGGCCATACCGCCTTCCAGATTCCGGTGGAGCCGGGCCTGGGGCATACTGTCCTCTTCAAAATAGTGGATCAGCTGTTTCGGCGCGTGGGGCAAATTCAACTCCTGCGGGCGGCCCTTAAAGTCCCGCCACATCTGCTTGACCTCCTCCAGATCCACAGGCCGGTCAAAGGAAGCAAAGACTGCCGCAAAGTGGCCGTTGGACACGGGAACCCGAAGACACTGGGCGGTGACGTCGGGCACGGCGGCGTTGACGATTACATTGCCTTGAATGCTGCCCCAGACCTTCATGGGCTCCTGTTCGGATTTTTCCTCTTCACCGTCGATGTAGGGGATCACATTGTCCACCATTTCCGGCCAGGTCTCAAAGGTCTTGCCTGCGCCGGAAATGGCCTGATATGTACAGACCAGAACCTTATTTAGCCCAAAGCGCTCCTTGATGACGGACAGAGCGGGGACGTAACTCTGGATGGAACAATTGGATTTGACGGCGATGAAGCCCCGAGTTATACCCAGGCGCTTTCTCTGGGCGTCGATGATTTTGAGATGTTCGTTGTTGATTTCCGGAATGACCATGGGAACGTCCGGAGTGCTCCGGTGGGCGCTGTTGTTGGAGATCACGGGGCATTCCAGCATTGCGTATTTGTATTCCAGTTCTTTGACGGCGTTTTTGTCCATGTCCACAGCGCAGAATACGAAGTCCACCAGTTTGGAGATCTGCTCCGCGTCGCCCTCCGCGTCCATAACGGTGATGTCTCTGGCCCAGGCGGGAATCTCCACATCCATGCACCACTTTTTCCCTACGGCCTCCGGGTATTTCTTTCCGGCGGAGCGGGGAGAGGCTGCCAGAACCACGGTTTCAAACCAGGGATGGCTGTCCATCAGCGTAAGAAAACGCTGGCCGACCATGCCGGTGGCGCCAATTATTCCGACTTTATATTTTTCCATGGAAAACATCAGCTCCTCTATTCAGCATAGCATGATTTTGCGTAAAAGTTCCTTAACATAAAAGGTATCACAGTCTGGGGGGTGATGTCAAGGGAAGCGGACGTATAAGAACGGGCGGGATTTTGCAAAAATTTCGGGTATTTTGCCAGCTGGAGAACAGGAAAACCGTGAAAGAATGGGAAATTTGAAAATTCCTCTTGCATTTGTCCCGGGGGCAAATGTTACAATAAGGAAAACGAATGACCAATCACACAGGGGAGGGAGCGGAATGAAAAAGATAATTTGTGTGTTGATTTGTGCGATTTTACTGCTGAGCGGCTGCGGAAAGAAACAGAGGTCAGTCCATTGGGGTTGCAAACGGCAACTGCTATGGGACAGACGCCACCGGCAACGTATTTCAGCTGGATTGGAAGACCGGAGCAGCAACGCATCTGTTTCGTGCGCCCACAGGAGTGACATGGGCGGCTGACATCTTAATGAAAATCTATTACATCAACACAGATTATTCGGAATATGTGCAGTTGTATAATCTCAACGTCCTCAATCATTTTCTCCTGTTTTCGGCGGCGGAATGGGGATCGGAGGACGGCAGTACCTACCATCTCATGTCGCTGGAGTTGGAAACCGGTACGTTTACCGTGCTGGAAACCTCGGATTCACAGTCCCTTTTTGCCCTGTGTACTTCGGAGAATCGAACTGTCATTTCCGCATCGGATTCGCTCAGCGGACAGATACAGCGGCTTACCATCTGGAATCTGGACATCGGAACGTCCTGGGATCTGGAAAGGAGTTATATGCCAAACAACACTGGCAGTATGGTACTGTTGGGGGATCGGCTGGCTTTTATGACAAATTGGCACGGTCGCGAAATCTTTCAGGGAACGCTCGACAGCAGCGAACCAATGGCGTCTTGGAACGTATTGAAAATTCCTATACAGGCGGTAAATGCGGGATATTTCCTCTATCCGGCAGGAGATTAGGTCTGTTTGATGGTGGTAGATGGAGAAGCTGGTGAAACACATCTGTACCGCTGCGGCGCAGATGAGACAGTTGTAGAGGTGTGCAGCTATCCAGGCTTCATAAACGAATTTGCCTCAGATGGACAACACTATGCAGTTGTGGCGAGCATAGACGGTGAGACACGGCCGGTCTTGGGGGAATTTGACGAAGCAACATAAAAATCCTTGCGTTTCGGGGCATTTCGTACTATGATATCTGGGCGAATGAAAAATTTCAGGATAAAGAGGATAGTTTGTGAAAACAAGTGACTTTTACTATGATTTGCCCCAGGCGTTGATTGCTCAGACGCCGCTGGAACGGCGGGACGCTTCCCGGCTCATGACACTGGACAGGACAACCGGCGCGGTGGGCCATCAGCATTTTTATGACCTGCCAAAATTTTTGCATCCCGGCGATACGCTGGTGCTCAATGACAGCCGTGTGCTGCCGGCCCGGCTCTATGGAAACCGCGTCCCCACCGGGGGCGCGGTAGAACTGCTTCTGCTCAGGGACAGGGGAGAAGGCCGGTGGGAATGTCTGGCCCGCCCTGGCCGGAAGCTGAAGCAGGGGGCGGAGGTGTCTTTTGGAAATGGAGAACTGACTGCCATAATTACAGAGGATCTGGGCGAAGGGAAAAAACTGGCGGCGTTTCATTTTGAGGGGATCTTTCTGGAAGTCTTGGAGCGGCTGGGGAAAATGCCCCTGCCGCCTTACATCAAGAAAGAACTGGAAAACGGCGAGCGCTATCAGACGGTGTATTCCAAAGTGACCGGCTCTGCCGCTGCGCCAACGGCAGGACTGCACTTTACGAAGGAACTGCTGAAGGAAATCGAGGACATGGGCGTCAACATTGCCTATGTGACCCTGCATGTGGGACTGGGCACTTTCCGGCCTGTCAGCACGGAGAAAGTGACGGATCATCAGATGCATTCGGAATTCTGCATGATTTCCGGAAAGACGGCAGCGCTGCTCAATGAGACCCGCCGGAGGGGAAAGCGTATTATCTGTGTGGGCACCACTTCCTGCCGGACGCTGGAATCTCTGATAAAAGAGGACGGCAGTTTTGAGGAAGGCAGCTGCTGGACGGATATTTTCATCTATCCCGGCTATCGGTTCAGGGCCATGGACGCGCTGGTGACGAATTTTCATCTGCCGGAAAGCACACTTGTAATGCTGGTATCTGCCTTTGCTGGCCGGGCGCATGTGCTTCATGCCTACCACATTGCGGTGCAGGAGCAATACCGCTTTTTCAGCTTTGGCGATGCCATGCTGATTGCGGATGGACTGGGAGGAACTGCGGATGTTTAAGGTGCTGAAAACAGAGGGTCTTGCCCGACGTGGCATATTCACCTGTCCGCATGGAACGGTACAGACCCCGGTTTTTATGAACGTGGGGACTCAGGGGGCTATCAAGGGCGCACTTAGCGCTGCAGATTTGGAACAGATCGGAACCCAGGTGGAACTGAGCAACACCTATCATCTTCATCTCCGGCCCGGCGATCAGGTGGTGCGCACCATGGGAGGACTGCACAAATTCATGACCTGGAACGGCCCAATTTTGACCGATTCGGGCGGATTTCAGGTGTTTTCCCTGTCCGGTCTCCGGAAGATTACGGAGGAGGGTGTGACCTTTGCATCCCATCTGGACGGTCACCGAATCTTTATGGGGCCGGAGGAGAGCATACAGATCCAGTCCAATCTTGGATCGGATATCGCGATGGCCTTTGACGAATGCGTGGAAAACCCGGCTCCCAGAGAGTACGTCAAAAACTCTGTCGAACGCACCCAGCGGTGGCTGGAGCGCTGCGTTCGGGAGTTGGAGCGGCTGAATCGGCTGCCGGAGACAGTGAACCCCGGGCAGGTGCTCTTTGGCATCAATCAGGGCGGCACCTATGACGACCTCCGCATCTGGCACATGGAACAGATCAGAACTCTGCCCGTGGCGGGGATCGCCATTGGTGGGCTTGCAGTGGGGGAGCCTGTGGAAACCATGTATCACATCCTGGACGTTCTGGCCCCGCATACCCCCCAGGACAAGCCTCGGTATTTAATGGGCGTAGGAACCCCCAGCAACATCATAGAGGGCGTAGCCCGGGGCATAGACTTTTTTGACTGTGTGATGCCTGCCAGAAATGCACGCCATGGGCGGCTGTTTACATGGGAGGGTGCGCTCAATATGAAAAACGCCAAATATATCTATGATGAAAAACCCATCGACCCCCTGTGCCGCTGTCCGGTCTGCCGCCGGTATACCAGGAGTTATCTCCACCATCTGTTCAAAGCGGAGGAAATGCTGGCAATGCGCCTTTCCGTGATGCACAATCTCTATTTCTATAACAAACTCGCGGAACGAATCCGGCAGGCGCTGGACGAAGGGGAATTTGCGGCTTTTCGGGCAGAGTATTCGGAAAAGCTGGCCCAAAAGATTTGAGTATCGGACGGAAAGGACCGGAGAAAACACTTTTTCCCTGTGAATTTAAGTTTTGCTTGCATTATGAAGGGCTTATTTGTATAATACGAGATAGAATCCAGATAGAATCTAATAAAAAATCGGAGGAATCGTTTATGAATGTTACCCTTTTGACGGAAACCACCAGCGGGACCAGCCTGATCACCATGTTGCTGCCCTTTGTGGTGCTGATCGTGGTGTTCTATTTCCTTTTGATCCGGCCAGAGAACAAGAAAAAGAAAGCTCTCAATGAGATGCGCAGCGCATTGGCGGTGGGAGACGAGGTGACTACCATTGGCGGCATTGTGGGCAAAGTGGTTCATATCAAGGACGATCTCGTGACCATCGAGACCAGCGAGGATCGTGTGCGCATGCAGCTGGCAAAGTGGGCCATTTCCACCAAGGGAACCCAGACCACGGAAACCAAGTGATTCAGTCATGAAAAAAACTCCTTCCGCATAGGCTTGTCTGAGAGTACTGCGAGAGGAGTTTTTTGTATGAAGAATGGAACCATTGGCGCCCTGCTCCGGGGCATCTTGACGGCGCTGGCTGTCTCGCTGATCCTGTCGGGGGCCGCTTCGGCACTGGTTGGCGCGGGCCTACTGCCGGGGGGGCTTCGCTATATCTCCTGGGGCGTCGCGCTGCTGTCCGGGCTTTCCGGGGGCTTTATGACGGCAAAGCAGGCGGGGAAGTTCCGTCTGCCTCTGGCGCTGGCGGCGGTGGGCCTGTATTTGCTCGTCGTGTTTGTGCTGCGGGGCCTGCTGTTCAAAAGCGTTGGATTGGAACCTTGGCGGATCCCTGCCTGGACGGCAGGGGGCGGCGTAATCGGCGCGTTGGCTGCGTCCGGAAAGACGAAAAAGAAACGGCGGATTTAGGCAAAAGACCAGCGAAAAATGAAAAAAAGATTGAAATGGGCAATGGCATGTGGTATCATAACGGCAAAGCGGTTATGATACCGCGCATCTGTGCGCTTTGTCGTGCAAGGCGCTAATACAGTTTGGCCATGCCGCCGGAGACGGCCGGTGTGAAGCGGCGAAGCCGTTTGAGTTGTAGTGCGGCGCGGCCATGCAGAAAATTACAGGGAGGGTTATAGAATGGAACATATTAAAACCTTGACCGGCGCAACATTGAAGGAAAGCGCATGTAAGGGCGGCTGCGGCGAGTGTCAGACATCTTGCCAGTCCGCCTGCAAAACCTCTTGCACGGTTGCCAACCAGAAGTGCGAGAATCAGGATCGCTGATCCAATCATCCGGCAAAATGGGGAGGGGGCGACTCCTTCCCATTTTTGCGGGCAAAATGGGAGGAAATTCAAATGGTACATACCTTTTCGGCGCTGGGCTGCCGAATTGCGGTGGACGTAAACAGCGGTGCGGTCCATGTATTGGACGAGCTTAGTTTCAAGCTGCTCCAGGCGGCTGGAGATACGCCGGAGGAGATGCCGGTGTTGGAGGGCGTGGCGCCGGAGGATGCGAAAAAGGCATGGACGGAACTCATGGAACTCAAGGATCAGGGACTGCTGTTTTCGCCCATGGACTATGTGGATCCGGCGGAGGCGGTGCCCAAGGAGGCACCGGTCAAAGCGCTGTGTCTCCATGTATCCCACGACTGCAATCTCCGGTGTAAATACTGCTTTGCCTCCACCGGGGATTTTGGAACCGGGAGGAAAATCATGCCGCCGGAGGTCGCCAAACGGGCCATCGACTGGGTGGTGAAAAAATCCGGCAGCCGGCACAACATCGAGGTGGATTTTTTCGGCGGCGAACCGCTGATGGCCATGGATACGGTAAAAGCTACGGTGGATCATGCAAGGGAAAACGAGGAAGCCTGGGGCAAACACTTTCGCTTTACCATGACCACCAACGGCGTATTGCTGAATGAGGAAAATACCAAATACTTTAATGAAAATATGGACAACTGTGTGCTGTCTCTGGACGGCCGGAAGGAGGTCAATGACCGGAATCGTCTGACAGTCAATGGAAAGGGCAGCTATGACCTGATCGTACCGAAATTTTTAAACCTGATTCAGCACCGGGATAAGGGCAAGGACTACTATGTCCGTGGAACCTTTACCCATGAGAATCTGGACTTTTCCAACGACGTACTCAGCATTGCCGACCTGGGGGTGGACAGCATTTCCGTGGAGCCGGTGACAGCGGACGATTCCGATCCCTATGCGATCCGGGAAGAGGATCTGCCCGCGATCTATGCCGAATATGAAAAGCTGGCAAAGATCATGCTCCGCCGGAAGAATTTTAACTTTTTCCACTTTAACGTGGATTTGACCCAGGGGCCCTGCGTCATCAAGCGGATGCGAGGCTGCGGCGCGGGCTGCGAATATGTGGCAGTCACGCCGGACGGAGAACTCTATCCCTGCCATCAGTTTGTAGGGAAGGAGGAGTACCGCATGGGCAGTGTGCTGACCGGAGAATTTGACACGGAGATTGCAGACACCTTTGCGGGGCTTAATATCTATACGCGGGAGGACTGCCAAAGCTGCTGGGCGAGATTCTATTGCAGCGGCGGCTGCTCCGCGGCGAACCTGAATGCAAATGGCGATATGAAAAAGCCCTACCGGCTGGGCTGTGATATGCAGCGGAAACGGCTGGAATGTGCCATCGCAATGAGAGCGATTGAAGCCGGACTTGCAGAAATTCCTGCAAATTAGAATGGGTAAATGACGCTTACGCCCTGTGCAAGATTGTGCACGGCGTCTTGCATATCTAAATATGGTGTTTTACAATCGGCAATCCCCACGACATATAGGGGGCTGCCGATTTTTCTTGCTTTTTTGACGGAATTGTGCTATAGTTTGAGTTGCATCGTTAACATAACGAAGGAGACATAATATTTTGGCATAATGTACAAAAAAATAAAAAAGTATTGATATTTCAGGAATTATGCGGTATATTATGTCTGCAAGAAGGGAATTATGCTGTGGAAAGTTCAGTGGAAAAAATAATTTTCCACAAGATATGGTATATGAATTGGTGCCTGACCATACTATCTATGGGGTGATACCAATGACGGCCTATCTGACTTCTCCACATACAAAGTCCGGAAAGAAACATTGCAATTTATTGCTGCTGCTCTTGTTTTTGACGGGGGTCCTGCTTGGGTGTCTGCTGGTTTGGCGGTTTCAGCTGGGCGGGGTGCTGTTTGGCGAGGGCCAGGCGCAGACCCTGTTCTTGGACAGACAGCGGTTTGGTTCGGTGTTTCTTTGGAATGCAAAATTCCTGCTGGTGATTTTCCTGCTTTCGTTTTCCAGACTGGGAGCGCTCCTGATTCCGCCGCTTTTTGGGGTGGAAGGGCTGCTGCTGGGTATGCTGGCAGGCTGTATCACCGCCGAGCAGGGCATTGTGGGCGCTGTCTGTCTTGGAATTCTGCTCTTCTTCCGTCTGCTGCTGGTGCTGCCCTATGGATTTCTCCTGGGGGCCTGGGCGGTGGAACAGAGCCTGCGGTTTGACGCCGGAGATTCGAGGGGGAAAACGGTTGGAATCTTGCTTGTAACGCTTGTCCTGCTGTTTCTGTCCGCTTTTTTGGAATGCACGCTGGCCAGGTGGCTGGGTGGAATGTACTTTGTGAGATTCGGAGTATCATAGTATGGAATCCTATTTGGCTGAGTATCAGAGTTATCTGATCAGGGAAAAACACGCATCTGACAATACGGTCTCCTCTTATATGCGGGATCTGCGGCAGTTTGCGTCATATTGTTCTGAGCGCCAGCTGAAGATTCAGGATATCACGGAGACTCATGTGAGTACATATCTCAGTTACCTTTCCGGTCAGGGGAAATCCCCTGCGACCGTTTCCCGGAGTCTGGCGTCCATCAAGGGCTTTTTTGGTTATCTTCTGCGGCAGGAGACTGTGACGGAAAATCCGGCGGCTCATGTTGCGTCCATCAAATCAGAAAAAAAGCTGCCCCAGGTGCTGACGGGCAAAGAGGTAGAACGGCTGCTGGCCCAGCCCCAGTGCAATGATATGAAAGGCTATCGGGACAAAGCCATGCTGGAACTGCTCTACGCCACCGGCATCCGGGTCACAGAATTGATTTCCCTCAATATCTCCGATGTGAATGTAGCGGGGAGTTTCATTCGCTGTGAGAGCAGGGGAAAGGAGCGGATCATTCCAATGTATCCTGCGGCGGTGGATGCGTTGGCAGTATATATGCAGAACATTCGCCCAAAGATGATCGCGGATATCAACGAGCAGGCGCTGTTTGTTAATATGAGCGGGGATCGTATGAGCCGTCAGGGCTTTTGGAAGATCGTCAAAAGCTATCAGGAAAAGGCCCATATCGACAAAGATATTACGCCTCATACCCTGCGGCATAGCTTCGCGACCCATCTGCTGGAAAACGGCGCGGACATTCACTCCATTCAGGAAATGATGGGCCACAGCGATATTTCTTCCACGCAGGTCTATGCGCAACTGGTCAAACGAAATTTGAAGGATGAATACAATAAGTGTCATCCCAAGGCCATGTAATTCGGATAACGCAGAAATCCCGGTCACATAAGTGGCCGGGATTTCTGCGGGCGCTTTGATGGAAATGCACCCTTGCGCCGCAGAGCATTCAATGCTATAATATCCACAAACAATTGGCAAAGCGAGATGCGCTACCAACATGCAGCGCGTTCAAACATGAAACCGTGCAAAAGATAAAAATACAGAATCTGTGATCGATCAAAGGAGCCGCAGTATGGGACTTTTCAACAGGAAATATTATAAGCCCGGTAAGGGGGTGGAGAAGGATGCTCCGGAGAAAAATGCTTTTTTCAAGTTCTTTGAACTTTACGGCAGGAAATTCTGGCGGTTTATCGAGGTCAATCTGGTCTTTTTGGCGGTCATGCTGCCGATCCTTCTTGCGGTCTATACGGAAGTGTACGATACCATGTATACCACGTTTCAGCGCTGGGGCTATACCGGCACCTGTGCTACGTTGACAGAGGGGAACCTTACTGTCACAGCCAGGGAGCCCGGCGCAAACGGCAATGATTTCACGCTGGACGTGGATCAGGACAAAAACGGGACCTTTACTGTAACGCTGTATACTGACAGGGGAGAGGCAGCCCAAGATGCTGACAATACGGTCGATACCTGGTTCATTGTGGAGGGGGTTTCTTCCATAGAGGAACTGGTGGAATACGAAAACGATTATGTGACGTTTTCCGGCAGAGGGCCGCTGTCAGAGATTCGGGATCAGCAGCTTTCCGGCGGCGACGGCCTGATGAGTCTCTTCACGCCGCTTTTGTATCTGGCAATGCTCTACTACCGATATGTGCCAATGGGCGTCCAGTTCCTTCTGCTGCTGGCATCGGTGCTGTGCTATGGCCCGGCAAAATGCGGCGTGACCTATGTACTGCGGAACTTTTCCCGGGAGACCCACTCCTGGATCAGCGATATCTGGGATAAGGCCAAAGAAAACTGGAAGCAGGGAATGTTTTTTGGTGTCATCGACTGTTTGATCGCAGCATTGGTGGTGTTCAATTTGACCTTTCAGCCGCCGGCAGAGCTGGCAGCGGTGATGAAGGTCTGCAAATATGTGACGCTGCTGGTGGGAATGTTCTATGTCTTTATGCGGAAATATATCTACTTGATGATTGTCACGGTGAAGCTGAATCTCCGTTCCATCATCAAAAACGCCTGGCTTTTGGCATTTATCGGCATTTTTCGCAACGTATTCAGCGCGCTGGCAAACCTGCTGATCTGGGTGGTGGCCTATTTGCTGATCATGGCGGTGCATCCTTTTCTGGAGATTGTGCTGATCGGCCTGTTTATCTATAGCTTTACCGGGTTCCTGTCTATCTCCGCCAGTTATCCGCTGGTGGACAAGTATCTGGTGCAGCCCATACAGGAAATGCTCAAAGAGCAGCAGGAAACAGCCCGGACAGGGGAGGAGACGCCGGAGGAATCGTTGGAGTTTCCCAGGGATACGGATTTATTCTAAAGGCGCAGGAGAGTGCGAATGAAGGCAGACGCGATTTTATTTGATTTAGATGGAACACTATGGGATTCCGTGGACGAGATTATAAAGACATGGAACAACGTGCTGGAAAAAAATAATTGGCCCCGTCCGGCCATTACCAGAACGGAGCAGGAGGGGGTCATGGGCCTGCAAATGGATGTAATCGCCCAAAAGCTGTTTCCCATGGAAACCCAGCAGCGGAGGATGGAACTGATAGGCCAGTGTATTCAGGAGGAAAACGACTATTTGCGGGATCATGGCGCAAAACTGTTTCCCGAGGTGGAGGAAACCCTGAACGCGCTGCAAAAAGAGCACAGGCTCTGCATTGTTTCCAACTGTCAAAAAGGCTATATTGAGGCGTTTTTGACGGCCCATGGGCTGGAGTCTTATTTCTTCGATCATATCTGTTTCGGGGAGACCGGAAACAGCAAGGGCGAGAACAATAAAACCATCATTGCCCGGAACGGGTTCCAAAATCCGGTATATATAGGGGATACCCAGGGAGATCGCAACGCGGCGAAGTTTGCCGGAATTCCCTTTGTGTTTGCGGCCTATGGCTTTGGAACGGTAGATGGGTATGAGGAGAAGGTAGAGACCTTCGCGGCACTGAAAGATCTGTTATGTTGACATTGTATTGATCAAAACGGCAGAAAATCGTTTTGACATGATCTTTTGCCGTTTTTTAATTCAGAATCCAAACGCCAAGATTTAAATAGGCTGCAAAGCTGACCCATAGGAGATAGGGGATCTGCAGCAGCCCGGCGGGTTTGTCCAGCGGATAGAAACAGAATATCATTTGAATGATCAGCACCCACAATGCCACCAGCCAGAGGAGCGCAAAGCCAAATGCCTGCAAATTGAAAAAAATCAGGCTCCATACGAAATTAAATGCCAACTGAAGCAGAAAAATCTTCAGGCAGCGACTCCGTTCAGGAGATTTTTTTGATGTCATATCGATTCTGGCGACACCAATTCCCATCAGAGCGAAGAGAATTGCCCAGACGATGGGAAATACGATGCCCGGCGGAGACAGGGGCGGCTTTTGGATGACTACCTTATAAAGCTTCATGCCGTCTCGGGTCAGAAAGCCGGATAAGCCGCCGACCGCTTCTGTAAAGAGGATCCAGAGTCCATAGACCTTCCACTTTTTCATGTTCATCACCTGTGATAGCTATGCAGATCTGCGGCGCTTATGCTCATTTTATTTCAAGAAGGGGAAGGTCTTGACAACGTGATTTTCCTTTGATATAATAATATTGAAAGTCACAAAATAAAAATTTTGTGACTTTATAGGCCGAAAAAACAAGGAAATTCGGAGGGATTTTGATGGGATATATGAATGATCGGGATTGTCCCCAAATTTTGCGGGAATTTCTGCTCTATCATGAGACTACCAAAGGACAATCCAAAAAGACGGTTTCAGAATACTATTTAGATCTGCGGATGTTCTTCCGCTTTCTCGTCATGCAGCGAAGTGATTTGCCCAATGAGACGGACTTAAATACCATCTCCATCCGATCTGTGGATCTGAATTTTGTCAAAGCCACAACCTACAGTGAGATTCAGGAATTCGTCTATTATTTGAATAATGACCGGATCTATCATCCGGAAACCCGGCATCCCGGTAAAGGCATTGATCCGGCGGCCCGGGCGCGGAAGCTTTCTGCGGTCAAATCCTTTTTTAAATATATGACCAGTAATTCCAGCGGTAAAAAAATGTCGGAAAATCCTGCTGCGGATGTGGAATTTCCCAAGCTGCGCCGGGCGTTGCCCAAATATTTGACCTTGCAGGAGTCCAAGGAACTGCTATCCTCCGTTCAGGGCGTCAACGCAGACCGGGATTTTGCCATTTTAATGGTGTTTTTGAACTGCGGATTGCGAATTTCGGAACTTGTGGGGTTAAATTTCGGCGATTTGCACAATGATAGACTAAGAGTTTTAGGAAAAGGAAACAAAGAACGAACGGTTTATATGGGCGAAGCATGTATTGCGGCGATTCATGCGTACAACGATACGCTGCCGGAGGAAATCCGAAATGATCCCAGACGGCCGCTGTTTTTGTCCCGAAAGAAAAATCAGGAGGGACGCGCCACCGGCGGGCGCATGACGACCAAGGCGGTGCATAATCTGGTGAAAAAGCATATCACCGACGCGGGACTGGATCCCTCCCAGTATTCCGCCCATAAGCTTCGGCATACGGCGGCGACACTGATGCTCTCTCAGGGCGTAGACGTAAAAACGCTGCAGGAGGTATTGGGCCACGAACATTTGAATACCACCCAAATCTACACCCACATTGAGAGTACGGAACTGAAGCTGGCTGCGGAGGCCAATCCCCTCTCCTCTTTTCATCTGGATGAATAAGAAAGGGCCTGCCGCATAATGCGTTTCTTGCAAAAAACGGTCTGCCCAAAAAGTTAGAAATAGCGGGAGAAATCACAAAAATCTGTGGTTTCTCCCGCTTCAATTTTTTGAGCGGCCTGTTTTGCAGCAGATCCTTTAAATTTTATGGTCGCAGCCGAGCACATCTACGATTTTGTGCTTGACCAGTTCCTTGATGTTGTTTCTGGCAGGCTTCAGGTACTGACGGGGATCAAAGTCTGCGGGATGTTCATTGAAATACTGGCGAATGGTGCCGGTCATGGCCAGACGCAGATCGGAGTCGATATTGATCTTGCAGACGGCCATGGAGGCGGCTTTCCGCAGCTGTTCCTCCGGAATGCCCACCGCATCAGGCATCGCGCCGCCATTTTCGTTGATCATCTTTACATACTTCTGAGGAACCGAGGAGGAACCATGGAGCACGATGGGGAATCCGGGTAGCCGCCGGGATACCTCTTCCAGGATATCAAACCGCAGAGGAGGCGGCACAAGAATGCCCTTTTCATTTCGGGTACACTGGGCTGGAGTGAACTTATAAGCGCCGTGAGAGGTGCCAATGGCAATGGCAAGAGAGTCACAGCCGGTCCTTTCCACAAATTCCTGCACATCCTCGGGCCGCGTATAGGAGGAATCCTCAGCGGCAACCTTTACTTCGTCCTCTACACCGGCCAGCGTGCCCAACTCCGCTTCCACCACAACGCCGTGGGCGTGGGCATATTCCACCACCTGACGGGTGATCTCGATGTTTTCCTCAAAGGGCTTGGAAGATGCGTCAATCATGACGGAAGTAAAACCGTCGTCGATGCAGGATTTGCAGGTTTCGAAGCTGTCGCCATGGTCCAGATGCAGGCAGATGGGCAGCTTTGTTTCGATTTCCGCAGCTTCCACCAGTTTGACCAGATACGTCCGGTTGGCATAAGCGCGGGCGCCTTTGGAAACCTGCAGGATCACGGGAGCGGATACCTCCTGGGCCGCTTCGGTGATGCCCTGAATGATCTCCATATTGTTGACGTTAAAGGCGCCGATGGCGTAGCCGCCGTCATAGGCCTTTTTGAACATTTCCGTGGATGTGACAATGGGCATAAAAACACTCCTTTTCCATTTTCATGGCTATGATATCATCATTGTAGCATTTCTTCCCTCAAAAAGCAATATGATACTTGCAAAAGTTATGAGAATTATGATATATTATAAACATTCCATACGTTTTACACTGTATCGGAGATATGCGGATTTCTCTTGCGCTTTCTATTTGAAAATGCTATAGTGTAACCAAAATATATTGAATTATCAGGAGGTAATGACCTATGTCCACTCCCCTCACCGGCGCCTGTATTTTCGGCCAGTCCGGCGGTCCCACATCCGTCATCAACGCCAGCGCCTGCGGCGTATTTGAGACGGCGCTGAAAAGCCCCTATATCACAAAGGTCTATGGTGCAGCCCACGGCATCAAGGGCATTTTAAATGATCAACTCTATGTCATCGACGAGGAGGACCCGAAAGAACTTGCCCTCCTCCCCTACACCCCTTCTTCCGCCCTTGGTTCTGTTCGGTATAAGCTGAAGGATCCGGAGACCGACGATACCGATTACAAGCGGATACTGGAAATTTTCAGAAAGTACAACGTGCGCTATTTCTTCTACAATGGCGGCAACGATTCCATGGACACCTGCTCAAAGGTCAGCCGGTATCTCAATTCCGTGGGCTATGAGTGTAATGTCATCGGCGTACCCAAGACCATTGACAACGACCTCTGTGGCACAGACCACTGCCCCGGTTTTGGCAGCGCAGCCAAGTATATTGCGACCACCTGCATGGAGGTATCGCTGGACGCCAAGGTCTACGACACCGGTATGATCTGCATCATTGAGATCATGGGCCGGAATGCCGGATGGCTTGCCGGCGCGGCGGCATTAGCTTCCGCCAGCGGCGAGGGACCGGATCTGATCTATCTGCCGGAAATCCCATTTGACCTGGAAAAATTTTATGCCGATGCAGAGCGCATTTACAGGGAAAGGGGGAAGGTTCTCATCGCTGCGTCCGAGGGCATCCATGACAAGGATGGCAAATTTATCTCCGAGTATGCGGGCGAAGCGGCCAAAGACGCCTTTGGACACACCCAAATGGGCGGTCTGGCTCAGGTGCTGGAAAGTCTGCTGAAGCAGAAAATCGACTGCAAAAGCCGGGCCATCGAACTGAGCCTGATGCAGCGCTGTGGGGCTCACTGCGGCTCCCAGACGGACATTGACGAGGCCTACGCCGTGGGAAAGACGGCGGTGGAGGCCGCTACCTCCGGACAGACAGGATTGATGGTTACCATCAAGCGCACCGGAAACAATCCTTACACCTGGGAGACGGAGTTGCTGCCGCTGGACCAATGCGCCAACTTTGAAAAGAAGGTGCCGCTGGAGTGGATCAACGCGGAGGGCAACGGCGTGACACAGGAGTTTATCGACTATGCCCTCCCTCTCATTCAGGGCGAGACAAAGATGCAGAAGGAAAACGGCCTGCCCCGGTTTGCCAAGCTGAAGAAAGTATTGGCGAAATAAAGAAAATTTGCTGTCACCTTTCCAAAACTTACGTTGAACGCTATATTAGTAGCTATATTTAAAGGCAGGCACCAAGAAAGGTGTCTGCCTTTATTAACGGATGAAACAGATTTTGAAGTTATGAAATACTCAATGTTAAATCAACAGATGAATTTGCATTATTATAGACGTAGATTGTATAATACCCTTCGTCAGTTATATAAGGAGACCAAGAATACCATCCCACAGCTGATGACAGAGTCTTCCCTGCCCAATAAGAACCATTATGGTACATATATACGTCAACGTTAAAACCGGTGGAGCAGTTCACCGAAATCGTATGTATGCCAACACGGAAATACCAAGCACCAATGACCTGAGAACTGTCACTACCAATCACATACTGCGGATCGATGCCAGGGTCAGATGTATCCACAGAGATATATACTCCAGAATGTGCCTCCAAAGATACATGAGATACATGGATGTCAGTTGCAGAATCAGTTACAACATCTGTAGCGAACGCCGAAATAGGCATACAAGATAATGCAACAGACAGCACAATAATCAACGTTGTAATGCGTGACAACTTAGTTTTCATAAAAGCACCCCTTTTATTGAATTGGCAATGAAAGATATTTCATACTGTTTTCATCCGATAATATTATCATCGTGTCATCCATTGCGATATTTGTCATAATGGGGATATTTGTTTTTGCGCCGGATATCATATTTTTTACATACCCCGCTCCACCATCCGAACAGATGCAGTAATTCTGATACCCGCCATAGTACCAACTGCCGCAATGATCGACAATAACTCCGTCCAAGTCATCCTCTGTTATACAAACCAAATCGCTGCCGTTTCCAGTCGAAACAGAGAAATAGGCGGCACCGTTATAAAACCATACACCTTCCGCATCAAATTCTGTATCTACAGACTGCACACATTTCCCGGTCTCCAAATCAATGATATCAATTCCCGTAGTCGGTGCATAGGTATCATAAATATATAATTTCCCATCGTAAATGCCAAAGACGGATGAAGCATAGTCCGAATCAATATAACTGATCTTCCCTGTTTCTGTAGAAATACATGCCATTTTCCGCTCCGGCGATCCAAGCATACCGCCCCTAGAATAGCAAGCATAGAGCATTTCGTCATGCAACGCTAATGCAGACCACGTTTTACTATGTCGACCGGCCGGAGGCCCTGCATATGTGCCGGAAAATTTGTATTTTCCGCTGCCGTCATAGTTTATGGAATATAGTTGTGTACCATCTAAAAAATAAATTTTATCTGTCCCAACCACATAAGAAAAATCCCTGTTCGCATCAGTCCTCTGGTAGATCACTGTCTCGTTTTCTCCATTTGCGTCGCATCGGACAAAATTGATACCAGATAGATAGTAAAGGTAGTCTCCCGTAGCGCCTGTCGTTTCTGGAATGGCTTTTTTTGCAAATGGGAGTAAGAATAGCAGGCATATTAGCATCGCAATATTCAATGCAGACAATATTGCAATGATCCATACATGATAGCGCGGCTCCTTTTTCGCCCAAAAGGCTTGGATCGCGGCGGCTTTTTCATCATCTGTCTCTACATCGTCTACGCCGAAGTGAAATTCAATCGGCTTTTCCACTGTAGGTACTTCACTGCTATAATTTCGGATGTAGGTTGCAACCTCAGAGATGTCCAAAAAATTTGCACTGCCTAATGTGTTTGATATTTCATGCAGCAATTCATATGTTTCTTTTTTGTTCTTGATCCTCTCTTGGTAGTTGGTAAGAATTTCCGCAATACTGAAGTTGCGCTTTTGCATTTGTAGGATTTCCTCTATCGAAAAGTCAGCATGCCGGAGCGTAACAACATCACAAAGCATCTGAACGTCTGCATCACTAAAATCATGATAATTTCGACCATTTCGATATTCAAGATGTGGGGCAATGAGACCTTTGATCTCATAATAACGAATTGTCTTTTCCGATAGTCCGGTTGCGGCTACAACATCTTTCATCTTCATAGTACATCACCTCCCTAGTATAATTGTACAATCTCTAGTTGCTAGCGTGTCAAGAAAAATTGAAATTTTTTAAAAAACATGGTAAAAATTATATTCTAATCCACAATTCCTTAAGATCATGAGGTTCTAGGCAATGATTCTCTCAAAGCTGAGAGGCGCACACCGCAGTTCTCCAAAAGAAATAAACATCCCGGAACTTGTTCCGGGATGTTTCAGCCTGTCAAAGAACCCTGGTTTTCAGGGAGCGAAAACCAGGGATTTTTT